>NZ_PUQF01000019.1:0-90580 GCF_003331015.1 Enterobacter sp. GER_MD16_1505_Eko_090 | reverse complement strand
CGCCGGATAGATTCAAGCAAGCCAACTTATCGTCAAAATCGGTGTTGCAAAAACGGGAGTGACCATAGATTCCGTTTATATCGTTGTGCGTTAGTAAATGTAGCTTATGAATCAGTGACAAGGATTGGCGATTGCGGGGGATTGCCGTAGAATGTCCGCCCTCATTACGAGTCACCAAGGTGGTTACACACAAACCCCGCTTCAGTCTGCTGCCTGAGGCGTCTATATGGGACAGCGCAAAAATTGAATACACAATCCCGTTCACGTTCACCGCTGGTGCAACTGGAACGAATTCGTAAAAGTTTTGATGGCAAAGACGTCATTTCCGACCTCACTCTCACCATCAATGACGGTGAGTTTCTGACGCTGCTTGGCCCCTCCGGCTGCGGCAAAACCACCGTACTGCGCCTTATCGCCGGGCTGGAGAGCGTCGATAACGGCCATATCCATCTTGAAAACCAGGACATCACCCAGGTTCCCGCCGAAGACCGCCACGTCAACACTGTCTTTCAGAGCTATGCCCTCTTCCCGCACATGACCGTGTTTGAAAACGTGGCGTTTGGCCTGCGGATGCAAAAAACCCCGGCGAATGAAATCGAACCGCGCGTCACCGAAGCCCTGCGCATGGTACAGCTTGAGACGTTCGCCCAGCGAAAACCGCATCAGCTTTCCGGCGGCCAGCAGCAGCGCGTGGCCATCGCCCGCGCCGTGGTCAACAAGCCGCGTCTGCTCCTGCTGGATGAATCCCTCTCCGCGCTGGATTACAAGCTGCGCAAGCAGATGCAGAACGAGCTTAAAGCCCTGCAGCGCAAGCTCGGCATTACCTTTGTCTTCGTCACCCACGACCAGGAAGAAGCCCTGACCATGTCCGACCGCATCGTGGTGATGCGCGACGGCAAAATCGAGCAGGACGGCACGCCGCGTGAAATCTACGAAGAGCCGAAAAATCTGTTTGTCGCCAGCTTCATTGGTGAGATCAATATCTTCGACGCCACGGTGATTGAGCGCCTGGACGACCAGCGCGTTCGCGCGTGCGTCGAAGGACGCGAGTGCGTCATCACGGTGAATTTCCCCGTCGAAAAGGGACAAAAGCTCAACGTTCTGCTGCGCCCGGAAGATCTGCGCGTCGATGAAATTCACGGCAATACCGAGGCCGAAGGGTTAATCGGCTATATCCGCGAGCGCAACTACAAAGGGATGACGCTGGAGTCTGTCGTCGAGCTGGAGAACGGCAAAATGGTGATGGTCAGCGAGTTCTTTAACGAGGACGACCCGGACTTCGACCACTCTCTCGACCAGAAAATGGTTATCAACTGGGTAGAAAGCTGGGAGGTTGTACTGGCTGATGAAGAACACAAGTAAGTTCCAGAATGTGGTGATTGCCACGATCGTCGGTTGGCTTGTGTTGTTTGTCTTTTTACCCAACCTGATGATCATCGCCACCAGCTTCCTGACCCGTGACGACGCAAACTTCGTTTCGCTGGTTTTTACGCTGGACAACTACGCGCGCCTGCTCGATCCGCTCTATTTTGACGTGCTGCTGCATTCGCTCAATATGGCGCTGATTGCCACCATTGCCTGCCTGGTGCTGGGTTATCCGTTCGCATGGTTCCTCGCGGGTCTGCCGCAAAAGGTGCGTCCGCTGCTGTTGTTTCTGCTGATTGTGCCGTTCTGGACCAACTCGCTGATTCGCATCTACGGGCTGAAAATCTTCCTCAGCACCAAAGGCTACCTCAATGAATTTCTGCTGTGGCTGGGGGTGATTGATACGCCGATCCGCATCATGTTTACCCCGAGCGCGGTGATTGTGGGTCTGGTCTATATCCTGCTGCCGTTTATGGTGATGCCGCTCTACTCCAGCATTGAGAAGCTGGATAAACCGCTGCTGGAAGCGGCAAAAGATCTGGGTGCCAACAGGTTCCAGACCTTTATCCGCATTATCATTCCGCTGACCATGCCCGGCATTATCGCGGGCTGCCTGCTGGTCATGCTTCCGGCCATGGGTCTGTTCTACGTTTCGGACCTGATGGGTGGCGCGAAAAACCTGCTGATTGGGAATGTGATCAAGAGTCAGTTCCTCAACATTCGCGACTGGCCGTTCGGCTCCGCCACCAGCATTACGTTGACGGTGGTGATGGGTCTGATGCTTCTGGTTTACTGGCGCGCCTCACGGTTGCTGAACAAGAAGGTGGAACTCGAATGATCGGTCGACTGCTTCGCGGCGGTTTCATGACCGCCATTTACGCTTACCTGTATATCCCGATCATTATTTTGATCGTGAACTCGTTTAACAGCTCGCGCTTTGGGATTAACTGGCAGGGCTTTACCACCGACTGGTACAGCCTGCTGATGAACAACGACAGCCTGCTGCAGGCCGCTCAGCACTCGCTGACGATGGCGATCTTCTCCGCCACCTTCGCCACGCTGATTGGCTCCCTGACCGCCGTGGCGCTCTATCGCTATCGCTTTCGCGGTAAGCCGTTCGTCAGCGGCATGCTGTTTGTGGTGATGATGTCGCCGGACATCGTGATGGCGATTTCGCTGCTGGTGCTGTTTATGCTGCTGGGCGTACAGCTTGGCTTCTGGTCGCTGCTGTTTTCCCATATCACCTTCTGCCTGCCGTTTGTGGTGGTGACCGTCTTTGCGCGCCTGAAAGGGTTCGACGTGCGCATGCTGGAGGCGGCGAAAGATCTGGGTGCCAGCGAAATGACCATCCTGCGCAAAATCATCCTGCCGCTGGCGATGCCCGCCGTGGCGGCCGGATGGCTGCTGAGCTTTACCCTGTCGATGGATGACGTGGTGGTCTCCTCCTTCGTGACCGGGCCGAGCTATGAAATTCTGCCGTTGAAAATTTATTCGATGGTGAAAGTCGGCGTTTCACCTGAGGTGAACGCGCTGGCGACCATTCTGCTGGTGTTTTCGCTGGTTCTGGTGATCGCCAGCCAGGTTATTGCTCGTGATAAAACAAAATCTCAGGGGACAATGAAATGAAAAAAATGCTCGCCGCTGCGGCGCTGGTGCTTGGTATGGGTGCCGCACACGCTGATGACAGCAAAACGCTCTACTTCTACAACTGGACCGAGTACGTGCCGCCGGGCCTGCTGGAGCAGTTCACCAAGGAGACGGGCATCAAGGTGATCTACTCGACCTACGAGTCGAATGAAACCATGTACGCCAAGCTCAAAACCTACAAAGATGGCGCGTACGATCTGGTGGTTCCTTCCACCTACTTTGTCGACAAAATGCGCAAAGAAGGCATGATCCAGAAGATCGACAAAACGAAGCTAACCCATTTTTCAAACCTCGATCCTGAGATGCTCAACAAGCCGTTTGACCCAAACAACGACTACTCCATTCCGTATATCTGGGGGGCAACCGCGATTGGCGTTAACAGCGAGGCCGTCGATCCGAAATCGGTGACAAGCTGGGCCGATCTGTGGAAACCGCAATACAAAGGCAGCCTGCTGTTGACCGACGACGCGCGCGAAGTCTTCCAGGTGGCGCTGCGCAAGCTTGGCTACTCTGGCAACACGACGGATCCTAAAGAGATTGAAGCGGCATATGCCGAGCTGAAAAAACTGATGCCTAACGTGGCGGCATTCAACTCTGATAACCCTGCAAACCCGTATATGGAAGGCGAAGTAAACCTGGGGATGGTGTGGAACGGCTCCGCGTATGTGGCCCGCCAGGCCGGTACGCCGCTTGAGGTAGTCTGGCCAAAAGAAGGCGGGATCTTCTGGATGGACAGCCTCTCCATTCCGGCTAACGCGAAAAATGTGGATGGGGCGCTGAAGCTGATTAACTTCCTGCTGCGCCCGGACGTGGCGAAACAGGTTGCCGAGACGATTGGCTACCCGACGCCAAACCTGGCCGCACGCAAGCTGCTGAAGCCTGAAGTGGCTAACGATAAGTCGCTCTACCCGGATGCGGAAACCATCAGCAAAGGTGAGTGGCAGAACGATGTCGGCGACGCCAGCCGGCTCTACGAAGAGTATTACCAGAAGTTAAAAGCGGGCCGCTAACCGGTATCGCGTACTTCCTCACGCCGCCTGCGCGCCGTGAGGAAGGATTAACTGACCGTATTCTCTCCAGCCCAGAGCGTCGCTTTTCGCATCGCCTCAACCACCTCTTCATCTGACAGGCCCAGCGCCTGACGAACCCGGGTCGCCTCGTCCCACCGCTGCTGTTCATAGTAACGGCAGAGGTTAATCATGTCGGCTAACCGTCCCTCCTGGTGGCACAGCGCGTTGCTCACGCTCTGCGGCACCGCAATTTGCTTCATCAGCTCTGCCATCGGAAGCTCCAGGAGGGTATCGAGCAGAGAAAACAGGCCGCACATGAACGCATTTTCAGCCAGAGTAGGTTCGTTCATCGTCTCAGCCAGCAGTTCGCAGAATTTGCCGCGCATCATGCTCAGCGGGTAAAGCTCGCTGACGGTGTCATTGCCCGCACTGGCGAGGACCACGACGGCAACAAACCGTCGGAGCTGGTTTTCGCCAAGATACCTGAGCACCTCGCTCAGGGTTAACTTACTGAAATTACAGGCGCCGACATGCTTAAACGCCGTATGCTTCATATAGCGCATGATTTTATAAGAGAGCGTGAGATCGGTTTTTATCAACGACTCGATGATTCGAAAATCAGGTTTATTGCGTCCGACCTCCATTTGCAGCCGAAAAATCGCCAGCTGATTTTGCGACAGCCGTTTATATTTAATGACCTCTGGACGGCAGAAAAAATAGCCCTGAAAAAGGGAAAATCCCTCGTCTCTGTATTGGTTGAATTCCTCTTTAGTCTCAATTTTTTCAGCAAGATATTTAATATGACCGGTCAGATGTTTACGTACTTTCAGATACTCTTTAATTTGCGCTAAGGTATAATTTCTGACGTCGAATTTCAGGATTGAAATATAGGGTAAAAAAACATCCCATTCTGGCGAAAGGGTGAAATCATCAAGCGCAAACTGATAACCGTGCGCATTCATCTCCCTGACGGCCTGCAGCAGTTCAGCCCCCGGCACAGCATCTTCAAGGATTTCAATCACCACGCTCTCTTTATCAAGCGCTTCTCCACTGCGGTCAATAACCATCCTTGAAGGGAAATTAATAAACGACGTATGTGCCCCGGCAATGCGCTGGGACGGCACACATAAGAACTGATCGGATATCATCCTGGACGTGGCATATTCTGCCGACACATCCGGAAAACGATTTGTCATCCCGTCTCTGAAAAGCAGCTCATAGGCTACGGTATTCATTTCAGGGTTAAAAATGGGTTGTCGCGCGATAAATCCGTACATATCCCATCCTCCTCTACCACTTTATATTTATTAGCATCCTCTTTCTACACGACGATAACGAGTTTTATCGAGCACTATTTTGATTGAATGCACAAAATAAAAGCATCCACACTAATTAACGGGAATTAACCGTCTGGATTTAAATTAAATATATCCTTCGCTCTACAGAAAGGGGATGAAATATCCGATAAGTACTTTGTGCCTGCCCGACATGCACGACATTACGGGAGATGAGAATGAAAGACGCCATGGTCCGAAGACAAAAAATAAGAGTCAAGACGTTGATGCTATTGTCCATTTTCCTCACCGTGACGGTGGGCTTTACGGCAACGATCGGGTTTATGATGTGGCAATGGATGGCGCAGCAAGAGGTGCTGGCCAAAAACCATATTCGCCAGATAGCCGAGGTACAAGCTTTACAGGTCAGCAAACAGCTGGATTCTGCCCTGACTGCCGCCCGGGATATGGGCAACAGCGCCCTCGCGCTGCGCGAAGCGGGCATTTCCGACCGCCAGAGCCTGAACCAGCTGCTCGTCCACTACCTCTCGGCTCACCCGTCGTTTCTCTCCATGTCGATGGCCTTTGAGCCCAACGCGTTTGACGATAAAGATGCCGTCTTTGCCGGTCAGAGCGGTGAAGATCCTGCCGGGCGCTACGCCCGCTACGTCGACCGCGATGCCACCGGCAAACCGACATTGCACCTGCTGACGGACATCGAAACGCCCGGCAGCGGTGATTACTATCTGTTGCCGAAACAGCGGCATAAAGATGTGATCATCGAACCCTATATTTACCCCTACAACGGCGTGGACGTGATGCTCACCTCAATTGCCGCCCCCATCATGCGTGACGGTCAGTTTCTGGGCTCGGTCACCTCTGACTTCTCGCTCGCCACGCTGCAGTCCATGATTGGCGCCATTAAACCGTGGAACGGCACAGGCTACGCCCTGCTCCTGTCTGCGGGCAATAACGTGGTGTCCAGCCCGGACAAAGGTGCGGCAGGCAAGCCTTACGCGGGTCACATTGCAGGACATGACGTCACTCGGGTAAACGATCCGCTGCTGAAAGAAGAGGTGTTTATCACCTGGCAGGCGATCGCCGTCGGTAATAGCCAGACGCCGTGGAAACTCGCCATCATCACCCCGGTCAGCGAAGTGATGGCCGAAGCGCGCGCATTTTTACTGAAGGCCATCGTCATGATGGTGTTAAGCATCGTTGCGGTTAGCCTGGTGATGGCCCAGATCTTTACCCGCAAGGTTGATCGTCCGGTGGGGGGAGAACCTTCCGAGGCCGCCGGGATCGCCCTGGCCGTCGCCCGCGGGGATCTGAACAACACCATCCCGGTGCGATCCGGGGATACCCACAGCATTTTTTATGCCCTGCACACCATGCAGACGCAGCTCAAGCGCATCGTCGACAACATCAGCGAAGCCAGCCACTCCGTGCACGGCGGGACCAGCGAAATTTCGGCGGGCAACCTTGACCTCGCCTCGCGTACCGAGGAACAGGCGGCGGCGATTGTTGAAACCGCTGCCAGCATGGAAGAGATTTCGGTTACGGTGAAGAACAATGCCGATAACGCCCACAAGGCGACCACGCTGACCGATCGCGCCGCGAGTCTTGCGGGGCATGGCGAAACGCTGGTGAACGACGTGGTCGTGGTGATCGGCGAAATTGATGAGAGCGCGCGCAAGATCGGTGAGATAAACAGTATCGTCGATGGCATCGCCTTCCAGACCAATATTCTGGCGCTGAATGCGGCCGTTGAAGCGGCGCGCGCAGGTGAACAGGGACGCGGTTTCGCGGTAGTCGCAGGTGAAGTACGCAACCTTGCCCAGCGAAGCGCTAACGCGGCCAAAGAGATCTCTCAGCTGATTGCCGAGTCCTCAGGCCGCGTCAGCAAAGGCGTCGAGCTGGTCAATGAGACCGGCGTAATGATGAAACAGGTGATTGAGGCGGTGTCGCACGTGCATCTGGTCATCAACGACATTGTTCAGGCGCTGGACGAGCAGAATCGGGGGATTAGCCAGGTCAGTACCGCCGTCAACCAGATGGACAGCACCACCCAGCAGAATGCCTCTCTGGTTCAGCAGATCTCTGCGGCGGCGCTCTCGCTGGACGAGCAGGCTAAATCGCTGGAGAAGACGCTGGCCTTCTTTCATTCTTAAATAAAAAGGCACCCGTCCAGCGGGTGCCTTTTCACGCCATGAGCGTTACAGACCTTTCAGCAGCTTGTCGACAAATTCCGGAACAACCGTGCTTGCCAGACCGTAGTGTTTCTCTTCAAACTCGCTGCCCACCTGGCTTGGCTCAAGATTGAGTTCAACGGTATGCGCACCGTGCAGCCGCGCTTCGTGGACAAACCCCGCCGCCGGATAAACATGGCCGGATGTGCCGATGGCGATAAACACGTCGGCCATCGCCAGCGCGCTGTAGATCTCATCCATTCCCAGCGGCATTTCGCCGAACCAGACCACGTGCGGACGCAGGCGCGACGGGAACTGGCAGCAGTGGCACTTATCCTCCGGCAGCACGTCCTCTTTCCAGTCCAGCACCTGACCGCTCCATGCGCAGCGAACCTTGAGCAGCTCGCCGTGCATATGGATGATGTTCCTGTTACCGGCTCGCTCATGCAGGTTGTCGATATTCTGCGTCACCAGCAGAAAACGATCGCCCAGCGCCTCTTCCAGCTTCGCCAGCGCCAGATGCGCGGCATTCGGCGCGACGTCAGGCTGCTGAAGCTGACGACGGCGGGCGTTGTAAAACGCCTGCACGAGATCCGGGTCGCGGGCAAAGCCTTCCGGCGTGGCGACATCCTCCACGCGGTGCTCTTCCCACAGCCCGTCCGCCGCGCGGAAGGTTCGAATTCCTGACTCGGCGGAGATCCCCGCCCCGGTCAGCACCACCACTCTGGGTTTATCCATCGCTTCTGGCATCATTCTGTCTCTGAAAAAGATCCGCTGGCGCAAGCGCTCACGCAAGCGGCGTTTATTTTTGCGAAAACGGCTGAGTCGACCCTGGCGACGCGACAGCATAGAAACCTCGTAAACTAATCGGTAAGATGAAGGAATGCGGCTCCGCGCATGCCTCCTGCGTCCCCGTGTCGCGCGCGTTCAATACGCGGCACGCGGGCAACCGGCAATAAGTGTCGGGGCAAACGCCCGGACAACCGTTCCGTAATCGCGGTAAAGTTTGAGAGCCCTCCCCCGATCACCAGCAGATCCGGGTCGACGATGGTGAGAATATTGCCCAGACACACCGCCAGCAGATCCAGATAGCGCTCGACGTGCTCACGCGCCTGCGCATCCCCTTGCTCCCACAGGGTAATGATTTGAGGGGCCTCAAGTTTCTGATGATAGAAGTGTTCGTAAAGCCATGCAAACCCGCGGCCTGACAGGTAGTTCTCAATACAGCCGTGCTGCCCGCAGCCGCAGCGGGTCAGCGGGAAATCACGGCCGACGACCTCCAGCGCATCCACCGGCAGGCGGATATGACCAAACTCGCCGGTGATGTAGCTGCGGCCGGTGATGGGCTTACCGTTGATGACGATTCCTCCGCCGACGCCGGTACCGAGGATCAGCCCCATCACCAGCGGATAGTGACGGAACTCATCATCCCAGGCTTCGGAGAGCGCAAAGCAGTTGGCGTCGTTATCTAAACGCACGTCGCGTTCAAGGAGCGCGGAGAGATCGGCGCGCAGCGGTTTACCGCTGGCGGCAGGCACGTTGGCCGCGTAAAGCGTACCGTCGTCGGTTTCCGGCATGCCCGGAATACCAATGCCGACGCTGCCTTTCACGCCAAAGCGTTCATCGGCCTGCGCCACCAGCGCGGCAATGGCGGTTAAAAATTCGTCGTAGCTGTCGCGCGGCGTGGGAACGCGGGTTTCCCACTGCAGTTTGAGGTCTTTATCAAACACGCCGAGCGCAATCTTGGTGCCGCCAATATCAAATCCATAATACATAACGCATTCCTCTTTCGATCTGGCGACCCGAAAGCCGCTAGATCGTGACGTAATTACTGGCCACTTAATACCCTCGCCGGATCAATTCGGCTTGCGCGACGCGCCGGATACCAGCTTGCCAGCAGACTCAGTAAAAGTGCTGTAAGCAGCACATAAAAAACATCCAGCCAGTGCAGTTCAGACGGCAGGAAGTCAATAAAATAGATATCACCCGACAGGAACTGGTGACCAATAAGCTTTTCAATGCCGTTGATAATCGGCGTTAGCTGCAGGGAAACCACCACGCCAATCACCACGCCGCACAGGCTGCCGAACAGCCCCGCCAGCAAACCGTACCAGACGAAGATGGCGCGAATAAGACCGTCTTTTGCCCCAAGGGTACGCAGCACGGCGATGTCGCCGCTCTTGTCTTTGACCGCCATCACCAGCGTCGAGACGATATTAAAGCACGCGACACCGATCACCAGCACCATCGCCAGATACATAATGGCGCGGATCATCTGGATATCACGGTACATATAGCCGTAAGTGCCGATCCAGCTTTTGATGTAGACATAGTTATTGGTCACGCTGCCCGCGTCGCGCACCAGTTTGTTAGCATTAAAGACGTCGTTCACCTTAATGGCAATGCCCGTCACGCTGTCGCCCATGTCGAGATACTGGCGTGCATCCTCCATCGGCACCATCGCAAAGCTGTGGTCAAGCTGACCGCTCAGCTGAAGAATACCGGTAACGTGCAGGCGCACGCGCTTTGGCTGCTGCAGTTTGTGATCGGCGCTGGCATTCGGGATCATGATTGACACCCAGTCGCCCTGCTTCACCTTCAGGGCATCAGCAACGCCTTTACCCATGATGATCTGCTGCTCGCTCGCCCTGAAGTTGGCCCACGCGCCGTTCTGCACGTAGTTCGGCAGCGCGCTGAGGCGCGCTTCCTGCGCCGGGTTCACCCCTTTCACTTGGATAGCGCGCAGGTTTACCCCGCTCTCCACCAGCCCGGTAAAGTTAATGTAGGGCGCAGCCGCGGCGATGCCGGGCACTTTTTCCACTTTGTTCAGGGCGTCGCTCCAGTTCGTCCACGGCTGGTTAACCGGTTCGATCTCCCCGTGCGGCACCACCGCCAGAATACGGTTATTCAGCTCGCGCTCGAAGCCGTTCATGGCGCTCAGGCCGACGATCAGCACCGCCACACCCAGCGCAATACCGATGGTCGAGATAACGGAGATCAGCGACACCATGCCGCCGCGACGGCGGCCGCGGCTAAAACGTAAACCGATGAGTAACGATAACGGTGACGCCATTACTCTGCTCCCATCAGGGTCAGTTCCGCGTTCAGATGGCCGTCGCGCATCTCAAGCTGGCGCCCCATGCGTTTTGCCAGCTGCAGATCGTGGGTCACCACCAGAAACGCGGTGCCCTGCGAGGCGTTCAGCTCGCCCAGAAGCTGGAAAATACTGTCCGCGTTGCGCGCGTCCAGGTTACCGGTAGGCTCATCCGCCAGCACCAGACGCGGGTTGTTGACCAGCGCACGGGCAATCGCCACGCGCTGACGCTCGCCGCCGGACAGCTCCGACGGACGGTGGTTTCCGCGATGGCCCAGCCCTACCGCTTTCAGCATGTCGCTGGCGCGGGCGTTAATCTCAGCCGGTTTCTTTTTGCCAATCAGCAGCGGCATCGCCACGTTTTCCAGCGCCGTGAAGTCCGGCAGCAGGTGGTGGAACTGGTAGATAAAGCCCAGCTCGCGGTTACGCAGCTCGGCCTTCGCTGCTGAGGACATTTTGCTCATCGGCTGGCCGGAGAAAATCACGTCGCCGTTGGTTGGGGTATCCAGCCCGCCCAGCAGGTGCAGCAGCGTACTTTTGCCCGAGCCGGAGCTGCCGACAATCGCCATCATCTCGCCTTCGCCCACGCTAAAGCTCACATTGTGCAGCACGTCGGTTTGCACAGTGCCTTCCTGATAGCGTTTGGACAGGTTGTCGCATTGCAACAGGATCTTATTCATAACGTAAAGCCTCAGCGGGTTGAGTGGCGGCAGCGCGCCAGGAAGGATAAAGCGTAGAAAGCAGCGCAATGGCCATCGCGGCCAGCGCAATACCGACCACCTGCAGCGGCTCGATGGCCACCGGCAGCGCCGCGCCGTCAAGCAGCGCGCCGATGATCGGCATTAAATTGTTGAGCTGGCTGGCAAGCAGCGCACCCAGCACCGCCCCGAGCAGCGCGCCGATGATACCGGCGCTGGCCCCCTGCACCATAAACACGGCCATGATCTGCCGCGGCGTCAGCCCCTGGGTTTGCAGGATAGCGACCTCGCCCTGCTTCTCCATCACCATCAGCCCCAGCGAGGTGATGATGTTAAAAGCAGCCACGGCGACGATCAGGCTCAGCAGCAGCCCCATCATGTTTTTCTCCATCCGCACGGCCTGGAACAGCTCGCCTTTACGCTCGCGCCAGTCCTGCCATTTGGTGCCGTCCGGCAATTTTTGCTGGCTGAGGGTATCGACCTTCAGCGGCGCGTCGAGCCACAGGCGCCAGCCGGTGATATTGCCGGCCGGGTAGCGCATCAGGCGTGACGCGTCCTGAATGTTAACCAGCATTTGGTAGCCATCGACTTCGCTGTTGGCGGCAAAGGTCCCAATCACGGTGAACAGGCGCTGGCTTGGCAGGCGCCCCATCGGCGTAAACTGGCTGGCTGAAGGCACCATCACGCGGAGCTGGTCGCCGCGGTTAACGCCAAGCTGGCCGGCAAGCTGCTCACCCAGAATCACATTGTATTTTCCGGCTTCCAGATCGGTCTGCTTCACGTTAACGAGATACGGCGTGAGCGGATCTTTTTGTGCCGGGTCAATACCCAGCATCACGCCGACCGCCACGCTGCGGGCGCTTTGCAGCACCACGTCGCCGGTGGTCAGTGGCGCAACGCGCGTGACGCCCTGTAACTTCGCCGCGCTTTCCGGCAGCTGCTGTGGGTTAACCGAACCGTTAGTGGATGAGAGTACGGCCTGCGGCATCAGCCCCAGGATGTTGTTTTGCAGCTCGCGCTCGAAGCCATTCATGACGGAAAGCACCGTCACCAGTGCCATCACGCCAAGCGTAATGCCAATAGTCGAAAGCCAGGAGACAAAGCGACCGAAGCGGTCCGCGGCGCGCCCACGCATGTAGCGTAAGCCTATGAAGAGTGCGACAGGTTGATACATGAAGTCCGTCTGTTTGCTGATAGCAGACCCACGAGTATATAAGCGAATCCGTTAAGCGTAAATGACTGAAACCGTAAGCTTTGGTAATCATTTTTCCGAAAAATTCAGATAAATCAGGGTACTAATATCTGAAACCGCACCTCGTAACCTCCACCTTTTCCGAAAAACCTCCTGATACAGACTGTTACCCATTACAGCCCGGTTTCGTTTAACAACAATTGCTCGTTCGTCTATGGCAATAAGGTAGTTGCGAACAATGAAGCAAAAAGCATTATGGATTAACCAGATAAAAGGGCTGTGTATCTGCCTGGTGGTTATCTACCATTCAGTTATCACGTTTTATCCGCACCTGATCGGGCTGCAACACCCGCTCTCTGGCCTTCTCGCCAAATGCTGGATCTATTTTAATCTCTATCTCGCCCCCTTCCGTATGCCGGTCTTTTTCTTTATCTCCGGCTATCTGATCCGTCGTTATATTGACGAGGTGGACTGGCGAACCAGCCTCGACAAGCGAATCTGGAGCATTGTCTGGGTTCTGGCGCTGTGGGGGATTCTGCAATGGCAGGCGCTGACCCACCTGAACGCCTGGCTGGCGCCCGATCGCGAGGTTACCACCTCGTCGAACGCGGCCTACGCCGATTCGCTCCTGGGATTTGTGCAAGGGATGCTCACCGCCAGCACCAGCCTGTGGTATCTGTATGCCCTGGTGGTCTACTTCACGTTGTGTAAACTGCTGAGCCGCTGGAAGCTGCCGATGCTGGGACTGCTGGCGCTGGCAAGCATCGCGATCAACTTCCTGCCGCTGCCGTGGTGGGGAATGAACAGCGTGGTCCGCAACATGATCTACTACAGCCTCGGGGCGTGGTATGGCGCTGAGCTGATGGCATGGATGAAAAATCTAAACCTGCGCCGCACCTGGCTGGCAACGGGCGCTTTCGCCGCCGTCTCCGTGGTGCTGTTGTTTGCTAACGTTCCGCTGCTGCTCTCCTTGCTGTCGATTGTGCTGATCATGAAGCTGTTCTACAGCGTTGAGCAGCGCTATGCTGTTCACCCTGACAACCTGCTGAACGTGATTGGCTCCAATACCATTGCGATTTATACCACCCACCGCATCCTCATTGAGGCCTTTAGCCTGTTCCTGATTGGCGAGATGAATGCCGCGTACTGGCCGCTCTGGGCTGAACTCACCTTAATTCTGGTCTACCCGTTTGCCAGCCTGCTTATCTGTACCCTGGCCGGGCTGGGGGTGCGTAAACTCTCCACCGCGCTGTTCGGGGACATTTTCTTTTCTCCGCCTTCGACGCTTACGCTCTCGCCGACCACCCGTTAATGCCCTCTCCGCCCCCTTTCGGGGGCGTATAACCCCGCCGTGCGGTTACGATTTGCTTATGTAAAACGATCGAGGATAATAAAGACATTGCGTATCAGTGATATGCCCCAATACTGTTGGTATATCCATAAGAGACTCTGACATAGCCATGCCTGAACACTATCGTTATTCCTTGCCTGTCAAAGCGGGCGACCAGCGCCAGCTGGGTGAACTCACGGGCGCAGCGTGCGCCACGCTGGTGGCGGAAATTGCTGAGCGTCATCCTGGCCCGGTGATCCTGGTTGCCCCGGATATGCAAAACGCCCTGCGCCTGCACGATGAAATTCGCCAGTTCACCGATAATCTGGTGTTCAGCCTGGCCGACTGGGAAACGCTGCCCTATGACAGCTTCTCTCCGCACCAGGAGATCATCTCCTCGCGCCTGTCGACGCTGTATCAACTCCCGACCATGCAGCGCGGCGTGCTGATTGTGCCGGTAAACACCCTGATGCAACGCGTCTGTCCGCACAGCTACCTGCACGGTCACGCGCTGGTAATGAAAAAAGGTCAGCGCCTGTCCCGTGATGCCCTGCGGGCGCAGCTTGACGGCGCCGGGTATCGCCACGTCGATCAGGTGATGGAGCACGGGGAATATGCGACCCGCGGCGCGCTGCTCGACCTTTACCCGATGGGCAGCGACCAGCCGTATCGTCTGGACTTTTTCGATGATGAAATCGACAGCCTGCGCGTCTTCGACGCCGATACGCAGCGCACGCTGGAGGAAGTGGAGTCCATCAATTTACTGCCCGCGCATGAGTTCCCGACGGACAAAACCGCTATCGAACTGTTCCGCAGCCAGTGGCGCGATAAGTTCGAGGTGAAGCGCGACGCGGAACATATTTATCAACAGGTCAGCAAAGGCACGCTGCCTGCCGGGATTGAATACTGGCAGCCGCTGTTCTTCAGCGAGCCGTTGCCTGCCCTGTTCAGCTACTTCCCGGCGAATACGCTGATTGTTAACACCGGGGATATCGACGCCAGCGCCAGCCGCTTTGAAAGCGAAACCCGTGCTCGCTTCGAAAACCGGGGCGTTGACCCGATGCGTCCGCTGCTGCCGCCGGAGGCGCTGTGGCTGCGTACCGACGAGCTCAACGCCGAGCTGAAGCGCTGGCCGCGCATGCAGCTGAAAACCGATTCGCTTGCCGATAGGGCCGCCAACACCAACCTCGCCTTCCGGACGCTGCCGGACCTGGCCGTCCAGGCGCAGCAGAAATCCCCGCTGGATAATCTGCGCAAGTTCCTGGAGTCCTTTACCGGCCCGGTGGTGTTCTCCGTTGAGAGTGAAGGCCGTCGCGAAGCGTTAGGTGAGCTGCTGGGACGTATTAAGGTGGCGCCGAAGCGCATCCTGCGCCTGAGCGAGGCGACCGGAAACGGCCGTTACCTGATGATTGGCGCCGCCGAGCACGGGTTCATCGACACGCTCAACAACCTGGCGCTGATTTGCGAAAGCGACCTGCTGGGCGAGCGCGTCGCGCGCCGTCGTCAGGACAGCCGTCGAACCATCAACCCGGACACGCTGATCCGCAACCTGGCCGAACTGCATCCGGGCCAGCCGATTGTTCACCTGGAGCATGGCGTTGGACGCTATCAGGGGATGACCACGCTGGAAGCGGGCGGCATTAAAGGTGAATACCTGATGCTGACCTACGCCAACGACGCCAAACTCTATGTCCCGGTGTCGTCCCTGCATCTGATCAGCCGCTACGCGGGCGGTGCCGAAGAGAACGCGCCGCTGCACAAGCTGGGCGGCGATGCCTGGGCGCGCGCGCGCCAGAAGGCCGCGGAAAAAGTGCGTGACGTGGCCGCCGAGCTGCTGGATATCTACGCCCAGCGCGCGGCCAAAGAGGGCTTCGCCTTTAAGCATGATAAGGAACAGTATCAGCTCTTCTGCGACAGCTTCCCGTTTGAAACCACGCCGGATCAGGCTCAGGCTATTAACGCCGTGCTGAGCGACATGTGCCAGCCGCTGGCGATGGACCGTTTAGTGTGCGGCGACGTCGGCTTCGGCAAAACCGAAGTGGCGATGCGCGCCGCCTTCCTTGCGGTGGAAAACAACAAGCAGGTGGCGGTGCTGGTGCCAACCACCCTGCTCGCTCAGCAGCATTTCGACAACTTCCGCGACCGCTTCGCCAACTGGCCGGTACGCATCGAGATGCTGTCACGTTTTCGCAGCACCAAAGAGCAGACGCAGATCCTGGAGCAGGCAAGCGAAGGCAAAATTGACATTCTGATCGGTACCCACAAGCTGCTGCAAAGCGACGTGAAGTGGAAAGATCTGGGGCTGCTGATCGTCGACGAAGAGCACCGCTTCGGGGTGCGTCATAAGGAACGCATCAAAGCGATGCGCGCCGACGTCGATATCCTGACCCTGACCGCGACGCCAATCCCGAGAACCCTGAACATGGCGATGAGCGGCATGCGCGATCTGTCGATTATTGCCACGCCGCCGGCGCGCCGTCTGGCGGTAAAAACCTTCGTCCGCGAATACGATAATCTGGTGGTGCGTGAGGCCATTCTGCGTGAAGTGCTGCGCGGGGGTCAGGTCTATTACCTGTACAACGACGTGGAAAACATCCAGAAAGCGGCCGACAGGCTGGCGGAGCTGGTGCCGGAAGCGCGCATTGCTATCGGTCACGGGCAGATGCGCGAGCGCGAGCTGGAACGGGTGATGAACGACTTCCACCATCAGCGCTTTAACGTGCTGGTGTGTACCACCATCATCGAAACCGGGATCGACATTCCGACGGCGAACACCATCATCATTGAACGTGCGGATCACTTTGGCCTGGCGCAGCTTCACCAGCTGCGCGGCCGCGTCGGGCGTTCGCACCATCAGGCCTACGCCTGGCTGCTGACGCCGCATCCAAAAGCGATGACCACCGACGCGCAAAAGCGTCTGGAAGCCATCGCCTCGCTGGAAGACCTCGGCGCAGGCTTCGCGCTGGCCACGCACGATCTCGAGATCCGCGGTGCCGGTGAACTGCTGGGTGAGGACCAGAGCGGCTCGATGGAGACCATCGGCTTCTCGCTCTATATGGAACTGCTGGAAAACGCGGTTGATGCCCTGAAGGCCGGGCGCGAGCCGTCGCTGGAAGATCTCACCAGCCAGCAGACCGAGGTCGAGTTGCGTATGCCTTCCCTGCTGCCGGATGATTTCATTCCGGACGTGAATACCCGACTGTCGTTCTACAAGCGCATCGCCAGCGCGAAGACGGAAAGCGAGCTGGAAGAGATTAAGGTTGAGCTGATCGACCGCTTTGGTCTGCTGCCCGATGCGGCGCGAAATCTGCTGGATATCGCGCGCCTGCGCCAGCAGGCGCAGAAGCTGGGCATTCGCAAGCTTGAAGGCAACGAAAAAGGCGGCGTGATTGAGTTCGCCGAGAAGAACCACGTCAACCCGATGTGGCTCATCGGTCTGCTGCAAAAACAGCCGCAGCATTTCCGTCTGGATGGCCCAACGCGTCTGAAATTTACCCAGGAGCTGACGGAGCGCAAAACCCGCATGGACTGGGTGCGTAACTTTATGCGCCAGCTGGAAGAGAACGCGATCGCCTGACCCTCCTTCCCCCGTTAGCCCAGCGCTAACGGGGGACAATTTACAAACTCTTTGCACTTCACCCGATCTTCCCGACACACCCATTCGCCATAATTATCGTTAACGCCTTATAAAACAATAACCTTATCATTTACATGGACTATGGTGATGATCTCTTCGCGTATGACTCGCTGGTTAACCCTGTTTGCGCTGGCAGCCACCGTTGCGGTTGCGCTTCCCGCTCGCGCAAATACCTGGCCCCTTCCTCCGCCCGGCAGCAAGGTGGTGGGGGAAAACCGCTTTCATGTGGTTGAAAATAATGGCGGTTCGCTGGAAGCCATTGCCAAAAAATATAACGTTGGTTTTCTGGCCCTGCTGCAGGCGAACCCTGGCGTCGACCCCTACGTCCCGCGCGCGGGCAGCGTATTGACTATCCCGTTACAGACTATCCTGCCGGACGCTCCGCGTGAGGGGATCGTCATAAATCTGGCGGAGCTGCGTCTGTACTATTACCCGCCGGGTAAAAATGAGGTGACCGTCTACCCGATTGGTATTGGTCAGCTGGGCGGCGACACCCTGACGCCGACGATGGTCACCACCGTCTCGGATAAACGCGCGAATCCAACCTGGACACCAACGGCCAATATTCGTGCCCGGTATAAAGCTCAGGGCATCGATCTTCCAGCCGTGGTGCCAGCAGGCCCGGATAACCCGATGGGTCACCACGCGATCCGTCTGGCGGCCTACGGCGGCGTTTACCTGCTGCACGGAACGAATGCGGACTTTGGCATCGGCATGCGCGTCAGCTCCGGCTGCATTCGTCTGCGCGATGACGATATCAAAACGCTGTTTAACGTCGTTACGCCGGGTACCAAAGTCAATATCATCAATACGCCGATCAAGGTTTCTGAGGAGCCGGGCGGCGTGCGGCTGGTTGAAATTCATCAGCCGCTATCGAAAAACATTGGCGATGACCCGCAGACGCTGCCCATTAACCTGAATGCCGCGATGGTAAGCTTTAAAACGAATGCGAATACCAACAGCGAGGTGATGGAGCGCGCAATGGAGGCCCGCTCAGGCATGCCGACCGATGTCACCCGGCATCACGATGTCATCCAGCAATCGATGTAAATCATAAATAAAAAACGCCCTGCTAAGCAGGGCGTTTTTTATTGCAGTGGCATAAATGAGGGTTTATGCCCGGCTTATTTGTAGATGACGGCGGTGCCGTGCAGGGTGTTAGGACCGGTCACAGAGGTGATGCGGTAAGATTTTGCACCCATCTCTTGCGCTTTTTGCGCCAGCTGATCTTCCAGTGAACCCAGGTTAGTCCCGGCAGAGGCAGAGATCGTCCCGACTTTATGCTGATCGACCGGGGTGGACTGTACCTGTACAGCCGCAAAGCTTGCGAAAGAGAGTGAACTCAGGACAGCAGCAGCGATGAGGGTTTTTACGTTTTTCATGATGTTTACCTTTAGCAGATGAATTTGGAGGTCGTTAGCTATTTAGTTAACGATCGATAGGTAAATCATAAGTGTGATCCATCTCACACGTCAACATAATTTTATAATGGTCGTTAACTTAATTTTAAAGTCGTTATTTTTCATACTCATATGATTAATTTATTTTTAAGCATTCAGCGCTGGTGGTGACTTGCGTTTATTTTTATAATGGTCATTCAACAAACCAACAGAGGACCAACGGCACATGACAACCGACGTCACGAGTTGTGCAAAGAAAAGCCGTGGCCGACCAAAAGTGTTTGACAGGGATGCAGCGCTTGATAAGGCCATGACTCTCTTCTGGCAACATGGGTATGAAGCAACCTCGCTTTCCGATCTGGTAGAAGCCACCGGTGCCAAAGCGCCGACGCTCTATGCCGAATTTACCAATAAAGAGGGGCTGTTCAGGGCAGTGCTGGACAGATACATTTCGCGCTTTGCGGCGAAACACGAAGCCCAGCTGTTTTGTGAAGAGAAAAGCGTCGAACAGGCGCTTCGGGATTACTTCACCGCCGTCGCGACCTGCTTCACCAGTAAGGACACGCCTGCGGGCTGCTTTATGATTAACACCTCTGCCACCCTGGCGGCGTCCTCGAAAGAGATTGCCAATACGGTGAAATCGCGTCATGCCATGCAGGAGGAGACGCTGAGCGCCTTTCTGGCTCAGCGGCAGCAGCGCGGTGAAATCCCTGCACAGTGCAACCCTCAGCTACTGGCGCAATACCTGAGCTGTATTTTGCAGGGGATGTCGATCAGCGCCCGTGAAGGGGCAACGCTGGAAAAACTGCAGAATATCAGCGACACCACGCTGCGGCTGTGGCCTGAGCTCCTCAAAATCTGAAGCAAAAAAAAAGCTCCTCAGCCTGAGCGCATGAGGAGCTAAATTCAGAGAACATCTTTTTTACACTTTGTTATTCAGAACCAGCTGGCCATTTCCATCGAGCGGAATTTGCGTGCCCGGATCTTTATCCATGCGGATTTTGCCCTGCTGATCGCCAATTTTGTACGTCACGTCATAACCCAGCATTTTTTCCGACTTGTCATAGACGGTTTTGCAGCGTTGCTGAGTCGTGGTGTAGGTATCGTTATCCTGCATCGCGCCCTGCACCTGGTTACCGGCATAGCCGCCACCCAGCGCGCCGACCACGGTCGCTACATCTTTACCCCGGCCGCCGCCAAACTGGTGACCAATCACGCCACCCGCTACCGCCCCCAGAACAGAACCGGCGATACGGTTTTCATCCTGCACCGGACGACGATGCGTCACGGAGACATTGCGGCACTCCTGACGAGGCGTTTTTACCGTTTCTTTAATCGGTGTAGCAGAAACCACCTGCGCATACTGCGGGCCGCGGTCTAATACGTTGAGACTGGCAACGGCAGCCACACCTAACGCAGCCGCGACGCCAATCCCTATACCCGCCAACATTGATTTATTCACGGGACTTCCTCCTTTGTTGCTATTGGTAACAATTTTGCAATGGAGGCACGGCTTCGCCAATCAGATAAAGGATCAAAAAAGGGGCATAGCGAGGAGATATATTCTATTTAGGAGAACTCTTAAGCAGTCAAACTGTGATCTACAGCATGAAATGCTAAAAATTCCCTCCGGAGAGCCCGGAGGGAGTGAAAGATTAGTGCAGCTTCAGACGCGGACGGATCACGCGGTTGATTCTGCCCACCAGCATCATCAGCCCGGTTTTGAAGTAGCCGTGCAGCGCAATCTGGTGCATACGGTACAGGGAGATGTACACGAAGCGGGCAATGCGCCCTTCTACCATCATCGAGCCGCGCATCAGGTTGCCCATCAGGCTGCCGACGGTTGAGAAGTTTGACAGAGACACCAGAGAACCGTGGTCTTTGTAAACATAGGCCTTCATTGGCTTGCCTTTGTACTGCGCCAGAATGTTGTGCAGGACCAGGCTTGCCATCTGGTGTGCAGCCTGGGCGCGCGGCGGCACGAATCCACCTTCAGGACGGGCGCAGGAGGCGCAGTCACCAATAGCAAAGATTTCAGGGTCACGCGTGGTTTGCAGCGTTGGCTCCGTGACCAGCTGATTAATGCGGTTGGTTTCCAGGCCGCCGATATCTTTCATAAAGTCAGGCGCTTTGATACCTGCCGCCCAGACCATCAGATCCGCTTTGATATACTCGCCGTCTTTGGTGTGCAGGCCGCCTTCGTCGGCGCTGGTCACCATGGTCTGCGTCAGCACACGCACGCCCAGCTTGGTGAGTTCATTGTGCGCCGCACCGGAAATACGCGGAGGCAGCGCAGGCAGAATGCGTTCACCGGCTTCGACCAGCGTGACGTTCAGCGCTTCGTTCGTTAACCCTTTATAACCGTAGCTGTGCAGCTGCTTCACCGCATTGTGCAGCTCAGCGGACAGCTCAACGCCCGTCGCACCGCCGCCGACAATGGCGATATTGACCTTACCGTTCGCACCCATATTGCTGGTGTACTTCAGAAACAGGTTCAGCATTTCCTGATGGAAACGACGCGCCTGGTGCGGGTTATCGAGGAAGATACAGTGCTCTTTCACGCCCGGCGTGTTGAAGTCGTTGGAGGTACTGCCCAGCGCCATGACCAGGGTGTCGTACGGCAGCTTGCGCTCAGGAACCAACAGCTCCCCTTTTTCATCACGCAGTTCTGCCAGAGTGATGGTTTTGCTTTCACGATTGATGTCCACCACCGAGCCCAGCTGGAACTGGAAATGGTGGTTGCGCGCGTGTGCCAGATAGCTGAGCGCGTCCACGCCCTCGTCCAGAGAGCCGGTCGCTACTTCGTGCAGCAGCGGTTTCCACAGGTGGCTGTGGTTACGATCCACCAGCGTGATTTTGGCTTTTTTACCGCGCCCCAGCTTCTTACCCAACTGTGTCGCCAGCTCCAGCCCGCCAGCACCACCGCCTACAATCACTATCTTTTTCAATGGCGTAGTCAACGTGACCCCCTCAAATTATTAACCAATTGTTAATTAAAAGTTATAAAAATAACCCTTAATTAACAACAGGTTACAGCACTGAAACCATTCAGGTGCATTGAGAATACCACGTCAGGCGCATTGGTCATACCAAAATTGATATGCATCAAGTTTTGATGGCTTAAAAGTAGACAATTCTGGACAAAAAGAAACCCGGTGCGCGTTCGCGACCGGGTTTCTGAAGTGGCAGGCTGTGGTTTAGCCCAGCGTTTTAAAGGCTTTGATGCGCTGGAGGTGCGGGGAGATATTCTTAAACTTGTGGGTCTGTTCTTCGTCCCAGACAATTTCATAGTAATGATGCAGGAGTTCTGCCGCCCGGTGGCTGTTGAGCGCCTCATCGTTACGCGACAGGATCACCAGGCAGCGGTCACGGTTTTTCTCCCGAAAATTGCTGACGCACTTGGTCGCAATATCGACATACTCTTCCGGGCGGTCGATTTTGCCTTCCATGTTTTCGTTCGGGAAAAGGTTGGGATTGAATACTACCTGGCGGATGTCGCACAGGAAGCCAATCCGCTCCGCCCAGTAGCCGCCCAGCCCCACGCCGCAAATCAACGGCCGATCGTCCACGTTGAGCTGCAACATCTTGTCCACCTCTTTGAGCAGATGCTGCATATCATGCTTCGGATGGCGCGTGCTGTAGCTGATCAACCGGACATCCGGATCGATAAACTGCAGCTGCAGTACCTTCTCATGATTACCAGGGCTGTTTGAGTCAAAACCGTGTAAATAGATGATCATCGTCTTCTCACCACGCTACGCCTTCCGGGAGGGTTTACAGGCTGGCTTTATGTGCCTGCCAGCGCTCATTCAGGTCTTCAAGCCGGGCGTTGACCGTCTTCCAGCGCGCCGAATCCATCAGCTCCTGACGGCTAAATGAACCTTTATGATACAATTGTGTAACACGCTCTGCATTGATCGGCGACAGGTTATCCAGCACGCTAACGGCACCTTTACGATTATTGCAGACCAGGATCATATCGCAACCTGCATCCAGCGACGCCTGACCGCGTTCAGCGTAACTGCCCATAATCGCCGCCCCTTCCATTGATAGATCGTCAGAGAAAATCACGCCATTGAAGCCCAGCTCCTGACGCAGAACGGTTTTCAGCCAGTGCGGAGAGCCGCTGGCAGGACGCGGATCAACGTCGCTGTAAATCACGTGCGCAGGCATGATGGCATCCAGCTTGTTGTCGGTGATAAGCGACCTGAACACCGACATATCTTTGGCGCGAATTTCCGCTTCCGGGCGCGGATCGCGCGGGGTCTCTTTATGCGAGTCCGCCGTTACCGCCCCGTGGCCAGGGAAGTGTTTCCCGGTGGTTTTCATCCCGGCATCGTGCATGCCGTCAATGAAGCGGGTCGCCATGGCCAGCGCAATGCGCGGATCGTCATGGTACGAGCGCTCGCCAATGGCGGCGCTGATATGCCCCACGTCCAGAACCGGGGCAAAACTGATGTCGATATCCATGGCAATCATTTCACTGGCCATCAGCCAGCCGGCCTCCTGCGCCAGTGTCCCGCCCTCTTCCGTGCCGAGCAGCGCGGCAAAAGACTGGGCCGCCGGCAGGCGGGTAAACCCTTCGCGAAAACGCTGCACGCGTCCGCCTTCCTGATCGACGGCGACCACCAGATGGTTGCGCGACGCGGCGCGGATCTGACGCACCAGCTCGCGCAGCTGCGCCGGATCGTGATAGTTGCGGGTAAACAGGATCAGGCCCCCCACCAGCGGATGCGCCAGAATTTCACGCTCCTCCGCATCCAGTTCAAACCCTTCTACATCCAACATGACTGGACCCACATCCACCTCTCTTATCCTTTCGTTTATAACTGACGCCAGGCATCGTCTGCCAGCGCAATAAAATGTTTGTCTCTTGACTGCTGATAGCGCATTTCAAACCAGCCAGCCATTAACATGACGACCCATGGCCGCCAGCGTTTGACCTGACGCCTCAGCGCGTCGGCGTCAATGTGCGCCACCTCGGCGTAGTCCCTGATAAGCGTCTGCCGCGCGTCGTCACTCTCCGTCCAGACTGCCGCCAGCTCCAGCGCCACATCGCCATCTCCGGCGTATTCCCAGTCGATGAGCCTGATGCCCTCTGCCGTATGCACAATATTTCCGGCATGAACATCCATGTGCAGCGGCGATAGCCGAATCGGCTGCGGCTCGCCTGCTTTACGCAACCGCTTGAGATGTGCCAGCCACACTGGAGTGCGTCTGTCAGGCGCGGCCTGCTGCCAGTAGCGTTCAAGCAGCGGGTATAGCGTGATTCGCCATCCCAGACGTGGCTGCCGGTGCAGATGATACAGCATTGCCACGAGCGCCGGCGTGTCCGGCAGCGCGCTTTTCACGTCACCGTCCAGATAGTCGACGGCCATCCAGCCCTCTCTGAAAAAACGGGGGGCAGGCACGAGATCTGACGGAAGGCGCCTCAGGGCGCGAAACTGACGACGGAAATGGGAGGCAGGCGCATAGGGGTCGTGATGTTGCCGCAAGACCAGGCGTCGTTCCCCCTGCGCTATAATGCAACTCGCGCCGCCAAGCCCGGAGTGGGCCTGCGGCGCGATAAGGCGGTACTGGGGAAAATAGCGCGTCAGAATCTCTTCACGCGTGCTGTCATTGTTGCGTAACCGCACCTTTACCTGACCAGATAATTTCGCCTGTCTGAACCAGCATCAGCTGCATCTGCAGGGCCGGTGTATTCACGTTACCGGTGGCGTTAGAGTACAGCACATACTGTGCGCCAACGTTACGGGCAATGCCGATCGCCTTGCTGCGTGTGCCGAGGCTATCCTGCGGCGACAGGCCCAGCTGCTGTTTGGCTACCGCGAGTTGCTGAGCCGAGACCAGCGTAAACTTACCGTTGTTTGCCAGCGCATTGCGCAGCGTTTCTGTCGCTTCACCCGCGTTCAGCGAACCGTTGGTACGGTTGTTCACGCTATCGACCAACAACACGCTGCCTGCCGTCACGCCCTGTGCCTGCAGCATTTTGCCGACCATGGGCTGCATTGCGCCGTTCCAGTCGTAATGGCGCACGCGCGGCGTGGGCTGCGACGTCTGGTCCGGATGCTCAATCGGGCCAGGCTGTGACGGAATAGACGGCACAGACGGCACGGTTGGCTGCGGCTGCGTTGGCTGTGTCGGCTGTTCAGTGCCCGGTTTCGCCTCTTCCACAGGCGCTGGCTGTTCAGTTCGGGTCACACACCCCGCCAGGAACAGCGCGAAAGCTGTCACGAGCGCATAGCGGCTCAAGTTTTTAATCAAGGTTCACCCCTTAGAGATAAAGATAAAGTCTCACCTTATGCGCACCCAGATAGTTGGCGCTGCCATAGAGCGTTACCGACGATCTGGCCGGAATGGTGACGCTGCGCGGCGCCTCCAGCGGATGCATTTCAAGACCTCTTACGTCATACCAGAAAAAACGGTAGTGGACCGTCACGGGTTCATGTCTTTCATTAAAGAGCGTAGAGGAGGCAGAGGAATTGATTTCACTGATGGTCAGCACGGGTTGTTGCGCCGTGATGCCCGCGGCAAGCACGGAGGATTCCATCACCAGCGTCTGCTCATCGTTCACGGGGATCGCCGGGCGCGAGCTGCACCCCACAATCATCATCGTCAATACCAGCGCTGCAATACGCCCTTTACGCATATCAAAGACCTTTATGTGCCAGCATCGGCCCCAGAGGACGTCCACCCAGCAGATGCATGTGAATATGATAAACTTCCTGGCCACCATGACGGTTGCAGTTCATGATCAGACGGTAACCGTCTTCTGCAATGCCTTCCTGTTCAGCGATTTTCGCGGCCACCGTCAGCATACGACCTAACGCCACTTCATGCTCGGTTTTTACGTCGTTTACGGTCGGAATCAGAATATTGGGAATGATAAGGACGTGCGTCGGGGCCTGAGGGGAAATATCCCGGAAAGCCGTTACCAGTTCATCCTGATAGACGATATCCGACGGGATTTCGCGACGGATAATTTTACTGAAAATCGTTTCTTCAGCCATGACCTTTTCCTTTTTTGTTTAATCTGGCGCGAGCAATTGCTGTTAACACACGCTCTGGTTGAGTGCGTGACACAATTCAAGAGTATGAGCGAGTTTCTCCTGTCCTTTCAACCTCCTCCCTCGATTTCTTTCCTGAATGTTCATCAGCTGAACGAAGAGTGACCGTTAAAGCGTGCTGCTGCATTTTTTTAAGACAGAAATAAAAAAGGCAGCCATTCGGCTGCCTTAGTCTCCCCAGGTCACAGCTTAGTTGTTGCGGATGTATTCATCCATTTCGGTTTTCAGGTTATCGGATTTAGTACCGAAAATTGCCTGTACACCAGAACCTGCAACAACCACGCCCGCTGCGCCCAGTTTTTTCAGACCCGGCTGGTCTACTTTCGCGACGTCGGCAACGCTCACACGCAGACGAGTGATACACGCGTCCAGGTTAGTGATGTTCTCTTTACCGCCGAACGCGGCAACCAGTGCCGGAGCCATTTCACTGGTCGCGCCAGCTTTGCTGTCTTCTGTCGCATCTTCACGGCCTGGGGTTTTCAGGTCCAGTGCTTTAATCAGCACGCGGAAGATGGTGTAGTAAACAACGGCGTAGCACGCACCCACGATTGGGAACAGCCACAGTTTGCTGCTGTTACCGGACAGAACGATGAAGTCGATCAGACCGTGAGAGAAGGACGTACCGTCACGCATACCCAGCAGAATACAGATTGGGAACGCCAGGCCCGCCAGAATCGCGTGGATAACGTACAGAATCGGCGCAACGAACATGAAGGAGAACTCGATCGGCTCGGTGATACCGGTCAGGAACGAGGTCAGCGCTGCGGAGATCATGATACCGCCCACTTTTGCACGATTCTCTGGCTTAGCAGAGTGCCAGATAGCAATCGCCGCTGCTGGCAGACCGTACATTTTGAACAGGAAGCCACCAGACAGTTTACCTGCAGTTGGGTCACCCGCCATGTAACGTGGGATATCGCCGTGGAATACCTGGCCTGCTGCGTTGGTGAATTCACCAATCTGCATCTGGAATGGAACGTTCCAGATGTGGTGCAGACCGAATGGCACCAGGCAACGCTCGATGAAGCCGTAGATACCAAACGCCACAACCGGGTTCTGGTAAGCAGCCCACTGAGAGAAGGTCTGGATAGCAGAGCCGATTGGTGGCCAGATGAAGGACAGGATCACGCCAGTGAAAATCGCTGCCAGACCAGAGATGATCGGAACGAAACGCTTGCCCGCGAAGAAGCCCAGGTACTCAGGCAGCTTGATGCGATAGAAGCGGTTGAACATGTACGCTGCAATCGCACCGGAAATGATACCGCCCAGAACACCGGTGTCCGCCAGGTGTTTCGCGGCGATCTCTTCTGCCGGTAAATGCAGAACCAGCGGCGCAACCACAGCCATGGTTTTCACCATGATGCCGTAAGCAACCACTGCAGCCAGCGCAGATACGCCGTCGTTATT
This sequence comes from Enterobacter sp. GER_MD16_1505_Eko_090, assembly GCF_003331015.1. Taxonomy (NCBI): domain Bacteria; kingdom Pseudomonadati; phylum Pseudomonadota; class Gammaproteobacteria; order Enterobacterales; family Enterobacteriaceae; genus Enterobacter; species Enterobacter sp. GER_MD16_1505_Eko_090. The sequence continues at coordinate 63,270 of NZ_PUQF01000019.1, read as the reverse complement.
GGTGAAGCCCAGAGCCACACCGATCGCGAAGATCAGTGGCATGTTAGCAAAGACAGAACCGCCTGCTTCGGCCATCACATGGGACACTACGGCTGGCAGCCAGCTGAAGTTAGCAGAACCGACACCCAGCAGGATACCTGCGATAGGCAGTACGGATACTGGCAGCATCAGCGATTTACCGACCTTTTGCAGGTTAGCAAATGCATTCTTAAACATAATTGAGAGTGCTCCTGAGTATTTGTGCTTTTTTTACGCTTTCACGCATTGGCCCGGGGGGAGTACCGTGCCGTGGACAGGACATCTAAGCGCCCTTTATTTATTACACAGAGTAAAATAATTCCCTCTGAGTTTGTTTGACGGCTATCACGTTTCAGCTTAAGGCGGTCGAAAAACTTTCAGTTATTTACAAAAAGCATGTCCGGATGTGTCTAAAAACACCCTCACCGCCCCAAATGAGGCGGTGAACTTTACTCGTTTTATTTATTAATTACGAGCCTAAAAAAAACAGGTGTATCAGACAGATTGCAGGCGGGCGGGGTCAATATGGAACAGCGTTGAGAAGTTTTCCGTGGTCACGCGGGCCAGCTCTTCGATGCTGACCCCCTTCAGTACGGCCATGTACTCAGCCACGTCTCGCGTCATCGCCGGTTGGTTCTCTTTACCGCGATGCGGTACCGGGGCCAGATACGGAGAGTCTGTCTCCACCAGAATGCGATCGAGCGGAACATAACGCGCGGCATCCCGGAGCTGCTCAGCGTTACGGAACGTCACGATCCCGGAAAACGAAATATAAAACCCTAAATCAAGCAGTTTACCCGCCGTTTCTCTGTCTTCTGTGAAACAGTGTAGTACGCCACCGCAATCCGTCACGTTTTCTTCCCGAAGGATCGCCAGGGTATCGGCACGCGCATCACGGGTATGCACAATGACCGGCTTGTTCAGTTCGCGGCCAATGCGGATATGATGGCGGAAGGACTCCTGCTGCCGCGGTTTCGTTTCCGGCGTGTAAAAATAGTCCAGGCCCGTCTCCCCCATCGCCACCACGCCCTCTTCTGCTGCCAGTCGGCGCAGTTCCTCAACGTCATACGCCTCGTCCTGATTCAGCGGATGCACGCCGCAGGAGAACACTACGTTGTCGCGAACGCCCACCAGCTCACGCATGGTGCGATAACCCGGCAGCGTCGTCGCCACCGCAAGGCAGAATTTCACATCGCGGGCAGCGGCTTTTTCCAGCACGTCATCCACGTTTTTATGCAGGGATTGATAATCCAGGCCATCAAGATGGCAGTGTGAGTCGACTAAAAACATAATGTCTCTCTCAGAGATGGGAAACTGGCGGTGTGACGCCGGGTTGCAGGTAATGTTCAATACGCAGTAACTGGTCGGTCAGTAAAAGCTCGCGATTAAGACCCGTCACGGTTAAAAGCTGTTCGCGGCTCTGGCAAACTTCATGAAGCATCGCATGAAGAATCGCGCCGGAGAGGCGGTTCGCCAGCGTACTCACCAGTGGCCACGCGTCAGGGTTAGTCAGCAGCGTTGCCCCTTGCTGAATTTTAAGGGCATCCAGCAGCAACGCGGCCAGCCAGTGCAGACGCTCAACGGCACTATCGCTGTTAAGTGTCGGGAGTAAGCTTAGCCAGTCGTTGTTATTCAGCGCCGCTTCAACGGCCCGGCAGAGCGCTTCTCGCTGTGACCAGACGTCAGGTTGCAGCAAGGCCAGCGCCGCCGCGGGCGCGCCGCTACTCAGGCGCAAGGCGGACAGCGCACTTTCAGGTGACGTTGTCACCTCTCGCTCCAGCCAGCTCAGCGCCCATGATTCCTGAGGCACCGCAAGGTGATGAAGACGGCAGCGGCTGCGCAACGTCGCCAGCAATCGTCCCGGATCGCGGCACGAGAGGAAAAACCACGTTTTTTCCGGCGGCTCTTCAAGAGTCTTAAGCAGGGCGTTAGCCGCCGCCTCGGTCAGCAGGGTGGCGTCTTTGAGCAAGACGACCTTAGCGCCACCCAGGCGCGCATGTTCGTACAATTTTTCACTGACTTCACGCACGGCATCAATACCCAGCGCGCTCTTGCCCTTCTCAGGCTCAAGGGTGTAGTAGTCAGGATGTGTGCCCGCCTGCATCAGCTGGCAGCCGCGGCACTTACCACAGCTTTTGTGCCCTTCCGGCTGCTGGCACATCAGAAAACGGGTGAGGGCATAAATTAGCGCCTCATCCCCCATCCCTGGCAATGCCTGAATCAGTAACGCATGATGCCCCCGCCCCGCCTGATAGCTGCCGATCAGCTGCTCAAAGTGCGGACGCAACCATGGATACCATTTCATGCCTGCTGCTCCTGTACCCACTGCGTAACGGTCTGCTGGATGTTGTGCGTGACGTCATCCAGCGACTGCGTCGCATCGATGGTACGAATAGCGCTATCCTGTGCCGCCAGCTCAAGATAGCGCGCACGGGTGCGGTTAAAGAAATCAAAGGACTCTTGTTCAATGCGGTCCAGCTCGCCGCGCGCGCGGGCGCGCTTGAGGCCCACTTCCGGCGTAACATCCAGATAGAGGGTCAGGTCGGGGCGAAAATCACCCAGTACGGCATCGCGCAGCGTTGCCAGCATCGTCTGGTCAATACCGCGTCCCCCGCCCTGGTAGGCCTGAGTCGACAGATCGTGGCGATCGCCGATCACCCATTTACCCTCGGCCAACGCGGGTTTGATCACCGTCTCAACCAGCTGTACGCGCGCCGCGTAAAACATCAACACTTCGGCTTTGTCAGTGATAACTTCGTCGCCAACGGATTTAATATCCAGCACCAGGCTGCGCAGTTTCTCCGCAAGTTGCGTACCGCCCGGCTCGCGGGTGAAGACCATGTCGGCGACGCCAAGCGATTTCAGCGTGTCCACCACTACGTTGCGGGCAGTGGTTTTACCCGCCCCTTCGAGTCCCTCAATGACAATGTATTTACTGCGCATTTTTTTCCTTAAGTGCCTTCAGATAGTCCTGAACAGAGCGATTGTGGCTGGCAAGGTTGGTGTTAAAGGTATGCCCCCCTTTTCCATCAGCCACAAAATAGAGATACGGTGTTTTCGCCGGGTGCGCGGCGGCTTTGAGAGAAGCCTCGCTCGGCGTGGCAATCGGGCCAGGCGGTAAACCGCTAATCACGTAGGTATTATACGCCGTTGGCGTTTCCAGATCTTTTCTGGAAATCTTGCCCGTATAGTTCTCTCCCATGCCGTAGATGACGGTAGGGTCGGTTTGCAGGCGCATACCAATGCGCAGACGATTGATAAATACTGACGCCACCCGATCGCGCTCGGCGGCAACGGCGGTTTCTTTTTCGATAATCGAGGCCATGGTGACAAACTCGTTTTTATCTTTATAGGGTAAACCATCCATTCGCCCTTCCCAGGCGGCATCCACGGCGGCGACCATTTTTTTGTGCGCCCGCTTCAGAATCGCCACATCGGTCGTGCCTGCGGTATACATCCAGGTATCTGGCCAGAACCAGCCTTCCACCCATTCAGGATGTTCAAACTTGAGCACGTCGGCCACCGTCTGGTAGCTGTCGTCCTTCAGGGTATGTTTGATATACGGCGCATCGCGCAGCTGTTTGAGGTAATCGCTCAGGCGCATACCTTCGACAAAACGCAGCGGGAACTGGGCTTCTTTACCGCTTTCCAGCAGTTGCAGCATCTCTCTGACTGTCATGCCGGGCGTAAAGCGGTAGGTACCAGCCTTGAAGTGAGATAGGTCAGGCTCAATACGCAATAACCACTGGAACACACGAGGACGGTTAATGATTTTATCCCCGTAAAGCTGCTCGCCCAGCGCCATCCGCCCGGTACCGGCTTTCAGGGTAAAAATCGTCTCGTCTTTAATCAAGATTTTACTGTTCGCCAGCTGGCGGACTTTCCATACTCCCGCTCCGCCAGCAATACCCAGCGCAATAATAAGGAGAAGGACAAAACGCAACATTTTCTTCATGACTATCTGGTTTGCTCACATATCGGGGCTAAAAACTGGAACAGCTCGCGCGAAGACCAGCGCTGTTGGTCATACGCACGGACGGCGATAACAGGCATCAACGCATTGCAGATAACGACTTCATCGGCGGTATGTAGCGCGTCTTCTCCTGCGCAAACTTCGACAATGCGAAAGTCTGAACGTGCGAGCTGCTGTAAACAAAACTGGCGCATGATGCCGTTAACGCCAGCCTGCGCCAGCGAAGGCGTAAAGACGTCGCGCCCCTTACGCCAGAATAAATTAGCCGCACAGCATTCCGTAATGCGCCCTTCACTGTCAAGGACTAGCGCCTCATCGGCGTCCGTCTGTTCAAGATGAGTACGAATAAGCACTTGTTCCAGGCGATTAAGATGTTTTAGTCCGGCAAGCATCGGGTTTCGCCCCAGCCGCACCGGGCTCAGCGTCAACGTCACGCCCTCTTCACGCCAGCGCGCATAGTGAGCAGGATAAGCTGAAACAGAGAGAATACGTGTTGGATGCTGACAGGCGGCACCGCTGTACCCCCGCCCACCGCTGCCTCGGCTAATGATAACTTTTAAGACACCGCTGGTTTTACCTGACGCCAGCTGACGCATCTCATGTTCAAGAATTTCCCACTGCGTAAAAGGGATCAGTAACGTCTGGCAGGCGTCTTGTAAACGGCGGAGGTGTGCATCAAGCAAGCACACGTCGCCTTCCAGAATACGCGCAGTCGTAAAGCAGCCATCGCCAAACTGCGTCGCCCTGTCGCTTGCCGGCAGCGTGTCTTGCTCAAGGCCATTAATTAAAAACATGGTGGCTCCTTATGCGTGGGCGTTTAGTCTGGCAGGATGCCATGCAACCGACAAGAAGATTAGGCTTAATAAAAAAGGCCCGGCAAGCGGACCTTTTTTTATAGCTTTCGGGCCGTCAGGCTCAGACCTTTTTGAAGATCAGAGAACCATTCGTGCCGCCAAAGCCGAAGGAGTTACACAGGGTGTACTCCATACCGCTAACCTGGCGAGCTTCATGAGGAACGAAGTCCAGATCGCAACCTTCATCCGGGTTATCCAGGTTGATGGTTGGCGGAACAGCCTGATCGCGCAGCGCAAGGATAGAGTAGATGGACTCTACTGCACCCGCCGCGCCCAGCAGGTGACCGGTCATAGATTTCGTGGAGCTAACCAGTACGCGGCTGGCAGACTCGCCGAAGATAGACTTCACAGCCTGCGCTTCAGCTTTGTCGCCTGCTGGCGTAGAGGTACCGTGAGCGTTAACGTAGCCAATCTGCGCTGGGGTAATACCCGCATCACGGATCGCGTTTTCCATCGCCAGCGCAGCACCCGCACCGTTCTCCGGAGGAGAGGTCATGTGATAAGCATCGCTGCTCATACCAAAGCCAACGACTTCAGCATAAATTTTCGCACCGCGTTTTTTCGCATGTTCGTACTCTTCCAGCACGAGCATACCTGCGCCGTCACCCAACACGAAACCATCGCGGTCTTTATCCCACGGACGGCTCGCCGCCTGAGGATTATCGTTACGGGTAGAAAGCGCACGCGCTGCACCAAAGCCACCGACACCCAATGGGGTACTGGCTTTTTCAGCACCGCCCGCAACCATAGCATCTGCATCGCCGTACGCAATGATACGCGCGGCCTGGCCGATGTTATGCACGCCAGACGTACACGCGGTAGCGATAGAAATGCTTGGCCCACGCAGGCCGAACATAATGGTCAGGTGACCTGCCACCATGTTAACAATCGTGGACGGAACGAAGAACGGGCTGATCTTACGCGGTCCGCCATTCATCAGCGATGTATGGTTTTCCTCGATCAGGCCAAGACCGCCAATACCGGAGCCGATAGCAGCGCCAATACGGGTTGCGTTCTCTTCCGTAATCTCAAGGCCAGAATCCTGCATGGCCTGAACGCCAGCGACAATTCCATATTGAATGAAGGCATCCATCTTGCGCTGTTCTTTGCGCGAGATGATCTCTTCACAGTTAAAATCCTTTACTAAGCCAGCAAATTTCGTTGCATAGGCGCTAGTATCGAAATGGTCGATTAGGCTGATGCCGCTCTGACCGGCAAGGAGAGCTTTCCAGGTGGACTCTACGGTATTGCCGACAGGAGACAACATGCCAAGTCCGGTCACAACTACACGACGCTTAGACACGTTTGTCCTCCAGGGAGGGATAAAAAAAGAGATTCGTGGGACTAAAAAAGATAAAACTCAGGCGGTCGAATGACCGCCTGGAGATGTTCACTTACGCCTGGTGGCCGTTGATGTAATCAATGGCAGCCTGAACGGTGGTGATTTTCTCAGCTTCTTCGTCCGGAATCTCAGTATCAAACTCTTCTTCCAGAGCCATTACCAGCTCAACGGTGTCAAGAGAATCTGCGCCCAGGTCTTCAACGAAGGAAGCGGAGTTCACAACTTCTTCCTGCTTAACGCCCAGCTGTTCGCCGATAATTTTCTTAACGCGTTCTTCGATAGTGCTCATACTCTTAAATTTCCTATCAAAACTCGCTTTCGCGATGGTTTTCGTAGTGTATAAAATGTTGAAAAATTTGCAACTAAATCCCGGCAGGTCTTACCACGATTTTACGTTATTTTGAGGCCATTTGCCCTAATAACGCAAATATTTTCGATCGTGATTAAACCATGTACATCCCGCCGTTGACGTGGAGGGTCTCACCAGTGATGTAACCCGCTTCGTCAGAGGCTAAAAATGCAACCGCACTGGCGATTTCTTTAGGGTCGCCAAGACGACCCGCCGGAACTGCCGCCAGTGTACCCGCACGCTGCTCATCGGTCAGCGCACGCGTCATGTCCGTTTCAATAAAGCCCGGAGCAACAACGTTTACAGTAATCCCGCGGGACGCGACTTCACGCGCCAGCGATTTACTGAAACCGATCAGACCTGCTTTCGCCGCAGCGTAGTTAGCCTGACCAGCATTTCCCATGGTACCAACCACAGAACCAACAGTGATAATACGACCATGACGCTTTTTCATCATAGCGCGCATTACCGCTTTTGACAGACGGAATACAGATGACAGGTTGGTTTCGATAATATCGTTCCACTCGTCATCTTTCATTCGCATCAGAAGGTTGTCGCGAGTGATCCCGGCATTATTGACCAGAATATCCACTTCACCAAACTCTGCGCGAATATTTTCCAGAACAGATTCGATAGATGCTGGTTCGGTCACATTCAGTACCAGACCTTTACCGTTCGCACCCAGATACTCGCTGATGGCCTGCGCGCCATTCTCGCTGGTTGCTGTACCAATCACCTTCGCGCCGCGCGCAACCAGTGTTTCAGCAATTGCACGCCCGATACCGCGGCTTGCGCCAGTCACCAGGGCGATTTTTCCTTCAAAACTCATGGTATTCCTCTTTTATTGCGAGAGTGCCGCTGACATCGCTTCCGGCTCGTTAATCGCCGAGGCTGTCAGGGTGTCAACAATACGTTTCGTCAGACCGGTGAGGACTTTCCCTGGGCCGACTTCATACAGATGCTCAACGCCCTGAGCGGCCATAAACTCAACGGTTTTGGTCCACTGTACCGGGCTGTAGAGCTGGCGAACCAGTGCGTCGCGGATAGCTTCCGGCGCGGTTTCGCATTTCACATCGACGTTGTTCACAACGGCAATCGTCGGTGCGTTAAACGTAATTTTTTCCAGCTCAACCGCCAGTTTCTCGGCGGCTGGCTTCATTAACGCACAGTGGGACGGCACGCTGACCGGCAGCGGCAGCGCGCGTTTCGCGCCAGCAGCTTTACAGGCAGCACCGGCACGCTCAACCGCTTCTTTATGACCAGCGATAACCACCTGGCCCGGCGAGTTGAAGTTAACCGGTGAAACCACCTGCCCTTCAGCAGATTCTTCACACGCTTTTGCAATCGCAGCATCATCCAGACCGATGATAGCAGACATGCCACCTGTGCCTTCTGGCACCGCTTCCTGCATGAATTTACCGCGCAGTTCCACCAGACGTACGGCGTCAGCAAACGCGATCACACCGGCACAGACCAGCGCTGAGTATTCACCCAGACTATGGCCCGCGAGCAGCGCTGGCGCTTTACCGCCCTGCTGCTGCCAGACACGCCACAGCGCAACGGACGCTGTCAGCAGCGCTGGCTGTGTCTGCCAGGTTTTGTTCAGTTCTTCGGCCGGGCCCTGCTGGGTCAGCGCCCATAAATCATAACCCAGTGCATCAGAAGCTTCACGGAAAGTCTCTTCAATGACCGGATAGTGTGCTGCCATTTCAGACAACATCCCAACGGTTTGAGAGCCCTGCCCTGGGAACACAAAAGCAAATTGCGTCATTTTTTATTCCTTATCCTAGAAACGAACCAGCGCGGAACCCCAGGTGAACCCGCCACCGAAGGCTTCAAGCAAGACCAGCTGGCCCCGTTTGATTCGCCCGTCGCGTACCGCTTCATCAAATGCGCACGGTACTGACGCCGCAGAGGTGTTGCCGTGACGATCCAGCGTCACCACAACGTTATCCATCGACATGCCCAGCTTTTTCGCGGTCGCGCTGATGATACGCAGGTTCGCCTGATGCGGCACCAGCCAGTCGAGCGCGGAGCGCTCAAGGTTATTCGCTTCCAGCGTTTCATCAACAATGTGCGCAAGCTCAGTCACCGCCACCTTGAACACCTCGTTCCCTGCCATGGTCAGGTAAATCGAGTTGTCCGGATTAACGCGATCGGCGTTAGGCAGGGTCAAAAGCTCACCGTAGCTGCCATCAGCATGCAGATGCGTAGAGATGATACCCGGCTCTTCGGACTGCCCCAGCAGCACCGCGCCCGCACCATCACCAAAAATAATGATCGTTCCGCGATCGGTTGGATCGCAGGTACGCGCCAGCACGTCAGCACCGATCACCAGCGCATATTTGACGGCTCCGGACTTCACGTACTGATCGGCAACGCTCAGCGCATAGGTAAAACCTGCGCACGCAGCGGCAACGTCAAACGCCGGGCAACCTTTAATGCCGAGCATATTCTGCACCTGGCATGCCGCGCTTGGGAAAGCATGTGTAGCAGACGTCGTGGCCACCACGATCAAACCGATCTGTTCTTTATCAATGCCCGCCATCTCGATAGCACGCTGTGCGGCTTCGTAACCCATGGTGGACACGGTTTCGTCTGGCGCGGCGATACGACGTTCACGGATACCTGTGCGCGTGACAATCCACTCGTCAGACGTATCTACCATTTTTTCCAGATCGGCGTTGGTACGCACTTGTTTTGGCAGGTAGCTGCCGGTACCTAAAATCTTCGTATACATGTACGCTCAGTCACTTTTAGCTAATACAGATTCCAGGCGAGCGGCAATCCGCTGAGGGACTTGTCGCTGCACCGCCTGCACTGCCTGTTCAATGGCGACAGAAAATGCTCGCTGATTGGCGGCGCCATGACTCTTAATCACGATGCCGCGCAATCCTAACAGACAGGCGCCATTATACTGGTCGGGGTTGAGGTGACTGAATCGCCGCGTCAGGCTCTTTTGTAACCAACGCTTCAATAAAATCAGCCACCAGGCGCTTTTTTTGCCCTCTCCCTGTGATTTCAGCAGAGAAAGAAACATCCGCACGACCCCTTCCATGGTCTTCAACGTTACGTTTCCGGTGAAGCCATCGCAGACCAGAACATCCGTTTTACCCGTCAACAACTCATTGGCTTCGAGATAACCAATATAGTTGATGGAGGGAACCTGTTTGAGCAATTCAGCTGCTTCGCGAATGCTGTCCAGGCCTTTGGTCTCTTCTTCACCAATGTTCAGTAACGCAACACGGGGAGTATTGATCCCGACCACTTCTTCTGCCAGCACCGATCCCATTACGGCAAACTGAGCCAGCATTGTACTATCACAATCGACGTTCGCGCCCAAATCGAGCACCACCGTCTTGCCCTTCTGCTGATGCGGCAACACCGTCACCAGCGCCGGGCGCTCAATACCGTCAATCGGTTTGAGCAACAATTTCGCCAGTCCCATCAGCGCGCCGGTATTACCCGCGCTGACGCAAGCCTGGGCTCGTCCTTCTTTCACCAGCTCCAGCGCTATCCGCATCGAGCTGCCGCGGCTATTGCGAATCGCCTGCGAGGGTCGGGCATCACTGGCAATAACTGACTGCGCAGGAATAATCTGCAGACGTGAACGTTGTTCAAAGTCAGCTTTTGCAAGTAATGGCGTGATTGCGTCGGGATTGCCGACTAAAAGAAGAGTGAGTTGCGAATTAGAATTCAGTGCCTGCAATGCTGCAGGCACTGTCACGGAAGGGCCAAAATCTCCCCCCATGACATCTAACGCCAGGGTTAGACGTGTCAAGGTATCGTCGCAGCCTGGTTCGGTAAGTTCCCCGTTTGCACGGGGAGCTCCTCACTAAGCCTAATCACGCTGACGCGTGATTACTTAGTGATAACCTTGCGGCCGCGGTAGAAACCGTCAGCGGTGATGTGGTGACGCAGGTGTTTCTCACCAGAAGTCTTGTCTACAGACAGGCTGGTAACTGCAGTCAGCGCGTCATGGGAACGACGCATGCCACGTTTGGAACGGGTTGGTTTATTCTGTTGTACGGCCATGGACCTTACTCCTCAATTACTTACGCTTTAAGCTGGCTAATACGGCAAATGGGTTTGGTTTTTGCGCTTCATCAGGCAGTTCCCCAAAGACCATGTCCGCCTCGGACACTTCACAGTGTTCAGAATCATGCACCGGAACGACTGGCAAGGAGAGGATGATTTCATCTTCAACCAGAGCCAGAAGATCGATTTCACCGAATTCGTTAACCTCAATCGGCTCATACGCTTCCGGGAGTGCTTCAGCCTGTTCGTCAGAACGAACCGGACTGAAACAATACGTTGTGTGAACATGCTGTACAAACGGTTTCCCGCAACGCTGACACTCGAGCGTTACCGTCACCTTTGCATCACCGGTTAACACGGCGAGGCGCTGATTGTCGATAGCGAACGACATGGAGCATTCTACATCACTGTCCACACTGACTACGGATTCGGCAATACGCTCAGCCTGATCGGAAGTATAGATACCTTCGTAATCGAGGCGTTTTTGAGCCGTACGTACCGGATCAAGAGTCAGGGGTAATTTTACCTTTTGCATAGGGCGCGCATATTAACTTTGTAACGTCATAGAGTCAAAGAAAAAGGCAACCAGAGCTGCCTTTTGCCAATTATTCGCACACATTGCGGCCTGTAGTTTAAAATGGCTGGCATCGATACGCTATATCTGGTGATAAAAATATGCCAAATCTCGTCCTTGCTTCCACGTCTCCCTACCGCCGAATGCTGCTGGAAAAGCTCGGGATCCCGTTTGAATGCGCTGCACCAGACGTGGATGAGACGCCACAGCCGGGCGAGTCACCGCGCCATCTGGTGACGCGTCTTGCTAAGGAGAAGGCGCAGTCGCTGGCCGCACGCTATCCTTCGCATTTGATTATAGGCTCCGATCAGGTTTGCGTGCTGGACGGCGAAATCACCGGCAAGCCGCATACAGAGGAAAATGCCTGCCAGCAGCTTCTGCGCGCGCGCGGTACTATCGTGACCTTCTATACGGGCCTCGCCCTCTATAACGCCGCGTCAGGCCATCTGCAAACCGAGTGCGAGCCGTTCGACGTACACTTCCGTCATCTCAGCGAGCAAGAGATTATGGATTATGTGCGTCGTGAGCGTCCGCTGAACTGCGCGGGGAGCTTTAAAAGTGAGGGGCTGGGGATTGCGCTGTTCGACAAGCTGGACGGTCGGGATCCGAACACCCTGGTGGGGTTACCGCTGATTGCCTTGTGTCAGTTGTTACGGCGAGAAGAGTGTAATCCGCTGACGATGTGACCTTCGCCGGGTGGCGCTGCGCTGACCCGGCCTACAAAACCGTAGGCCCGTGCAAGCGCAGCGCCGCCGGGCAAAATCAGCCGCGCAGAACCTTCAGGCAGCGTTTCAACTGCTCATCCAGCGGCGCTTCAATACGGATGACTTCACCGGTATTTGGGTGGGTAAATTTCAGCGCTGCCGCATGCAGGAACAGACGCGATAGCCCCGTCCCCGCCAGCTGCTTATCAAACTCGCGGTCGCCATAGCGGTCATCAAACGCGATGGGGTGCCCTGCAAACTGCGTATGTACGCGGATCTGGTGGGTACGACCGGTCACCGGACTGCAGCGCACCAGCGTGGCAAACTCATAGCGCTCTTCAACCTTAAACCGCGTCTCAGACGGTTTCCCTTCCTGGCTGACGCGGACAATACGCTCGCCGCTTTGCAGAATGTTCTTCAGCAGCGGCGCCTGCACCACTTTTACATGGGACTGCCACTGGCCGCGCACCAGCGCCAGGTAGTCTTTCTGCATCCCTTTTTCACGCAGCTGTTCATGCAGGGAACGCAGCGCAGAACGTTTTTTCGCTACCAGCAGCACGCCAGAGGTGTCACGGTCAAGACGGTGCACCAGTTCAAGGAAACGCGCTTCCGGGCGCAGGGCGCGGAGCCCTTCAATCACACCGAAGCTCAGGCCGCTACCGCCATGGACTGCCGTTCCTGACGGTTTATTCAGCACCAGAATGTGGTCATCTTCGTAAAGGATGACATCGCTCAGGGCCGCCACTTTCTGTAGCTTCGGTGAAACGGTCTCTTCTTCACGCTCTGCCACGCGCACCGGCGGAATACGCACTTCATCGCCCGCCTCGAGTTTGTACTCGGGCTTCACGCGTTTTTTGTTCACCCGCACTTCGCCCTTACGCAGGATGCGGTAAATCATGCTCTTTGGCACCCCTTTCAACTGGGTGCGCAAGAAGTTATCGATACGTTGCCCCGCTTCATCTTCGGCGATGGCAACCATTTTTACGGCTGGAGTCTCTGTTTTCATGGTTGGCGATTCTAAATATCGTCAGCCATTAGCGCCACTCATTTTTCTATGCTTATATTTACTTTTATCCGGCCTGCGCCCCGTTTCACGCAATCGATTTGGTGGTTATTAAACCAATCACCACCTTGAGGTGAAGAAACTGTGAGTAACCGGGTGATAATTGGTAAAAGTCATCTTGCTATAACCCGGCGAGCAGTGGAATAATGAGGTCGTTTTCCGCGTTAAATCCGGGTTTTGTAAGGATGTCGACGGAATGACCAATTTTGTCTGACCGATCATCCACGCAGCAATGGCGTAAGACGTATTGATCTTTCAGGCAGTTAGCGGGCTGCGGGTTGCAGTACTTCCCGGTATAAGGATTGTTCTCTGGAGAGTTCTACCCAGGCAATTCCCCTGATAATTGCGCTGTGTTTCCGTATGAAACACAGGCAACCGACACTCTGCGCCTCTTAAGCGAGCGACAACCGTGAGGTTGGCGACGTGAACAGACACGAGGCCATCGGTTCATACCCCGGAAAGCGTCACCTTGCCCGCAGCTTTGTCGTCAATGTAAGAATAACGAGTAAGTTACGATGAAAAGAATGTTAATCAACGCAACTCAGCAAGAAGAGTTGCGTGTCGCCCTTGTGGATGGGCAGCGCCTGTACGATCTGGATATCGAAAGTCCTGGACACGAACAGAAAAAAGCGAACATTTACAAAGGCAAAATCACCCGCATTGAACCAAGCCTTGAAGCTGCATTTGTCGATTACGGTGCTGAGCGTCATGGTTTCCTCCCTCTGAAAGAAATCGCCCGCGAATATTTCCCTGCAAACTACAACGCCCATGGCCGCCCAAACATCAAAGATGTTCTGCGTGAAGGTCAGGAAGTTATCGTTCAGATTGATAAAGAAGAGCGTGGCAACAAAGGTGCCGCACTGACAACCTTTATCAGCCTGGCGGGGAGCTATCTGGTGCTGATGCCAAACAACCCGCGTGCGGGTGGTATCTCTCGCCGTATCGAAGGTGATGACCGTACCGAGCTGAAAGAAGCGCTGGCAAGCCTTGAACTGCCTGACGGCATGGGGCTTATCGTGCGTACCGCAGGCGTCGGGAAATCCGCCGAAGCGCTGCAGTGGGACCTCAGCTTCCGTCTGAAGCACTGGGAAGCCATCCAGAAAGCAGCGGAAAGCCGCCCTGCTCCGTTCCTGATCCACCAGGAAAGCAACGTGATCGTGCGTGCCTTCCGTGACTACCTGCGTCAGGACATCGGTGAGATTCTGATCGATAACCCGAAAGTGCTTGAGCTGGCGCGCCAGCACATCGCCGCGCTGGGCCGTCCGGATTTCACCAGCAAAATTAAGCTCTACACCGGTGAAATCCCGCTGTTCAGCCACTATCAGATCGAATCCCAGATTGAGTCCGCCTTCCAGCGTGAAGTGCGTCTGCCATCCGGCGGTTCTATCGTTATCGATACCACTGAAGCGCTGACCGCTATCGACATCAACTCCGCGCGTGCAACCCGCGGCGGCGACATCGAAGAGACCGCCTTCAACACCAACCTTGAAGCCGCTGATGAAATCGCCCGCCAGCTCCGCCTGCGCGACCTGGGTGGTCTGATTGTTATCGACTTCATCGACATGACCCCTGTACGTCACCAGCGTGCGGTAGAAAACCGTCTGCGCGAAGCGGTGCGTCAGGATCGTGCGCGTATTCAGATTAGCCATATCTCACGCTTTGGCCTGCTGGAGATGTCCCGTCAGCGTCTGAGCCCATCGCTGGGTGAGTCCAGCCATCACGTCTGCCCACGCTGCTCCGGCACCGGTACCGTGCGTGATAACGAATCGCTGTCCCTCTCTATCCTGCGTCTGATTGAAGAAGAAGCGCTGAAAGAGAATACCAAAGAGGTTCACGCGATTGTGCCTGTGCCAATTGCGTCCTACCTGTTGAACGAAAAACGTGCTGCGGTCAGTGCCATTGAAGCGCGTCAGGGCGGCGTTCGCTGCATCATCGTGCCAAACGATCAGATGGAAACCCCGCACTACCACGTACTGCGTGTCCGTAAAGGTGAAGAGACGTCAACGCTCAGCTACCTGCTGCCGAAGCTGCACGAAGAAGAGATGGCCCTGCCATCTGATGACGAGCCAGCAGAGCGTAAGCTGCCAGAGCAGCCTGCGTTAGCGACCTTCATCATGCCAGAAGCCCCACCGGAAGCCGCCCTGGAAAAACCAGCGGCCAAACCTGCGGCGCAGAAACCAGAAGCGACGGCAGCGAAAGCACAGCCAGCGCAGCCGGGTCTGCTGAGCCGCTTCTTCGGCGCGCTGAAGAAGATGTTTGCCGGTGAGGAAGTTCAGCCAGAGCAGCCGAAAGAAGAGCCAAAAGCGGCCAAGCCTGAACGTCAGCAGGACCGCCGTAAGCGTCAGAACAACCGCCGCGACCGTAATGACCGTAGCGATCGTAATGAGCGCAACGAGCGTCGTGACAACCGTGACAACCGCTCTGACAATAACGAAGGCCGTGAGCAACGCGAAGACAACCGTCGCAACCGTCGCGAGAAACAGCAGCAGAATGTTGAAGATCGTGAAATTCGCCAGCAGGCGGGCGATGAGTCTGAGAAGAGCAAACAGCGTGACGACCAGCAGCCGCGCCGTGAACGCAACCGTCGTCGTAACGACGAGAAGCGTCAGGCACAGCAGGAAGTCAAAAACCTGAACCGCGAAGAGCCTGTAGAGCAGCAGGACGGCGAGCAGGAAGAACGTACTCAGGTCATGCCGCGCCGTAAGCAGCGCCAGCTTGCTCAGAAAGTCCGCTTCGCCTCTGAAGCAACCGAAGAGACAGCAAACGTTGCGGTTGAAACTCGCGAGAGCGCAACCGGTACGCAGCTGGCAAAAGTTGACCTGCCAGCGGTCGTTGATAACAATATTGAGCAGGATGAAAACGGTGAAAACCGTGATAACGCCGGTATGCCGCGCCGTTCACGTCGTTCCCCACGTCATCTGCGCGTCAGCGGTCAGCGCCGTCGTCGCTATCGTGACGAGCGGTACCCGACTCAGTCTCCAATGCCGCTGACCGTTGCCTGTGCTTCACCAGAAATGGCTTCCGGCAAAGTCTGGATCCGCTACCCTGTTGCTCGCCCGGAGCAGGTTGTTGAAGAACAGCCGGTAACGGAAGAGGTCATTGCACCTGTAGCAGCGGTAGAAGAGGTCGTGACTGAAACGGCAACCGTGGTTGAACCTCAGGTTGTTGAAACTGAAGCACCTCAGGCCGCGGACGTCGAAACCACGCATCCGGAAGTGATTGCCGCGCAGGTTGATGCCGCACCGCAGCTTATTGCTGAAGAAGATGTCGTGGTGGCTGAGGAAATTGCTGAAGAGGCTGAACCTGTAGCCGCGGTAGAAGAAGCCGCTGAAACTCTCGACGAAACCACCGCTGAAGAGGTCGTTCAGGACGTTGAGATTCAGGTTGAACCGGTTGTTGAAGAGCCGAAAGCGCCAGAAGTGAAGCCTGAGCCGGTTGTTTCTGCGCCAGCCGCTGCCCACGTAGCGACAGCACCAATGACCCGCGCCCCGGCGCCGGATTACGTGCCTGAAGCGCCGCGTCACAGCGACTGGGTTCGCCCGGCCTTCAGCTTCGAAGGGAAAGGCGCAGCCGGTGGTCACAGTGCAACGCATCAGGCGACTGCACCGGCAACGCGTCCACAGTCTGTCGAATAACGACAAACGACACTGAAGTAAAAAGCCGACCCTTGGGTCGGCTTTTTTATGGCTGCTGAACAGGCTTTCTCATCCCGGTCACCTCCGGCATGACCTGCCGCATCAACTCCAGAAATCGCCGCAAGCGTGCTGGATAATAACGGGACCAGGGATAAACCAGATGTACCGGTAGCGCCGCGGGCTGCCACTCGGGCAGCAAATGCACCAGCCGCCCTTCCCGAATATCGTCCTGTACCGTCCAGCTGGATACCACGGCCACGCCAAGGCCGGTAAGTGCCGTATTGCGTGCGACATACAGGCTGTCGGTGCTGAGCCGTGGCGTAATAGCAATCCGCGCGGTGGCGGACGTGGCATCGTGAAAAAGCTCCACGTGGCGCTGGTAGAAAGAGCTGATGGCTATCCAGGGAAACTGCTGCAAATCCTCCGGCGTATTCACCGCCGGGAAGCGGGCCAGCAGTGCCGGAGAAGCCACCACCGAGCGCGGCACCTCCGCCAGCAGTACGGATACGGTTGCCGGATCGACCTCCACGCCCACCCGAATAGCACAGTCAAGGTTGTCGCCGAGGAAATCCGCCGACCGATCGTTGAGCATCCACTCAATCGAAAGCTGCGGATAGCGTTGCAAAAATTCGGTTACGGGTTTCAGAAGCTGATCCTGACCAAACGCGTGCGGCGCCCGCACCCGCAGCACGCCTACCGGCTCATCTTCCGTCTGCCCCACCTCATCCTCCAGCGCCAGCCAGCTGTCAATCACCCGACGGGCGTGCTGATAGCAGCGCTCGCCGTCATCCGTTAGCCGCGTCGTGTGGGTGGTGCGCAACAACAGGCGCACGCCCAGCATGGTTTCAAGCGACTGCAGCCGTCGGCTTACCGTGGCCTGGGTTGTTGCCAGCTGCCGCGCCGCCGCTGAGAGCGAACCCGCCTCGACAATGCGGACAAACGTCCGCATGAGCTCTACCCTGTCTATACGCTCAGCTCTTTTCATCGCATTTTCACTTATACGTTCAACGTATAAGCGTTTTACCACCGGGCCCGCTACCGTCGCAAGGCGTGCTGATAAAAAATAGCCGCACACGATGAATGAGGAACAACTTATGAACACAACAACGACTCCCCATGCTGTAAGCCGCTGGGTGATCTTTATGCTGGCTCTGGGGGCTGGTTTCAGCGTGGCATCAATCTATTACGCGCAGCCCCTGCTGCCGCTGATGGGTGCCGACCTGCATTTGAGTATTGAAGGTATGGGCCTGGTGCCAACATTAACGCAGGCAGGCTACGCGCTTGGCATCCTGTTCCTGCTTCCTCTGGGCGATCGCCACGACCGCAGGACGTTAATTTTGATCAAAAGCGCGGCGCTTGCGCTGTTTCTTCTCGGCTGTAGCCTGACCGGGCAGATCCATTCCCTGCTGCTGGCAAGCCTGCTTATCGGCATGGCCGCCACCATGGCACAGGATATCGTCCCTGCCGCGGCCATTCTTGCGCCGGAAGGCAAACAGGGAAAAACCGTAGGTACAGTAATGACCGGGCTGCTGATGGGTATCTTATTATCCAGAACCGTGAGCGGCGTGGTGGGCGAAGCGTTTGGCTGGCGCGTCATGTACCAGCTGGCAGCGGCGAGCATTGCGTTCATCGGGGTAATGATGTGGTTTGTACTTCCCCGTTTTGCCATTCACTCCACGCTGAGCTACCCCGCGCTGATGCGCTCGATGGAACACCTGTGGCGTCGCTACCCGGCGCTGCGCCGCGCGGCGCTGGCTCAGGGTTTCCTGTCGATTGCCTTTAGCGCCTTCTGGTCAACGCTTGCGGTCATGCTGCTGGAACGCTATCACCTGGGTAGTGCCGTCGCAGGTGGTTTTGGTATTGCCGGTGCCGCGGGTGCGTTAGCTGCCCCACTGGCGGGGGGTCTGGCGGACAAACTGGGGGCAGGAAAAGTCACGCAGCTTGGTGCCGTTCTTGTGACCGTCTCTTTCGCCCTGATGTTCCTGATGCCCGCGCTGGGCGTTCATGGACAGCTGATGCTGATCGCCATCTCTGCCGTCGGGTTCGACCTGGGCCTGCAGTCCAGCCTGGTCGCCCATCAGAACCTGGTGTACAGCCTTGAACCGCAGGCGCGTGGTCGTCTCAACGCCCTGCTCTTTACGGTCGTCTTTATCGGGATGGCGCTGGGGTCCGCGTTAGGCAGCAATATCTACTCGCTGGCTGGCTGGACGGGTGTGGTCGCACTGGCCACCGTCTGTGGCGTCATTGCGCTGGTCATCCGTCTGATAGAAAGCGCGCGTGTCGCCTCAGTAACGGCAGAAGTCGCATAAAAAAAATGCCCAATCCAGACGGATTGGGCAGCAAAACATGCCCAGTTTCAAGACATGTTCTAAGAGGTCAAGATGCTATTTGTTCAGCTGAAACAGAGACATGCCCTGCATATCGCTAAACGCTTTATAAGACGCCTGCAAGGCCGCCTGCTGCATGGTGTAAGAGGAAATTGCCGCATTCCAGTCAACGTCCACAAGGTCACTCATTTGCGAAGTCTGTGCGAGTGACCGGTCGTTACTCAGTGTGTTCAGTTTATCCAGTTCGTTAAGTTTGGTACCCAAATCGGCCCGTACAGTTAATACATTATCAAGCGAGTTACGCAACCCCCGGTTCGCAGCATCAATGGCTGCATTTTCCTGATCGACCTTCGCTTGATCGTCACCGACCGGTGTGTTCAACGAGGTGATAGCATTATCCAGTATCTTGAATAAATTCTTTTCAGGTGTTCCACCACCCGGCTCCGGTGTTGCATTGCTGGTAAACGTGGCGAAAACCTCTGTGCCAGTGTGGCTGATTTGCATATTTCGTGCAGAATCCACCTGTTGGTTAACTGGGGTAGTACCACCGATATAATTGCCGCTGGTTTGGTCAAAAGCGACATTCTCCGTCTTATACCCTGCGAAGATATATCGTCCATTACCGTCAGTGCTGTTGGCGAGGTTCATAAGCTGATCGCGTATGCCTTGCAGGTCTGTCGCCAGAGATGCCCGATCGCTGTCACTTAATGTCCCATTCCTCGCATAAACGACTTTTTCCTGAGCGCTCTGAATGGCCGTTGTAACCTGTGAAAGGACACTCTCCTCAAGCGATACTTTCTGCGTTGCAAAGGTACGCGCAAGATCGAATTGGCTATTCTGCGCCTGAGCCTGTGATAGAACAATCGCCTGAGACGCCGCGATAGGATCGTCCGACGGACGATTAACGCGCTTACCGGTGGACATTTGTTCCCCGTAATTTAGCCATTTGCTTTGGGAATCGGTGATCCCACGCATGTTCTGGTCGTACATCATTTGGGTGCTAATACGCATTGTTCACCTCAACCTTAGCGAATATTGATAATTGCGTCGAAGAGCGTACTGGCAGTTTGTAACACCTGCGCGTTGGCAAGGTAATACTGCTGATAACGCTGCAAATTGCCATACTCTTCGTCGAGGTTTACCCCTGAGATGGACTGCTGTTGTTTGGTTAACTGTGTTTCCACATTCGCTTTCGTCTGGCTGCTCACCTTCAGTGACGCCGTTGAGCTACCGACTGTACTGACGAGAGAGGCATACGCATCGTTAAAGGTTTTATTCCCACCCACAACTTTCGCGTTTTGAAGATCAAGCAGTTTCTGGCCATTACGGTTATCACTTTCGCCGCCGTTCTGCACTGACGCCATCGCCAGTTTGGACTCGTCGCTGATCGCCAGATCCATGTTCATGATGACGTCGGAAACCGGCTTCACGGTAAAGCTGTCTTTGGTATTTGCCGTGCCGCTCACGTTGACGTTAAGACCATCAAACGACAGGTTGCCGCTGGCATCCGGGCTCATCGTAAAGCTGGTTTTGTCTGATGTACGGGTGATCGTCCAGTCAGTGCCGTTGAACTGCAGCTTATAGTCTGTCGCCTGGACCTGTTTGCTGTCGGTCACAGAGGCCGTAACAACCGCCGATCCGCCGTTCTTGCTGTTGGACAGCACCGCCGGAGAACCAAAGTTGAACAGCTTACCGCCCGCATCACCGTTAGCGTCAAAGCCGGCTTCATGCTGCGTGTTCATCGAATCGGCAAAGGCCAGCGCCATCTGGTTCAGGGTGTTACGAGCTTTATCCAGATCTTCCGTGCGGAAGGTCAGTAAACCGCCCAAAGAACCGGTGGTGATCATCTTTTCCGGGATCTCTACGTTCCCGGCCACGTCATCGACATAGGCCACGGTGGTACGGGACGGATCGGCGCTGGACTTCACGGCCGCCAGCTGGTTAGCTTTGCTGCCCTGCACCAGGCTGTAACCGTTGCCGAAAGAGATGTTATACGTGCCGCTATCCTGAACAGACACTTCCACGCCGACGATTTTGTTCAGCTCAGTGACGAGCTGATCGCGCTGGTCAAGCAGATCGTTAGGCGATGCGCCCGCACCGACGCCGGTCAGACGGGAAATCTGATCGTTCAGATTGGCAATCTGTTTGGCATAGTTGTTGATCTGCGACACGCTGGTTGAAATCGCGGTATTCACCTGCGTATCCTGGTCACGAAGATACTGATCGTTGGTTTTGAACTGATTGACCAGACCGCCCGCTTTACCCAGCACCGTCTGACGCGCCGCCGGATCTTCCGCGTTGCTCACCAGGGTTTGCAGACTTTTGAAGAAGTCCTGCAGCGTGGTGGAAAGCGAGTTGGTGGTATCGGAGAGCACATCGTCGATTTTTGACATCTGCTGATAGCGCGTCGTCAGGCCGCTGCTCTGCGTCTGCGCGGCGCGCAGCTGATTGGTGATGAAGGCGTCATACTCACGCTGGACACCGGAGACATACACCCCGTTACCCACCCAGCCACCGCCGGTCAGCGTGCTGTTAGATGCGCCCAGCACCGTGGTCTGGCGGGTATAGCCTGCCACGTTATAGCTTGAAATATTATTACTGACGGTATTGAGTGCCGACTGCGCAGCACTGAGGCCACTCATGGCGCTGTTAATCAAACTGGACATGGGGGTTCCTTTTATACGTTCAGACACGAGTCCTGATGAAGGTTATCGGCAACCTCCACCGGGACTTGAGAACTTTCAGAACAGATTTTCAATATCTGTGCTATAGGCTTTGCTGACCTTCTCGCCCATGGATTTCAGCTGCTGGATCATGCTGGTGAGCTTACGCGCATAGTTCGGGTCGGTCGCGTAGCCCGCGTTTTGCAGCGCCTGAGCGCCCTGCTCCGCCGTCGCCGCCTGCGTCACGGCGGTATAGCGCGGATTTCGGCTCAGCAGGCCAACATAATCGGACAAGGCTTCCAGATACGAGCTGTAGACGCGGAATTTGGCTTTCACCTTAACCGCCGCACCGTTCTCGTATTCGGTGGTCGTGATCTCCGTTGTTGGCCCCTTCCAGCTGGAGGTGGCTTTCACGCCGAAGATGTTGAAGCTCGGCTCGCCGTTTTCCTTGCGGATCTGGCGCTGACCCCAGCCCGACTCCAGCGCGGCCTGCGCCAGAATCAGGTGATGCGGCACGCCGCTTTGTTCGCTGGCAAGGCGCGCAGGCAGAGAAAGCTGCGCCAGGAAGTCTTTACTGTCACCGGAGAGCGGCTCATCGCCGCTGCCCGTGGCTTTCGGCATCGCTTTACGCACCATTTGCGTCAGGGCCTGGTTCTGATAGCTGGTCACCGTTTCCAGGTCGAACTTCATCGGTACCTGCTGCGGCTGATCCTGAGGCTGAATGCCCTGCGCCGCTTCGGTCTGCTTGACAATCATGTCAGCCAGACCGAGGCCTTTCCCGGCGGTCATCTGCTGCGCAATCTGCTGGTCATACATGCTGGTGTAGAGACGTGTTGAATCACTGCTGAACATCCCGTCTTTCGGCAAGGTTTCACGCATGCTCTTCAGCATCATCTGTACAAACATCCCTTCCACCTGGCGGGCGACCGGGCGGATATTCGCCGCCGGGTCTTTACCTGCTTTGGTTTTCAGTTCGTTGAGCGACTGGGCGTCCCAGGCTGCACTGGTCAACAATTTGCTATCGGTCAGCATTAAATGATTTCCAGTTTGGCGCGCAGGCAGCCCGCGCTTTGCATCGATTGCAGGATGGACATCAGATCCATCGGCGTTGCGCCCAGGGCGTTCAGGGCGCGCACCACGCTGTTCAGGTTGGCGCTTGATCGCACGCTCTGTAAAGACCCACCGCTCTGACGTAAATCAATCTGCGTTTGCGGGGTTACCACCGTCTGACCACCGCCAAACGGCGTGTCCGGCTGGCTGACGTTAGCGGAGCGGTTCACCGTCACCGACAGGTTCCCCTGCGCTACGGCACAGCTGTCGAGCGACACTTCCCGGTTCATCACCACCGAGCCGGTACGGGAGTTGATGATCACCTTCGCATCCTGGACCGGAACGTTCACTTCCATATTCTGGATATCGGCCAGCATGCGCACCTGGTTGCTGCTGCCGGTGGAGGTACGGATCTGCACGGTGCGCGCATCGAGTGCCGTGGCATTACCGTAGCCACGGCTGCGGTTGATGGTATCGGCAATCTGCTGCGCCATCGTGAAGTCTTCATTATTGAGCTGCAGGTTAATGGTGTTGCCCGCGCCAAACTGGGTCGGCAGTTCACGCTCAATGATCGCCCCGTTGGTAATCCGTCCGCCGTTGAGCTGGTTTACCTGCACGCTGCTTCCGCCTGCGGATGCACCCGCACCGCCGACCAGAATGTTTCCCTGCGCCAGCGCATAAACCTGGCTGTCGACGCCTTTCAGCGGAGTCATCAGCAGCGTACCGCCGCGCAGGCTTTTGGCGTTACCCATTGAGGAGACTACCACGTCAATGGTCTGTCCCTGACGCGCAAACGCCGGGTAGGATGCGGTGACCATTACTGCCGCCACGTTTTTCAGCTGCATGTTAGTTCCCGCCGGCACGGTAATGCCGAGCTGGGAAAGCATGTTGTTCAGACTTTGGGTGGTAAAGGGGGTCTGGGTCGTCTGGTCACCGGTACCGTCCAGCCCCACCACCAGGCCATAGCCAATCAGCGAGTTTTCACGCACGCCCTGTACGCTGGTGAGATCGCGAATACGGTCAGCCTGGGCAAAGGTAGCCACCAGCGCGAGCGCCACGGCGAAGATCGATTTAAACATGGGTCACCTCGCTTACATCGGCGATAAGTTAAGGAAGAAGCGCTGCAGCCAACCCATATTTTGCGCTTCATTAATGTAGCCGTTACCGACGTACTCAATGCGCGCATCCGCCACCTGGGTGGACGGAACGGTGTTGGTGCCGCTGATGGTGCGAGGGTTAACCACGCCCGAGAAGCGAATGAATTCAGTGCCCTGGTTGATGGCGATCTGTTTTTCACCCACAACGTGTAAGTTGCCGTTAACCAGTACCTGGTCAACCGTGACCGTCAGCGTGCCGCTGAAGGTGTTGCTGGCGTTCGCGCCACCTTTACCGTTAAAGGTGTTGCCGCCAGAGGCATCGACATCAGCACGCGCGTTGCCGAACAGTCCCTGCAGGTAGCGCGGGACGGTATCGAAGCCAAAATTCGTTTTGCCATCACGGCTGGCGTTCGCCGACGAGCTCTTGCTCGCGCTGACGTTTTCCTGCAGCACAATGGTCAATGTATCGCCGACGTTACGCGGGCGGCGATCTTCAAACAGCGGCTGATAGCCGTAATTAATCGGCTGCGCGGTCTGGAAAATGGAGCCGTTGACTACTGGCGCAGGGCCAGGAACGGGTTGGGCAGTCGTCGCACCCTGGACCAAAGGTTTAGACGGGATCCAGGCACACCCGCTGAGGGTGACGGCCAGAACAGTCAGAATCGGATAACGAAACGCCGCGTTTTTTTGCATTGCCTTCATCTTCGAAAACAGGGAGCCGGCGCGGCGTTTACCGCACCGGGCTACACCTTAGAGTTGCGTCAGTTTCTGCAGCATCTGGTCGGTCGTCGACACTGCTTTACTGTTAATTTCATACGCGCGCTGAACCTGGATCATATTCACCAGCTCTTCCGCCACGTTCACGTTGGAGGTTTCAACATAGCCCTGATACAGCAGGCCCGCGCCGTTCAGGCCCGGGGTGCTCTCATTTGGCGTACCGGAGGATTGCGTCTCGGTGTAGAGGTTCTCACCAATGCTTTCCAGACCGGTATCGTTCATGAAGGTGGTCAGGTTGAGCTGCCCAACCTGAACCGGCGCAGCCTGCCCCTGCTGGGTTACGCTGACCACACCGTCACGTCCGATGGTAATGCTCAGGGCGTTCGCCGGGATGGTAATCGCAGGCTGAACCTGGAAACCGCCCGCCGTCACCAGCTGGCCGTTCTGATCGACCTGGAACGAGCCGTCGCGGGTGTAGGCAGAAGTCCCGTCAGGCAGCTGCACCTGGAAGAAGCCCTGGCCTTTGATCGCCACGTCTTTGCTGTTGTTGGTCTGAGACAGGTTGCCCTGGCTGTGCAGACGCTCGGTCGCCACCGGACGAACACCGGTACCGATCTGCAGGCCCGATGGCAGCGTCGTCTGTTCAGAAGACTGCGCGCCCGGCTGACGGATGGTTTGATAAAGCAAATCTTCGAAAACGGCGCGCTGACGCTTGAAACCATTGGTGCTCACGTTTGCCAGGTTGTTGGCAATCACGTCCATATTGGTTTGCTGGGCGTCCAGGCCAGTTTTCGCGATCCATAAAGAACTGATCATAAGGAATCCTGTTAACTCATAGCCAGAAGTTGGTTAGCCTTGCCCGCGTTTTCATCGACGCTGCTGATGATCTTCATCTGCATTTCAAAACGACGGGCGCTGGCGATCATGTCGGTCATGGCTTCGACCGGCTTGACGTTACTGCCTTCCAGAACACCGGACATCACGCGGATGCTCGGATCGGCCTGTAAGGTGGCACCCCGCGTCGCCTGCGCCGCCTGGGTCAGACGGAACATACCGTCGTCGCCACGCTGCACCTCTTTGCCTTCCGCCTTGACCAGCTTCAGACGACCGACGGGCGCAACGGTATTGGCCGGGTCGCCCGGGTTGAGCGCCGAAATGGTGCCGTCCGCAGCGATAGTCAGCTCAGAACCTTCTGGTACGGTCAGCGGACCCGCTTCCCCCATCACCGGATGCCCCTGAATCGTCAGCTGGCCCGTCGCGCTCACCTGGATGTTCCCGTTACGGGTATAGCCTTCGCTACCGTCCGCCGTTTGCACCGCCAGCCAGCCGTCCTGCTGCAGAGCCACGTCCAGCGGGCGTGAGGTGTAATCCATCTGCCCTGGCGTCATATCGGCGCCAGGGGTTGATGCCGTCACCAGCGTACGGGTCGGCAGGGAAAGCCCTTCTACCGGCACCGCGCGCAGCGCATTAAGCTGCGCGCGAAAGCCCGGCGTTGAGGCGTTTGCAAGGTTGCTGGCGGTAACGGCCTGCTGATTGAGCGTCTGACTTGCCGCGCCCATCGCGGTATATATTGCGTGATCCATTGCGCTTTCCTGTTAGCCGCTTAACGCAGGTTAACCAGCGTGTTGAGGATCTGGTCCTGGGTTTTGATGGTCTGCGCGTTCGACTGATAATTACGCTGCGCGACGATCATGTTCACCAGCTCTTTACTCAGATCGACGTTAGAGGCTTCCAGCGCACCGTTGGTCAGCGTGCCGAAGTTACCGCTTCCGGCAGTACCCAGCAGCGCCACGCCGGAGGACTGGGTGGCAGACCAGACGTTGTCGCCTTCCGATTTCAGACCTTCGTTGTTGGCGAAGTTTGCCAGCACGATCTGGCCCAGAACCTGGGTCTGTTCGTTGGAATAGTTACCGACCACAGTGCCGTCGTCATTGATTTGGTAGCTCACCAGGTCGCCTGGTTTAAAACCATTCTGGCTGGTCGCGACGATATTGTTCGCACCGGTGTTCTGCTGCATGGAGTTAGCAAAACTCATGGCGAAGGTCGCTGGCGTCGCACCTGGGATGGTCGCGGTAGTGATGTTGATATTTCCACCACCGGTCAGCGTACCGTTATTATCGAAGGTCAGCGTGGTGGCCAGTGCCGCCGTGCTGCCTGCGACGCTACCGTCCTGGGCATACACTTTCCAGGAGTTAGCCGGGGTCGCATCTTTGACATAAAACAGGTTCATGTTGTGCGCATTACCCTGGCTATCAAAGACGGTCACCGTACCTTTTTTGTTGTACGTGTCCGGGTTAGCCGGATCAAAGGCGGTGGTCGGCGCGGTATCGGTGGAATTCAGGTTAATCTGCTGGGAAGCCGTGGTGGTGGACTTCGCGGCCATTAACGTGGTTGGGATATTAATGACCTGTGGGTTCGCCCCGGTCTGAACCGTTGATGGCGTCCCGGCAACCGGATACCCCGTTAACTGCATCCCCTGCATGTTCACCAGGTTACGGTTTTCATCCAGCTTGAACTGGCCGTTACGGCTGTAGAATACAGAGCCGTTGGAGTCGACCATACGGAAGAAACCGTTCTGGCTGATGGCAACGTCCAGGCCACGACCGGTGTTGGTGGTGGTGCCGTCGCTAAAGTCCTGCGTGATGCCCGCAACTTTCACGCCCAGGCCGACTTTGGAACCGGCAAACATGTCTGCAAAGGAAGCAGAACCGGATTTAAAACCATAGGTCGCGGAGTTGGCGATGTTGTTGCCAATGACGTCCAGGTTGGTGGCCGCAGCATTCAGGCCGCTGACCGCTTGAGAAAAGGCCATGACTTACTCCTGATAAGTGTTAAGGCTTAGATAATCTGCCGAACTTCGTCGAGTGTGGTGGAACCAGAGGTTCCCAAATCCAGTTTGTTGCCGTCGCTTCCTTTAATCACGCCCTGGACCAGCGCGAACTGCAGCGGCTGCGCCACCAGCTGGGTCGTCCCGTTGCTGGCGCTGATCGCGACTTTGTAAGCACCGTTTGGTGCTTTCGTGCCGTCGGTCAGGCTGCCGTCCCAGGTAAAGGTGTGAACGCCCGCCTTCAGCTCGCCGATGTCGATGGTGCGAACCACGGCGCCGGTTGAGTCGGTGATCGTCGCCGTCACTTTGTCAGCCGCCTGCTGCAATTCAACGCCGAACGGCGTAGTGGTGGTGGTCGATGTACCGTCGGTAGTGCTGGTGCCTGCCAGAATCGTGGTTCCCGGGATCATCACCCCGTGGCCAATCAGGCTTGCCGCCTGCAGAGACTGGGCGCTATTAATCTGTCCAGAGACGGAACCAAGGGTGGTGTTGAGTTTCTCAATGCCGCTAACGGTGCTGATCTGCGCAAGCTGCGTGGTCAGTTCGTTGTTCTGCATCGGGTTAGTGGGATCCTGGTTCTTAAGCTGCGCCACCAGCAGCGTCAGAAAGCTGCCCTGAAGATCGGCGGCGTTACTCCCCGTCAGGGAGTTAGAACCCGTCGTACTCTTTGTGTTGTTAACACCCGAGTTCGTCGGATCATTCACATTTACGGCGATGGACATGCATGTCTCCTTTACTGGCCGAGAGTGAGTGTTTTGAGCATCATGCTCTTCACGGTATTAAGCACTTCGACGTTGGCCTGGTAGCTACGGGAAGCCGACATGGAGTTCACCATCTCACCCACCACATCCACGTTTGGCATCTTCACGTATCCGCTGGCATCCGCCAGTGGGTTACCCGGCTCATACACCAGCCTGTCCGGGGCCTGGCTCTCCACCACATCCGAGACCTTCACGCCGCCCGTCGCCGCGCCTGGTGCAGCATCGACCTGAAAGACAACCTGTTTGGCACGATAAGGCTGGCCGTCGGGTCCGGTGACGCTGTCGGCGTTCGCCAGGTTACTGGCGGCCACGTTCAGGCGCTTGGACTGTGCGGTTAACGCCGAACCGGCGATATCAAAAATATTCAGCAAGGCCATCTATCAGTTCCCCCCCTGCAGGACGTTCATCATGCCTTTGATTTGTCCGCCGAGTACGGTCAGGCCCGTCTGGTATTTCAGGCTGTTGTCGGCAAACTGGGTACGCTCCCGGTCCATATCCACGGTGTTACCGTCGAGTGAGGGCTGATCGGGAATGCGATAAAGTAAATCAGTCGCTGGCGCGGTCATCGCCTGAGCAGGAATATGGCGAGAGGATGTCATGGCAAGTGCAACACCCGTTCCTTCGGCACGTCCACGCTCCATCACCTTTTTGAGTTCACTGGAAAAATCAATATCGCGCGCCTGATACCCCGGGGTATCGGCGTTAGCGATATTGGCGGCTAAAATCTCCTGCCGCTGGGCGCGTAAGTTGAGCGCTTCCTGCTGAAAACGTAACGCGGCGTCGAGTTTATCGAGCATGTCTCCTCCGCTGATGGCAAAATTTCAGTTCACAGCTTAAATCTCACCCGGTCTCCCCTATCGACGGAATAAGCGCAAAATGCGTCGCTATTTATTCCGTTGATGCAAAACCACTGCAGGTAGAATTCGTTCAACTCTGGAAACGGTGGAACTTGCGATGCAAACGTTAAAACGTGGTCTGGTGGCGGCGCTCTTGCTGTTAAGCCCTCTGGCGCAGGCTGATGGGTTACAGGATCGGCTAACGGCTTTTTTTGCCGAAAAACTGGCAGGCTTTAGCGATGACGTGACCGTTACCGTGCGCACGCCACCGAATCTGTACCCGACGTGCGACCAGCCGTCCTTCAGCGTGGTAGGGTTCACAAAGCTCTGGGGGAATGTGAACGTGCTGGCACGCTGCGCCAACGAAAAACGCTATTTACAGGTTGCCGTTCAGGCGACGGGCAATTATGTTGTCGCCGCCGTGCCCATTGCGCGCGGCAGCGTACTGCAGACAAACAGCTTGACCTTGAAGCGCGGCCGTCTGGATCAGCTGCCGCCACGCACCATGCTGGATATCAACCAGGCACAGGACGCCGTCAGCCTGCGCGACGTCGCGCCAGGCCAGCCGATACAGATCTCCATGCTGCGTCAGGCATGGCGGGTAAAAGCAGGCCAACAGGTGATGGTGGTGGCCAACGGAGATGGCTTTAGCATCAACAGTGAAGGGAAAGCGTTGAACAATGCCGCGGTGGCGCAAAACGCCCGCGTCAGAATGTCCTCAGGCCAGGTGGTGAGCGGAACCGTCGATGCTGATGGGAATATTCTGATTAACCTATAATCTTTTTAAAGATTTCGCGGCGCGTGCCGATAAATATTCCACTAATGATGATGTCAGGCGCAAACGCCGCGAACCCTCGATGAGGACAACACTATGAGCATTGATCGTACATCAGCCCTGAAGCCGGTAAGCGCTGTACAACCTCGCGAAACGAATGACGCAACGGCGCAGAAAACGCGTCTGGAGAAACCGTCAACGTCCAACAGCACCAGCGTGACCCTGAGCGACGCGCAGGCAAAACTGATGCAGCCGGGCAGCAACGATATCAATATGGAACGTGTTGAAGCGCTGAAAACGGCTATTCGTAACGGTGAGCTGAAAATGGATACCAGCAAGATCGCTGACGCCCTGATTCAGGAAGCACAGAGTTTCTTACAGAGTAACTAACCGTATGAGTCGACTGTCAGAAATACTGGATCAAATGACGGTTGTCCTGAACGACCTGAAAACGGTAATGGACGCTGAACAGCAGCATCTCTCTTCCGGTCACATCAACGGCAGCGCGCTGCAGCGTATTACTGAAGACAAAAGTTCGCTTCTGGCAACGCTGGATTATCTGGAGCAGCAGCGACGCGCTGAGCAAGATCCTAAGCGCAGCGCCAATGACGATATTATTGAGCGCTGGCAGACCATTACCGAAAAAACTCAGCACCTGCGCGATCTTAACCAGCATAACGGCTGGCTACTGGAAGGGCAGATTGAGCGTAATCAGCAGGCGCTTGAGGTGTTGAAACCGCATAAAGAAACCGGACTGTACGGTGCGGATGGTCAGACGGCGACGGCGCGTATTGCAGGTGTGAAAAAGATTTCGATTTGACGCATAAGCGACTCATCATGCAGTGGGGAGCACCATGAGGTGAACTCCCCTTTTGGCGTTTATGCCGTCCGGCGGGCAAACTCTTTGACTTTGAAACCCAGCACCGCGAGCGTGGCAAAGTACGCCACCACACCAACGCACACCACGGCCATCAGGCGCATCAGACGATAAGGCATCGTGCCCAGGGACCACTCCGGCATCACGTGCATCATGCCAAGCAGCGCGGCAGACATCACCAATACCGCAACGATCAGACGCACCAGGAAACTGCCCCACCCCGGCTGCGGCGTGAAAATATCCTGCTTGCGCAGCTGCCAGTACAGCAGCCCGGCATTCAGACAGGCCGCGAGACCAATCGATAATGACAGGCCGGCATGTTTCAGCGGACCAATAAACGCCAGGTTCATCAGCTGCGTCATAATCAGCGTCACGATGGCAATTTTTACCGGCGTTTTGATGTCCTGACGCGAGTAAAAGCCCGGCGCCAGCACTTTCACCACGATCAGCCCCATCAGTCCCACCGAGTAGGCAATCAGCGCGCGCTGGGTCATGGCGGCATCGAAGGCGGTGAATTTCCCGTACTGGAAGAGCGACACCGTCAGCGGTTTGGCCAGAAGACCCAGCGCCACCGCGCTTGGCAGGGCCAGCAGGAAGCAGAGACGCAGGCCCCAGTCCATCAGGCGGCAATACTCATCATGATTGCCGCTGGCAAAACTTTTCGACAGCGACGGCAGCAGGATGGTCCCCAGCGCCACGCCCAGCACCCCGGACGGAAACTCCATCAGGCGGTCGGCATAGTACATCCAGGAAACCGAGCCGGACACCAGGAACGAGGCAAAGATGGTGTTGATAATCAGCGAGATCTGGCTGACGGAGACGCCGAGAATGGCGGGCCCCATCTGCTTGATGACGCGCATCGCCCCGGCATCTTTGAAGTTGATGCGCGGCAGCACCAGCATGCCGATTTTTTTCAGGTGCGGCAGCTGATACGCCAGCTGCAGCACGCCGCCGACGGTGACCGCCCAGGCCAGCGCCAGCACCGGCGGGTTGAAGTGCGGGGCGGCGAACAGGGCAAAGCCGATCATGCTGACGTTAAGAAACGTCGGCGCAAACGCCGGTACAGAGAAGCGGTTCCAGGTATTGAGGATCGCCCCCACCAGCGAGGCCAGCGAGATCAGCAGAATATAGGGGAAAGTAATGCGCAACAGCTGCGAGGTCAGGGCAAACTTGTCGGCCGTATCGGCAAAGCCGGGCGCGGTCACCATAATCACCCAGGGCGCGGCCAGCATCCCGAGGACGGTCACCACCGCCAGCGCCAGCGTCAGCAGGCCGGAGACATAAGACACAAAGACGCGCGTGGCGTCCTCGCCCTGCTTGCTTTTATATTCCGCCAGGATCGGGACGAATGCCTGAGAAAACGCCCCCTCCGCAAAAATACGACGCAGCAGGTTCGGTAATTTGAACGCGACGAAAAAGGCGTCCGTGGCCATCCCTGCACCAAATACCCTTGCCACAATGGCGTCGCGCGCAAAACCCAGCACGCGGGAAAACATGGTCATCGAGCTGACGGCCGCCAGCGATTTTAATAAGTTCATTAACGTGAATTTCCAGAACCATACGGATTTCCAGGACGGGCAAGCGTAAGCGCCACCCGGCAAAGCCTACAAGCGGCGCTTAGTCTACCCGGATTTCAACGAATTACTATCCGCAGATGTTACAGCGAGTTATTCACTCATGGCCTCGCGCCAGAGCCTTTCCACAATGCGCTGCGCCATGATGGCCTGCTCGCCGGACGTTTCAGGAACCGTCTGATTTTGCACGCAGGTGATGAAGTGGCGGGCACAGCCGGCAAAACCGCGCTGTTCAAGCGTGCTCTGCCAGCCAGGCGCGGGGAGCGTCACCACGCCGCTGCCCTTCTCTTCCCGCCATTCACGCATGTCGGTAATGTCGTACAACGCCCCGTCGGTGACGGCCTGGACGCATTCTCGCTGGCTGCCGGCACGACGATGCATGCTGGTCGTGATCTGCAGATGGTCAATCGCGAAATGGTGTTCTGCGTAGACCATTTCACCCTGCTCGTTCGTGAGCAGCGTGCCACTTTGCAGCTGCGCGTTGCTACCGGCGAGCCACAGCGCCGTATCCACAACGTGGAGATAATCATCCAGCAGCGTGAAGCGCAGATCGTTTGGCCCGATGCTGTCCGTGCGGTGTTTATCCATCCGCAGCGAGGCAAGCGTGCCCGACTGTGCCTTAAGCTGCTGGTAAAGGGGCGCGAAGCGGCGGTTGAAGCCGACCATCAGCGTCAGTTTTTTACGCGCCGCCAGTTCAATCAGGCGTTCCGCGTCCGGAACATTTTCCGCCAGCGGTTTATCCACGCAAACGTGAACGCCCGCATTGAGCAGTTCGCTCACGACCTGATAGTGGGTAGACGTTGAGGTATGCACAAAGACCGCATCGCACTCGCGGGCCAGATCCTGAAGCGACGCCGCATACGGCATACGCCAGGTTTCGCAGATCCTCTCGGCCTTCTCGCGCGTGGGTGACCATGCCCCTTGCAGCGTCCAGTCCGTCGCTGCCCCCAGAACCGGCAGCCAGGCTTTTTGTGCAATACCGCCCAGCCCTACTACGCCAATGCGTAATTTTTTCACCGTCAGTCTCCCAAATGTGCCAGCAGGGCATCCAGACGCTGTTTCAGCCCGGCGACCTCGTCTTCCAGCGCCGCTACGCGGGCAACCAAATCATCATCTACGGCCGTTATGTCAGTTGCGCTGGATTTAACTGAACTATCAACGTCACCGCTGAACAGGTGCATATAGCGGCTTTCACGCTTGCCCGGCTCGCGCGCCAGACGCACCACGTAAGGACCGTCTTCACGCGCGGCCAGCCCTTCGAGGGTCTGCTCGACCTCCTGCATATCGCTGAACTCATGCATACGGGAAGCGCGCGTGCGCAGTTCTCCCGGCGTTTGCGCCCCGCGCAGCAACAGCGTGGTGATGACCGCCACTTCCGCACTGCTCAGCTTCAGGTCACCAAATTCGGAGTTACAGAAGCGCTGTTCGTATTTGGTCACGCGGTTGCCGAAGCCGCTGACGGTGCGCAGATAGTGGCGTTTGACCAGCGCATCCAGCACGTCCTGAACCTCATGCTCGCTGAGGTTCATCACCGGCTCGTGGTTGGTCTTCTGGTTGCAGGCCATGGTCACGGCGTTGACGGACAGCGGATACTGCTCCGGCGTGGTGACCTGTTTTTCGAGTAAGCACCCAATCACGCGCGCTTCTGTACCGTTTAGCTGATACTTCATCTTTTCTCCTTAACGACCTGCAGTCCAGTCCCGGGTGGTTAATGCCGTCAGAACGTGGTCGCGCCACTCTCCGTCTATCAGCAGATAGTCTTTGGCGTAACCCTCTTTCTCGAACCCTAAACGCGCCAGCAGATTTCCGCTGCGCTGGTTATGCGGCATATAGTTCGCCATAATGCGATGAATGTGCTGGGTGCGTTGCATATAGCGGATCGCTACCGTCAGCGCCTCGTACATCAGCCCCTGCCCCTGCCACTTCTGGCCGATGGAGTAGCCCAGATAGCAGGCGTGAAACGATCCCCGCACCACGTTTGAAAAATTGGCGATCCCGATAATCTCTTTCTCTTCAGGATCCAGCAGCGCGAAATAAAACGCGCTGCCCTGCTTGTGAAATTCCGTAATCATGCTGAGGCGCGCCTGCCAGCCGGAAGGGTAACAATGGCTCTCATCCCGAACGGGTTCCCAGGGTTTTAAAAACTGGCGATTCTCGGCGTAATAATCCGCCAGACGCCAGGCATCACGCTCATGCACCAGACGAACGACCAGCCTGTCCGTTGTCAGACGCACTTTTGGCACATTACTGCGATAGCCAAACATCGATACCACTCCTTCCCGTCACTTCAGCTTGCCCATTAGCTTTACTATACCTGCGCCTGCGCCGTCTGTGAAAACAGTGACATACCATTTTCACCTCTTTTCACATTTTTCGATGAGAACTCTCTATCAAAGCACCCTTTTGATAAAAAAATATTGTCACGTGCAGGGGTGGGAAAAAACGCGGCGACACCGCAGAATGTTAGCGTGCTCACCATCTTATTTTCCCTGGAGGGAAAATGTCCCGCGTATCACAGGCCAGGAGCCTGGGTAAATATTTCCTGCTCGTCGATAACATGCTGGTCGTGCTCGGCTTTTTTGTCGTTTTTCCGCTTATTTCGATCCGCTTTGTCGATCAGATGGGCTGGGCGGCATTAATGGTCGGCATTGCCCTGGGGCTACGCCAGTTTGTCCAGCAGGGCCTGGGCGTCTTTGGCGGGGCTATCGCCGACCGCTTTGGCGCGAAACCGATGATCGTCACCGGTATGCTGCTGCGCGCGGCAGGGTTTGCCACGATGGCGGTCGCCCAGGAGCCCTGGCTGCTCTGGTTCTCCTGTTTCCTCTCCGGTATCGGGGGCACGCTGTTCGATCCGCCACGCACCGCGCTGGTGGTAAAGCTGATTCGCCCGCAGCACCGCGGCCGTTTCTTCTCGATTCTGATGATGCAGGACAGTGCCGGGGCGGTTATCGGCGCCCTGCTGGGAAGCTGGCTGCTGCAGTATGATTTCCGTCTGGTCTGCGCGGCTGGGGCGGTGCTCTTTATGCTGTGCGCGCTGTTTAATGGCCTGTTCCTGCCGGCGTGGAAACTGTCAACGGTGAAAGCGCCGGTTCGCGAAGGGCTGGGCCGCGTCCTGCGCGACAGACGTTTTGTCACCTATGTGTTGACCCTGACGGGATATTACATGCTGGCCGTGCAGGTCATGCTGATGCTGCCGATCATGGTTAACGACATTGCCGGTACCCCTGCGGCGGTGAAATGGATGTACGCCATCGAAGCCTGCCTGTCGTTAACGCTCCTCTATCCGATTGCCCGCTGGAGCGAGCGGCGTTTTCGCCTGGAGCATCGCCTGATGGCCGGACTGTTCCTGATGACGCTGAGCATGATGCCGATCGGCCTGGTGAACACGCTCCAGCAGCTGTTTACGTTGATTTGCACGTTCTATATTGGCTCGATCATCGCCGAGCCTGCCCGCGAAACGCTAAGCGCCTCGCTTGCGGATGCGCGTGCACGCGGCAGCTATATGGGGTTCAGCCGACTGGGGCTGGCGCTTGGCGGGGCATTAGGTTACGCCGGCGGCGGCTGGTTGTTTGATGCTGGCAAAGCGTTAAATCAACCTGAACTTCCGTGGATGATGCTGGGCGTGGTGGGCTTTATGACGCTACTCGCCCTGTGGTGGCAGTTCAGCCAGAAACGCAGCGCGAGCGGCATGCTCGAGCCTGGCGCGTAGCCTTTCCCTCGGGCGGGAGCCCTTCCCGCCCCACTTCTCAGTTTTTTCTGCTGGTTTCTGCCCATTCACGCTGACATACTGGCGTAACAGGACAGAAGCGCCGATTTTTCGTTGAGGAACACTATGAAGAAAATTGTCTTAGCCGCGGCATTGATTGTCAGCGGCCTGCTGGTTGGCTGTAACCAGCTCACGCAATACACCGTCAGTGAACAGGAAATTAATCAGGCGCTGGAAAAACATAACAATTTCTCGAAAGACATTGGCGTACCGGGTCTTGCCGATGCGCATATCGTGCTCACAAACCTCACCAGTCAAATCGGACGTGAAGAGCCAAACAAAGTCACCCTGGCCGGTGATGCGGACCTCGATATGTCCTCCCTCTTTGGCAATCAGAAAGCCAACATCAAGCTCAAGCTGAAGGCACTGCCTGTTTTCAACAAAGAGAAAGGGGCGATTTTCCTGCAGGAGATGGAAGTGGTCGACGCGAAGGTGTCTCCGGACAAGATGGCGCCGGTTCTGCAAACCCTGATGCCCTATCTGAATCAGTCGCTGCGGAATTACTTTAACCAGCAGCCCGCGTACGTCTTAAGCGAAGACAAAAGCAAGGGTGAAGCTCTGGCGAAAAAATATGCAAAAGGCATAGAGGTGAAACCGGGCGAAATTATCATTCCTTTCACCGATTAATCTGAAGGGCGCTGCGGCGCCCTTTTTTTTCACGGAAAAGTGTGCAAACGAAAACGTTTCCGCTTATGATTTGTGTCCGGCAAAAACAGCCATCCTTATGACTGATTCCTGACAAGCCGGAGCTTCCATGACTGCACAACCCCAGGTTCTTAAAATCCGCCGCCCTGACGACTGGCATATTCATCTGCGTGATGGTGATATGCTGAAAACCGTCGTGCCTTATACCAGCGAAATTTATGGCCGCGCGATTGTCATGCCTAACCTGGTGCCACCAGTCACCACCGTCGATGCCGCGATAGCCTATCGCCAGCGCATCCTCGACGCCGTTCCTGCGGGACACGATTTTACCCCGTTGATGACCTGCTACCTGACCGATTCACTGGATCCGAACGAAGTGGAGCGCGGCTTTAACGAAGGCGTGTTTACGGCAGCGAAACTCTACCCGGCAAATGCCACCACCAACTCCAGCCACGGCGTCACCAGCATTGATGCCATCATGCCGGTTCTGGAACGCATGCAGAAACTGGGTATGCCGCTGCTGGTTCACGGTGAAGTGACGCATGCTGACATTGACATCTTCGACCGTGAAGCCCGTTTTATCGAGACCGTGATGGAGCCTCTGCGCCAGCGCCTGCCCGCGCTGAAGGTGGTCTTTGAGCATATCACCACCAAAGACGCGGCAGAGTACGTGCGTGACGGCAACGATCTCATCGCCGCCACCATTACGCCACAACACCTGATGTTTAACCGTAACCACATGCTGGTGGGCGGGGTGCGCCCTCACCTCTACTGTCTGCCTATCCTCAAGCGCAACATCCACCAGCAGGCGCTGCGTGAGCTGGTCGCCAGCGGGTTCTCCCGCGCGTTCCTCGGTACCGATTCCGCGCCTCACGCCCGCCATCGTAAAGAGGCAAGCTGCGGCTGTGCAGGCTGCTTCAACGCCCCAACGGCGCTTGCCAGCTACGCAACTGTATTTGAAGAGATGAACGCTCTGGAACATTTCGAAGCATTCTGCTCTCTTAACGGCCCGCGCTTCTACGGCCTGCCGGTCAATGACACCTTCATCGAACTGGAGCGTAAAGCGAGCCACGTTGAGGAGTCCATTGCCCTGACGGA
Organism: Enterobacter sp. GER_MD16_1505_Eko_090; assembly: GCF_003331015.1. Lineage (NCBI taxonomy): Bacteria > Pseudomonadati > Pseudomonadota > Gammaproteobacteria > Enterobacterales > Enterobacteriaceae > Enterobacter > Enterobacter sp. GER_MD16_1505_Eko_090. Next base: position 25,707 of record NZ_PUQF01000019.1, on the reverse strand, counting down.
TGACACGCTGATCCCATTCCTGGCGGGTGAAACCGTAAGCTGGACGGTAAAACGTTAAAAAATCAATGCCCCTTGTTGTCAAACTGACAATATACCTGTATAAATAAACAGTATATTACACAGGGGGCATTTATGCGTATTGAAGTCACCATAGCCAAAACTACCGTTCTGCCTGCCGGCGCGCTTGATGCACTGGCAGGCGAATTATCCCGTCGTATTAACAATACCTTTCCTGACAACGCAGGTGCCGTCACGGTGCGTTACGCCGCGGCAAACAACCTTTCCGTTATTGGTGCCGCAAAAGAAGACAAAGATCGCATCAGCGAAATCCTGCAGGAAACGTGGGAAAGCGCTGACGACTGGTTCATCACGGATTAACACTGCTCCCTCATTGTGTTTTTTGCCGGGTCGCCCCGGCTTTTTTTTGCCTAAAATCCCGTAAGTTCAAATTAATTCGGCATCTTCTTTAAAAATCGTGAACGAGATGGTGTTTTATTGTTCGAACAATCCTAAAAAGCAGAAAAATGTGTTGCCACCTGTTTATTTTTCCCTTCGGAACCCTTATTACTTGGTATACTGAAGTTGCTTTCAGAAAAACATGCATTGAACCTCAAAGCCGTTGTCTTCTAACACGCATTAAGGGGGTTATAATGGAAAAGAATAGTGAAGTCATCCAGACCCATCCACTCGTTGGCTGGGATATCAGTACCGTAGATAGCTACGATGCGCTGATGCTGCGTTTGCACTACCAGACCCCAAATCAACTCAACCGTGAAGAAGCGGAAGTTGGACAGACGCTGTGGCTAACAACAGACGTCGCCCGTCAGTTTATTTCTATTTTAGAAGCAGGTATTGCAAAAATAGAATCTGGCGACTACCAGGAAAATGAGTATAAACGGCACTAAGCTTATGCCCACTTTTCTCTCTACAGGCACCCTCGCGGTGCCTTATTTATTTCTCCCTTGTCTAACCCCGCGTTGTTAATTACTCTGCTAACAAAACATCAGTTTATGAGATGCATATGAGATACGACTTAATCATTATTGGCAGCGGCTCCGTAGGATCTGCCGCAGGCTATTACGCAACACAGGCTGGTCTGAAGGTTCTGATGATCGATAGCCATCTGCCTCCTCATGCGGAAGGCAGCCATCACGGCGATACCCGCCTCATCCGCCATGCGTACGGTGAAGGTGAACGCTACGTTCCGCTGGTGCTTCGCGCCCAGACGCTGTGGGATGAACTGGCGAAACAGACCGAAGATCGTATTTTCGAGCGTACGGGCGTCATCAACCTGGGTCCGGCACATTCTGCGTTTCTCGCTGGCGTCGAACGCAGCGCGAAAGCGTTTAATCTGGACGTTGAGAAGCTGGATGCGACGGGCATTACCGCACGCTGGCCCGAAATTACCGTCCCGGACGATTATATTGGCCTCTTTGAAGCCCACTCTGGGGTGCTCCATTGCGAAACGGCGATCAAAACATGGATCGAGCTTGCTGCGAAGGCAGGCTGCGCGCAGCTGTTCAACTGTCCGGTAGAGGCCATCACCCATGATGATAATGGCGTCACGGTCACCACTATTGACGGCGATTATTCAGCGTCCCGCCTGCTGGTCAGCGCAGGTACCTGGGTTACCCGCCTGCTGCCCGATCTGCCGATCCAGCCGGTGCGCAAGGTCTTCTCCTGGTTCCAGTCGGATGGTCGTTACAGCGCCCAGAATAAATTCCCGGCCTTCACCGGCGAATTACCCAACGGGGACCAGTTCTACGGCTTCCCGTCAGAAAAAGACGCGCTGAAAATCGGTAAACACAACGGCGGCCAGGCGATCTCCTCCCCTGAAGAGCGTAAACCTTTCGGCGCCTTCCCACAGGATGGTTCAGAGGCCTTCTCGTTCCTGCGCACTATTCTTCCGGGCATTGGCGGCTTGCTGTATGGCGCGGCCTGTACCTACGACAATACGCCGGATGAAGACTTTATCATTGATACACTGCCGGGGCATGACAACACCCTGCTCATCACCGGACTGAGCGGCCACGGCTTTAAGTTTGCTTCCGTGCTGGGTGAAATCGCCGCGCAGTTTGCCCAGGGCATTGCGCCGCAGTTTGATCTGACGCCCTTCTCCCTCTCGCGTTTTAACGGATAATCCGCACGGGCTCCGGAGGTCACGGGGCCCGCTTCATTCACACCGCATGTTGGGGCTTTATGCGCAAGATCGTTAGCTTTCTGATGAATAATATTCGCGAGCATTTTATGCTCTATCTCTTATTGTGGGCGCTGCTGGCCATTATTGATTTTGTTTACATTGTATTTTACTGAAAAGCCTTACTGACAATAATTGACGTTAATTTATCTTTATTGAAACTCATAATTTCATCTTGCACGAAGAGATTGAATTAGCGCTAGCGATCCTTTTCAAAATTGCTGAAATAAACAAAATAAAAATCAATAGACAATTATTTCAGTTGCAATATCCCGCCTTCCCGTTCATTTTTACTTTCCGGTTAATTTGAAAATGGACATTCTGATGCAATGGCGTAACTCCTCCCGGCGCTACGGAATAATATCCATAGGTTTGCACTGGATATTTGCTCTTGCCGTCTACGGTATGTTTGGACTTGGACTCTGGATGGTCACGCTCAGCTATTACGATGGCTGGTATCACCAGGCGCCGGAGTTGCATAAAAGCATTGGTGTCCTGCTGATGCTGGGGCTGGTTTTCCGCGTGATCTGGCGGCACATTTCCCCGCCGCCCGCCGCGCAAAAGACTCACAGCAAATTTACCCGCGTCAGTGCAGTCGCCGCGCATATTGCCCTTTATGCGCTGCTGTTTGCCATCCTGATTAGCGGCTATCTCATTTCGACGGCTGACGGTAAGCCGATTAACGTTTTTGGCCTGTTCGAGGTTCCGGCAACCCTTAGCGATGCCGGCGTTCAGGCCGACACGGCGGGGGTTGTTCACCTCTGGCTCGCCTGGAGCGTGGTGATTCTGTCCGTGCTGCACGGGCTTGCCGCCCTCAAACACCATTTTATTGATAAAGACGATACGCTAAAGCGCATGCTTGGCCGCTCGTCAGTTGACTCTGGAGCATAAAATGAAAAAACACCTGCTGGGTATCGCACTGGGTTCTCTGTTATTCACCGCCGGCTCCGCCGTGGCGGCGGATTATAAAATAGATAAAGAGGGCCAGCACGCTTTCGTCAATTTCCGTATTCAGCACCTGGGATATAGCTGGCTGTACGGCACCTTTAAGGATTTTGACGGCACATTCACCTTTGACGAAAAAAATCCCGCAGCCGATAAAGTCAATGTGACCATTAATACGAACAGCGTCGACACGAACCACGCAGAGCGCGATAAACACCTGCGCAGTGGGGAATTCCTCAACGTCGCGAAATTCCCGCAGGCGACCTTCACTTCTACTGAGGTGAAGAAAGAGGGTGATAAGCTGAATATTACCGGCAACCTGACGCTTAACGGCGTAACCAAACCGGTTACGCTTGATGCGAAATTACTGGGCCAGGGTGACGATCCGTGGGGCGGTAAACGCGCAGGCTTCGAAGCGGCAGGGAAAATTCACCTGAAAGATTTTAATATCACAACGGATTTAGGCCCGGCGTCTCAGGACGTGGAGCTGATTATATCCGTTGAAGGTGTACAGCAGAAATCATAATAACGTCGCCCGGCAGGCTTTTGCCGTGCCGGGCGTTATTATCATTCCGGGTCAGGGATACCCAGTTTGGTATTCAGACGACCGCGAGATTTATTGAAAATCTTGTTGCCGTTTTCACGTCCTGCGCGACGGCGACGCTGCTCTTCTTCCGGCAGGATGCTCTCTTCACTGCACAGCTCGCTACAGCAACCGTTAAACTTCTCGGCACAGGCCGGGCACTGAATGAACAGCAGATGACAACCGTCGTTTTTGCAGTTGGTGTGGGTATCGCACGGCGCGCCGCACTGGTGGCACTGGGCGATGACGTCATCCGAAATACGTTCACCCATACGCTCGTCAAAGACAAAGTTTTTCCCGATAAAGCGTACCGGCAGCCCCTGTTCACGGGCGCGGCGAGCGTACTCAATAATGCCGCCTTCAATGTGCCAGACTTTATTGAAGCCGTTGTGCTTCATCCACGCGCTGGCTTTCTCACAGCGGATACCGCCGGTGCAGTACATAACGATCTTTTTATCTTTATGCTCCTGCATCATCTCAACCGCTTTCGGCAACTGCTCGCGGAAGGTATCAGCCGGAATCTCCATCGCATTCTCGAAATGCCCCACTTCATACTCATAGTGGTTACGCATATCGATGAACACGGCATCCGGATCGTCCAGCATCGCATTCACTTCCGCCGCCTTCAGATATTCACCGACGTCCGCCGGGTTAAACTCCGGATCGTCGATACCGTCCGCCACGATGCGTTCACGCACCTTCATGCGCAGCACCCAGAAGGATTTCCCGTCATCATCCAGGGCAATGTTCAGGCGTAAGCCGTTAAGGGCCGGGTCAAATTGATAAAGTACGTCGCGGAAGGCGCTGACTTTGCTTTCCGGTACGCTAATCTGCGCGTTGATGCCTTCACGGGCAAGGTAGACGCGGCCGAAGACGTTCAGCGCCGTGAACGCCTGATAAAGCGCATCTCGGGTCGCCTGCGGATCGTCGATCGTGAAGTATTTATAGAATGAGATGGTTGTGCGCGGTTCGGTTTCAGCCAACATACGCGCTTTTAACATCTCGTTCGAAACGCGGTTGTGTAACACTGGCATGGTGTACAGTCCTGGAGTCGTTAGAGAGAATGAAAAATCGGTCGGCATCATATAGCAAACAAAACCAATTTACATCCACACAATTTACGCTACATTTCACACACCCTGATTAATCAGGATTAACAATTGCTGTATTCGTGCACGCTTCGAAAGCAGATATTTTGGCTACGCCTCAAAAAATGAGACACTAGCGAAACAGGACGTTTGAACACAGGAAAGACATGACCCAGTTACCAAAATTTACTGCCGCCCTTTTGCATCCCCGCTATTGGTTGACCTGGCTTGGCATCGGCTTTTTATGGCTTCTGGTACAGCTTCCCTACCCTGTTATTTTTCGGTTGGGTAAATTTCTGGGCCGATTCGCACAACTGTTTATGAAGCGTCGCGCCAGAATCGCGTACCGCAACCTTGAGCTGTGTTTTCCGCAGATGAGCGACTCAGAGCGTCACAATATGGTCGCGAAGAACTTCGAATCCGTTGGGATGGGCCTTATGGAAACCGGCATGGCGTGGTTCTGGCCGGACAAACGCATGGCCCGCTGGAGCGAGGTAACGGGAACCGGCATGGATCCTGTACATACGCTTCAGGCCAACCAGACGGGCGTTCTGCTGATCGGCGTCCATTTTCTGACGCTGGAAATCGGGGCGCGTATGTTCGGCATGCAGGCGCCCGGCATTGGCGTTTATCGCCCTAACGATAACCCGGTCATCGATTTAATCCAGACCAACGGCCGCATGCGCTCCAACAAAAGCATGATCGACCGTAAAGATCTGAAGGGAATGATCCGTGCGCTGAAATCCGGCGAAGTGGTCTGGTATGCCCCCGACCACGACTATGGCCCACAGGCCAGCGTTTTTGTCCCCTTCTTCGCCGTTGAAGAGGCCGCCACAACTACCGGCACCTGGATGCTGGCGCGGATGTCCAAAGCCGCCATCGTACCCTTTGTTCCCCGCCGCAAGCCTGACGGTTCGGGCTACGAGTTGATGATGCTGGAACCGGAACTCGCGCCGCCGCTTGACGATGCAGAAACCACCGCGCGCTGGATGAACGGTATCGTAGAGAAATGCATCATGCTCGCACCCGAGCAGTACATGTGGTTGCACCGCCGCTTTAAAACGCGGCCAAAAGGCACGCCGTCCCGCTATTGATTTTCAGGATGCGATCCTCAGGGTCGCATCCTGTTTTAGCTTTAAAAGCTCCCCCTCATTGCGGCAATCATAACCCAGGCGCATAATTAGCAGGCTTATTACTTCTTGCTTCAGGTGCCCAGCACCTCATTATGCGGATTGTTATGTCACCTTCAGATGCCCCCATAAACTGGAAGCGTAACCTCACGGTTGCGTGGCTTGGCTGTTTTCTCACCGGCGCGGCGTTTAGCCTGGTCATGCCTTTTCTGCCGCTCTATGTTGAACAGCTGGGCGTGACGGGCCATAGCGCGCTCAATATGTGGTCCGGCCTGGTATTCAGCATCACGTTCCTGTTCTCCGCGATAGCCTCGCCCTTCTGGGGCGGCCTTGCCGACCGCAAGGGGCGTAAAATCATGCTGCTGCGCTCGGCGCTGGGGATGGCCATTATCATGGCGCTGATGGGCGTGGCGCAGAACGTCTGGCAGTTCCTGATTTTGCGTGCGTTGCTGGGTTTGCTGGGAGGATTTATTCCCAATGCCAATGCCCTGATTGCCACGCAAATTCCTCGCCATAAGAGCGGCTGGGCGCTGGGCACACTCTCAACCGGCGGCGTAAGCGGTGCCCTGCTGGGGCCACTGGCCGGCGGACTCATGGCCGATAGTTATGGCCTGCGTCCGGTGTTCTTTATCACCGCCTGCGTGCTGTTCCTGTGCTTTGTTGTCACCCTGCTCTGTATTCGGGAAAACTTCACCCCCGTTGCGAAGAAAGAGATGCTACACGCCAGGGAGGTGCTGACCTCGCTTAAAAATCCCAGACTGGTGCTAAGCCTGTTCGTGACGACCCTGATTATTCAGGTCGCAACCGGATCGATTGCCCCTATCCTCACGCTGTACATCCGCGATCTGGCGGGCAACGTCAGCAATATCGCGTTTATTAGCGGGCTGATTGCGTCCGTCCCCGGGGTGGCGGCGCTGCTTAGCGCGCCGAGGCTGGGGAAACTGGGGGACCGCGTCGGTCCGGAAAAAATTCTGATCTGTGCGCTGGTGATCTCCGTCCTGCTGCTGATCCCCATGTCGATGGTGCACTCTCCGTGGCAGCTGGGCTTACTTCGCTTTTTGCTTGGTGCCGCAGACGGGGCCTTGCTGCCCGCCGTACAGACCCTGCTGGTTTACAACTCCACGAACCAGATTGCCGGGCGGATCTTCAGCTATAACCAGTCATTTCGCGACATCGGTAACGTCACCGGACCGCTTCTCGGGGCGAGCATCTCCGCCAGCTTCGGTTTTCGCGCCGTCTTTATCGTGACGGCGGGCGTGGTACTGTTTAATGCAATTTATTCGTGGTTCAGTTTATCCCGCGCGCTACGGCCAGTGGCGGAATAAGACGAACGCCTGACGCTTATTTTCGCATTCATACTTGCAGAATCGGATATTAAGCTATTCTTTCCCTGAAACCTTCTGGAAAACAGGGAGACACCAATGACCATGTACGCCACGCTGGAAGAAGCTATTGATGCCGCTCGTGAAGAGTTCCTCGCCGACAACCCCGGCGTTGAAGAAGAAGATGCTGACGTGCAACAACTTAATATCCAGAAATACGTTCTGCAGGATGGGGATATTATGTGGCAGGCCGAATTCTTTGCCGATGAAGGTGAAGAAGGGGAATGCCTGCCGGTCCTGAGCGGTGATGGTGCGCAGGCCGTCTTTGATGGCGACTATGATGAAATCGAACTGCGGCAGGAATGGCTGGAAGAGAATACATTGCACGAGTGGGATGAGGGCGAATTTCAGCTCGAGCCACCGCTGGATACGGAAGAAGGTCAAACCGCAGCCGATGAGTGGGACGAGCGTTAATTTACGCTACTCGTAAGGGCCGTGGCTGGCATCGATCGGCAGCAGCAGCGTGTCGAAAATTAGCGAGAATGGCAGATCCAGCACGGTGAGGTAGCGCCATGCGGAGTCTCGGAGATCCCATTTCACACCCGGGTAATACTGATTCCCGTGGCCCTGCCCTGGAATGGTGCGGCTGATGATGCTGCCGCAGCCGCTGAGCAGGCATGCCATCAGAACGACGATGATGATTCTCATGAGTAACCTCTAAAAAAATACCGGCGATTATGCCGGTATTTTAGTTGGCGGGAGGTGCTTCGCTTACCTGCCCTACTTAACCACTTACTTCGCCTTCAACGCCAGCGGGTTCAGCTTCAGTTCTTTATAGTAGTTTACCCACGAAGAGTATCTCTCCGGAGCGGACCATACGCGGTAGTGAAGACGCGCCATCGTAACCGGGTCGCTCAACAGGACCAGACGACGGTCACGGTTGAGTTTTTCCGGGGTCTCGTTCAGCGCCTGCTCAACGTGACGATCGCGGGCAATCTCCAGCACCTGGCTGGCACGGTGACGCGCCGTCGCCATTGCCGTCGCCAGGGCGTTGAATGACGGGTTAAACACGGCGTGCATAAAGCCGTCATCCAGCGTGCGATTGCGGTTCTGCTCGAGATAACGATCGGTGTCTACCAGCACCTGCGGCGGGGAATACTCTTCCGGGATCAGGAACAGCTTCCAGCGTTTGGTCCGCAGCCCCACCGTCGAACGGCTGGAGATGACGGAGACAAACGGCGACAGGATCAGCGAGAAGACAATCGGCGCCAGCCAGAACAGGAAGCGCAGATCCAGCCACGCCATCCCTGCCGCCCACACCAGACCCAGCAGCAGCTGAGAACCATGGCGCATAAAGGCTTCGCTCCACGGCGTGGAGTCGTCATCACGCTGCGGTGAGTTCCAGACCACTTCCCAGCCCAGGAACGCACTGACCACGAAAACGGTGTGGAACAGCATACGCACCGGTGCCAGCAGCACGGAGAACAGCACTTCCAGCAGCAGTGAAAGGGTCACGCGGAAGAAACCGCCGTACTCTTTCGAGCCTTTGCACCAGATCAGGATGATGCTGAGCAGCTTAGGCAGGAACAGCAGCACCATGGTGGAGGCAAACAGCGCAATCGCCAGTTCCGGACGCCACTGCGGCCACACCGGGAACAGCTGGCGCGGCTGCAGGAAGTATTGCGGCTCCGTCAGGGCATGGACGACCTGCAGCGCTGTGGAGAGCGCAAGGAACATAAACCACAGCGGTGCGGAGAGATACGACATCACGCCCGTCAGGAACACCGCGCGGTGAACCGGGTGCATCCCTTTCACCAGGAACAGGCGGAAGTTCATCAGGTTACCGTGACACCAGCGGCGGTCACGCTTGAGCTCGTCCAGCAGGTTCGGCGGCAGCTCTTCGTACGATCCCGGCAGGTCGTAGGCAATCCAGACGCCCCAGCCAGCACGACGCATCAGCGCCGCTTCCACGAAGTCATGTGACAGAATAGAACCGGCAAACGAACCCTCGCCCGGCAGCGGCGCCAGCGCACAGTGCTCAATGAACGGCTTCACGCGGATGATGGCGTTGTGACCCCAGTAGTGGGATTCACCCAGCTGCCAGAAGTGCAGACCTGCCGTGAACAGCGGCCCGTAAACACGGGTGGCGAACTGCTGACAGCGCGCATAGAGCGTGTCCATTCCCGACGCTTTTGGTGAAGACTGAATGATACCCGCGTTCGGGTTGGCTTCCATCAGACGCACCAGACCGCTCAGGCAGTCACCGCTCATGACGGAGTCAGCATCCAGCACCACCATGTAGCTGTACTGGTTACCCCAGCGGCGGCAGAAGTCATCGATGTTACCGCTTTTACGCTTCACGCGACGGCGGCGGCGACGGTAGAAGATCTGCCCTTCGCCCTGCACTTCTGCAATCAGCTCCATCCACGCTTTTTGTTCTGCCACGCAGATATCCGGGTTGTAACTGTCGCTCAGGATGTAAACGTCAAAATGCTCCGCGTTGCCGGTCGCCTTCACGGACTCCCAGGTGGCACGCAGGCCCGCAAACACGCGGTCAACGTCTTCGTTACAGATAGGCATAATCAGCGCGGTACGGTGCTCAGGATTGAGGGGTTCATCCCCGACCGTTGACGCCGAAATGCTGTATTTGTCACGCCCCATCAGCAGCTGCAGGAAGCCCATCAGCGCGGTCCAGAAACCGGCCGAGACCCAGCAGAAGAGAACCGCGAACAGCAGAAGGATGCCGCTCTGCAGGATATACGGCAGCAGCTGCATGAAGGAGACCCAGAGATCCTGGCCCATCATGTCCATCGGGTTGATGAACGCCCAGCCCTGATACGGCAGGATGGTTTTCATATACCAGGTCGCGACGACCGTCTGCGCCAGCGTCAACAGCAGCAGGATGTAGCGACGGAGGGTCCCCACGGTACGCCATTTCTGTTCGGAAGCCTGCTCTTCTTTCGTCAGGCGTGACAGATAGCGCGGCGTCACATCACGCCCGCGCAGGCGATCCCAGAAGCGGCCCACCGGGTTGGTGCGCCACGGATCGGGGAACATTGAGGAACGCGTGGCCTTCGGCATCGCCTGAAGCTGATCGCGCCCTTCGTCGTCTTTAATCAATTGCCCTTCTGCCAGCGAGTCCGGCCAGGCCTGCTCCAGACGTGCCTTTACTGACCCCAGCGGCGTATCATCATCACGGGAAAACTGACGATGTTCACCATCCAGCGCGGTGTGAACCGCGCGGATGTCGCTCTTAGGCAGTGCCGCTTTTTCGATATCCGTCAGCGGCATGGCATCAATATATTCAGATGTATTATTCATTGGCAGGTAGCTGATAGCTCCAGGTTTCACTCAGCGGCTGATCGTTACTGACCAGCGCAGCACGCATTTCAGTGGTCTGTTTCGGATCTTTCACTTTCACGCGCAGGGTCAGACGCCAGCCTTTGGTTACCGGGTTGTAACGCACGGTATTTTCAACGATTTCACCGTTATCACCGATGCTGGCCTGAGCGGCAACGGCGGTGTCCGGTGACAGTTTCTTCATATCCTGGCCTGTAAAGTCCACGACAAAGGCCACGGTACCGTCAGGCTGACGGATAAGATTAGACTGCTTCACATCACCCGTTGAACGGCGAGTCTGCATCACATACGCGTTATCCGGCGCATGCAGCTTATCTTCGTCGCGGCTGAAGGTGATGGTGTACTTGAAGTTCATCTCTTTACCGGCTTCCGGCAGCTGATCCGGCGTCCAGTAAGCCACGATGTTATCGTTGGTTTCGTCGTTGGTTGGAATCTCAACCAGCTCAACCTTACCTTTACCCCAGTCACCGTTTGGCGTGACCCAGGCGCTTGGACGCTGGTCATAGCGGTCGTCCAAATCTTCAAAGCGGGAGAACTGACGGCCACGCTGCAGCAGGCCAAAACCTTGCGGGTTTTCCATCGCGAAGCTGCTCACCGCCAGATGTTTCGGGTTGTTAAGCGGACGCCAGATCCACTCTCCGTTACCGGCATGAATAGACAGACCGTTGGAGTCGTGCAGTTCCGGGCGGAAGTTAGTGGCCGGAGACGGCTGGTTCGGCCCAAACAGGAACATGCTGGTCAGTGGTGCAACGCCCAGTTTGCCCACTTTATCACGCAGGTAAACCTTGGACTGCACGTCAACCACGGTGTCACGACCCGGCATAATCACAAAGCGATAGGCGCCGGTCGCACGCGGTGAATCCAGCAGCGCGTAAATGGTCAGACGTTTATCCGTTGGTTTTGGACGTTCAATCCAGAACTCACGGAAACGTGGGAATTCTTCACCTGATGGCAGCGCGGTATCAATCGCCAGTCCGCGCGCAGAAAGCCCGTATACCTGCCCCGCGCCAATCACGCGGAAATAGCTGGCACCAAGCATGCTGACGATTTCGTCGTTTTTATCTTTGCTGTTGATCGGGTAAAGCACCTTAAAGCCTGCGAAGCCCAGGTCTTTCACCGTATCTTTATCGTGTTGCACATTGCCAAAATTGAAGTAATCCGGGCTGTATTTGATCTTACGTACCGCTGTGGCCGTCACTTCGTTGATGGCAACAGGCGTGTCGAAATACATACCCTGATGATAAAACTCAAGCTTGAACGGGGTCTTGATGTTGCTCCAGTAGGCTTTGTCGTGATTGAACTGGATCTGCTGATAGTCCGCATATTTCATATCGCGGAAAACGGAGGGCAAGTTACTTTTCGGCGCTTCGTAGCTCTTGCCAGCCATCGATTTTGCCTGTTTTGCGACATCGTCGATGTTAAAGGCCAGTGCCGATGAGGTATACAGTGATAACACCACTGCAGCACCTAACCAACGCATTTTCATCATCTGTGGTTTATGTTTCATAATAAGTAAGCACTTCCCCCTTTGTGTGCTTATATCGATCCGATCCATTTTAATGGAAACTCAGGCAATCCGACAACATTATCACTGCTTTGTTCAGCTGCTGGCTCATGGATTAAGCAAATGAAAGAACCCATTATTCACTTTGCGTGCTTATCCTGGAGACAGGGTGTCGGTCTTGGTGTAGGGTTGCTTTCGAATGTAACCATTATGAGTCTTAGGGATAAGACGAAAAGTCTGAGAATGCACAACGTTATATGAGCACAACACCAACAGAACGTGAATATTTCCTCGACTCGATCCGGGCATGGCTGATGCTATTGGGGATCCCTTTTCACATATCACTGATTTACTCCAGCCACACCTGGCATGTGAATAGCCAGATGCCCTCCTGGTGGCTGACGCTGTTTAATGACTTTATTCACGCCTTCCGTATGCAGGTGTTTTTTGTCATCTCCGGCTATTTCTCTTACATGCTGTTTCTGCGATACCCGCTTAAACGCTGGTGGAAGGTGCGCGTCGAGCGCGTGGGGATCCCCATGCTGACCGCGATTCCGCTACTGACGCTGCCTCAGTTCATTATGCTGCAGTACGTCAAAGGCAAAGCGGAAAACTGGCCGAATCTGTCACTGTATGAAAAGTACAATACGCTGGTCTGGGAGCTGGTGTCTCACCTGTGGTTCCTGCTGGTCCTGGTGGTGCTCACTACGGTGAGCCTGTTCATTTTCAGCCGCCTGCGTCACCACCTGAGTTCGAGAGCTGACGCCTTTTTCGCCACCGTTACGCTGGGCAAACTGTCGGTGCTCTTCTTGCTGTTGGGTATCGCTTACGCCGCGGTGAGACGCATCCTGTTTATCGTCTATCCACCGATACTGAGCGACGGCCTGTTTAATTTTGTGGTGATGCAGTCCCTTTTCTACATTCCGTTCTTTTTAATTGGCGCGCTGGCGTTTATTTACCCGAAGCTGAAAGCGCTGTTTACTACCCCGTCACCGTGGTGTGCTGTAGGTGCGGCCATCGCGTTCGCGGCCTATCTGCTGAACCAGCGCTACGGGAGCGGTGACGCCTGGATGTACGAAACGGAAAGCGTGATCACCATGCTGCTGGGTTTATGGATGGTGAACGTAGTATTCGCGCTCGGCCACCGCCTGCTGAACTTTAAGTCCAGCCGCGTGACCTACTTCGTGAATGCGTCGCTGTTTATTTATCTGGTGCATCACCCGCTCACGCTCTTCTTCGGGGCTTACATCACCCCGCATATCGCCTCTAACACGCTGGGCTTCTTTACCGGTCTGGTGTTTGTCGTGGGGATTGCGATCGTGCTCTATGAAATCCACCTGCGGATCCCGCTTTTGCGTTTCCTCTTCTCAGGAAAACCTCAGGTAAAAGCCTCATAAACAACCGCGGCGCACTCAGTGCGCCGCGGTTGCTTCAGGTGTCCAGTTCCTGCCCGCGCTGGGTCAGCAACCGTTGATAAAGGTGGGTGGTTTCTTCATCGAAACAGACAAAGATAACTTTCTCAGGCATCGGTTTTAGCGACAGATAGCGGTAAACGGTGTCGACGGCGATCGTAGCGGCAGCCGCCTTAGGATAGCCATACACCCCGGTACTGATGGCCGGGAACGCCATTGTTTTATAGCCGTTGTCGGCAGCCAGCCGCAGACAGTTCCGGTAAGCCTCTTCCAGAATACTCGCCTCGTGCCGATCGCCACCATGCCAGACAGGCCCTACGGCGTGGATCACCGCTTTGGCAGGCAGATCGCCCGCAAGCGTAATGACCGCATGGCCGGGAGGACATTCGCCCTGCTGTTGCCGTACGGTTTTGCAGGCTTCCAGCAGCTGCGGTCCGGCAGCCCGGTGGATAGCGCCGTCCACACCGCCTCCCCCCATCAGGGAGGAATTGGCCGCATTGACGATGACGTCGACGTGCATGGTCGTAATATCACCATGAATAACTTCAATTTGCGGTTTCATAAAGCCCCTCTGCAACCCGCCTTTTTATTAAGTGTATCGCAGGGCTGCCCGGGAGAAAAAACTATCAGAAAAAATCCTCTTCCGCACAAAGCGGAAGAGAGAACGCTATCGATACTGGATTTCGACAACCGCGAGCGTTTTTTCAGGGTTAAGGTATTTCATGCGGAGCGACACCAGATCTGAATCGGACACTTTGCCATTAAGCGCCTCTTCATAACTGACCATGCGCGTTTGCATACGATTATTATCCGGACAGGACATAGCAAACTGTCTTTGCTGCGGCGTAACTTCACAGGGGTCTGCAACAATGGCACCGCGAAAATGAATAACGCCACCGTTCACAATGGTAGCCGAATAAACCGGGAGGCTAAAAACAGAAACAATCAGGCCCAGACCCGTCACGAGTCGAGCGAAAGAGTGGTTCATTATCGGTACTCCTCAATGAAAATCGTCCTTGAGGGGTAAACGCACTTCATTATGACAAACGAAGTCTCACGTTAAGGAACATAATGACCTGATCCCTGATATCAGCATAGCTCAACGGCACAGACCCGCCACATTCGCAACACATTGATTTCATGAATGATTAAAGCGAACGTTCCGCTGGCGACCACTGCTGTGATAAATGAAGCGATTTACCGTCTGAAACGGTGACAACGATTTTTACCGTGTCTCCCGCATTAATATTTAAACTCAGGCGCATTAAATCAATCGTCTGATTAGCGGGTATAAAAAGGGTATTTTGCTGTCGGGACGAACTTTGTCCCCCCTGCCCTTCCCGAACGGAAACAATCTGAACCTGACAATCACACGGCTGCGCCAGGGTGACCTGAGGAATAATGGTGGTCATATTTTCCTGCTGCGACGTTTTGAAAGTTATCTGGCTGGAAAGCGCGGCAAGAAGAATTAAGGTATTCATGATGAACTCCCGAAAAAAAACAGGGCATCAGCCCTGTTTTTTTGTAGCACAGATTTCAGTATCAGTACTGATGAGCTGTCGCGTGGTTACCAAAGCCAATCTGGGTAACGTTGACAGTAGAGTTAGAGGCAGTCTGGTCGACGAGGGCGCCGTTAAAGCCGCCGGACTGGCTAACGTTCATAACAGATTTTTTGCTGTTCCACTGATCCAGTGTTGCACTGTTGCCAAATCCTTTCTGGGTCAGGTTGATTTTACTGTCATCAGAACCCTGACCAACGTCAGCGCCGTTACCGCCACCTTTCTGGGTAATATTCAGCACGGAATTTCTGGCGTCTGTCTGCAGAGCAACCGCGGAGTTACCGCCACCGTCCTGATAAATATTCAGGGTTGAATTTGGGCCACTGTATCCGCCATGACCATGCCCATGGCCCCAGCCGCCCTGATTAATAGAACCCGCCATAGCACTACCAGAAACTACGATTGCTGCAAGCGCTGCCACTTTGAGAAATTTCATGGTAAACCCCCATCGGATTGATTAAAATCGTCGCGAATGCGCTAATGTTGAATAACGTTAATCGCCATTTGCGACTGTTTCTGCACTACAACTGCGGTTTTCTGCGTACCGTACTGCGTAATATTTGCTCTATTACCCGACCCTTTCTGGATAATTTTCGCGCTATTACCGTATCCCTCTTGCGTAATACCTGCATCATTCGCGGTACCGCTCTGATCGATCCAGGCTATATTGTAACTCCCTGATTGATCAACTCTTGCTCTGTTGCCCGCCCCATCCTGTGAAACAATGGACAAGAGTTTTGAACCTTCCTGGCGAACCTGAGCGTCATTAAAAACACCCTGTTGACCAATAATGGCTGCCTGATTGAGTGATGAAAGACTTAATTCGTTAACCGCAAAATTATATTCAGCATTGGCTAAATCTGAATTCGCTGCGGTTACAAATCCAGGCGCACCCAGTAATGTAAACACCATAAATAACGATGTGTATTTCATGTTGTCACCCTGGACCTGGTTATTTAATCACGCCATAACCTATAACCGTGTTACTTGTAAAAACGATGCGTATTGTGTTAACGCGTCGTTACGGTGAAGAGTATGTCCGCTGAAACATTTTAAATATCTCACCCGCGCGGCTTATTTTTATTTTTCGGATCACCACAAAGTCGTAATTTACGACAAAAATCACTTTACTCAGGCCAGCTTATATTTTTTATTTCCCCTGTCCAACAATCAGGTTGTACAACGAGGCGAAGGCTGTCCACGCGTCTTCTCGCGTTGTTTAAACGTAACGGCAGAAGGACACTTTTTCACAGTCGTGACACGAAGCCCGTTTTCTTAAGCCAGACAACCGCGCATTTATGGGCTTAGAAATAATCTGTACCTCATACTGTTTTATCGTTCGCATAAAATAATAAATATACCTAAGAATCAATGATATATAAATATTTGTATGATTTTTAAAAACTGTGCATCTCTATTTAGATGTACAACTTTCTCATCATTTCTCGCCATTCATCACAAGTGATTTTCACAAATTAATATTGATTTTTACATTCGGTTACATGTTTAACACTTGCTTTAAACTTCGTAAAAGCTAGATTGAAATTAGATGTACGAAATTGGTTTTATATTTACCTCCCCGTGGAGGTTATGGTCTGATTCTACACACAGCAGTGCAACATCTGTCAGTACTTCTGGTGTCCTCTATTAAACAGGAGGACAGCTGCCAGGTGCCAAAAAAAAGTGGGGTTTCATCATGTATAATGAAGTCCATAGTTTACATGGTCATACATTACTGTTGATCACAAAACCTTCTTTGCAAGCGACAGCGTTATTACAACATTTAAAGCAATCTTTATCACTGAACGGGAAATTGCATAATATTCAACGTTCTTTTGATGATATTGCACCTGGCAGCATCATTCTGTTCGATATGATGGAGGCTGATAAAAAGCTCATCCATTACTGGCAAGATATTTTAAGCAGGAAAAACAATAATATCCGCGTGCTATTATTGAATACGCCTGATGAATATCCTTTCAGGGATATTGAAAGCTGGCCGCATATCAATGGCGTGTTCTACGTCACGGAAGAAGAAGACCGGGTAGTTGAGGGTCTGCAAGGCATATTGCGCGGAGAGTGTTATTTTTCGCAAAAGCTGGCCAGCTACCTCATCACGCACTCCGGAAATTATCGCTATAACAGCTCAGAGTCAGCACTGCTCACGCACCGTGAGAAAGAGATCCTGAATAAGTTACGCATTGGTGCTTCAAATATTGAAATCGCCCGTTCGTTATTTATCAGCGAAAATACGGTAAAGACGCACCTTTATAATCTTTTCAAGAAGATAGCTGTAAAAAACCGAACTCAGGCAGTTTCGTGGGCAAACGATAACCTCAGGCGTTAATCACATGAAGCGCACGTTGAGTTGGATCGCCGCAGCGAGTTTCCTGCTCGCTGCCGGGAATCTGAAGGCCGTCGAGGTCGAAGTTCCCGGATTGTTAACAGACCACACTGTCTCATCGGTCGGGCACAGTTTTTATCGAGCCTTCAGTGACAAATGGGACAGTACTTATACCGGAAATATAACAATCAACGAGCGGCCCAGTGCACGATGGGGAAGTTGGATAACAATAACGGCCAATCAGTACGTTATTTATCAAACGTTTTTATTCCCCACTAAAATGGACTTCGATAAAAACGTAGCCCTGGCACTGGCCCAATCAGAAGACGCTATTAATCGCCTGCAAATAGATAAAGCCCTATTAAGCACCAGCGATTTAGCTAAAGACGAGTTCTAGCGAACCGATATGCGGAGGCTGTCATGCGTATTGCATATGCAGTTGTTTCGATAATGCTAATAACACCTATAAGCTGGGCCGGAAATATGACGTTTCAGTTCCGTAACCCTAACTTTGGCGGTAACCCTAACAACGGCGCCTTTCTGCTGAATGAAGCGCAGGCGCAAAACTCCTATAAGGACCCAAGCTTAAAGGATTTTAGCGTTGATACCCCATCCGCACTGGACAACTTCACTCAGGCTATCCAGTCGCAGATTTTAGGCGGGTTACTGACCAACATTAATACCGGCAAACCCGGCCGGATGGTGACCAACGATTTTATCGTTGATATCGCCAACACTGATGGACAGCTTCAGCTGAACGTGACCGATCGTAAAACCGGAAGGATCTCCACTATTCAGGTTTCCGGTCTACAAAGTAATTCAACTGACTTTTAAACAATAGCTAAATAAGGACAACGATCATGCAGCGCTTCCTGATATTTGTTGCAGTGTGCTTATTGAGCGGTTGTTTAACTGCTCCACCTAAAGAAGCTGCAAAACCAACATTAATGCCTCGGGCCCAGAGTTATCGTGATTTAACGCATTTACCTGCTCCAACGGGGAAAATATTTGTCTCCGTATACAACATTCAGGATGAAACCGGGCAATTTAAGCCTTACCCGGCAAGTAACTTCTCCACGGCCGTGCCGCAAAGTGCCACCGCGATGCTGGTTACCGCGCTCAAGGATTCGCACTGGTTTATTCCGCTGGAACGTCAGGGTCTTCAGAACCTGTTGAATGAACGGAAAATCATTCGTGCCGCACAGGAGAATGGTACCGTCGCGGCCAATAACCGCACGCCTCTGGAATCTCTGGCGGCAGCGAACGTGATGATTGAAGGATCGATTATTGGTTACGAAAGTAACGTTAAATCGGGTGGTGCGGGCGCGCGGTACTTCGGTATCGGTGCGGATACCCAGTACCAGCTCGACCAAATCGCCGTTAACCTGCGTGTGGTCAACGTCAGTACAGGCGAAGTGCTCTCTTCGGTGAACACCAGCAAAACCATCCTGTCTTATGAAGTTCAGGCAGGGGTATTCCGCTTCATCGATTACCAGCGTTTGCTGGAGGGTGAAATTGGCTACACCTCTAACGAGCCGGTCATGATGTGTCTGATGTCGGCCATTGAAACCGGCGTGATCTTCTTAATCAACGACGGTATTGACCGCGGGCTGTGGGATCTGCAAAACAAAGCAGACGTGCAGAACCCGATACTGGTGAAATACCGCGATATGTCAGTCCCTCCGGAATCCTGACAGGAAGCGCATAAAAAAGGCGAGATGATTATCTCGCCTTTTTTTATTCGCTCACCGCCGTGATGTCTTGCGCTTTTTCCCGCCGCGACGCCAGCCAAAGACCGCTGTTTTTCATGGCATAGCCAAACAGCAACCCCAGCGCCAGGGAAGGCACCACCAGCTTCCAGTCACCCTGCCCTGCAAAGGTCGCGCACGCCCCGATAAAGGTGCCCGGCACAAACGAAAGCAGGAGATGCTTAGCCTGAATACACATCAGGAAGGCAACAACGCCCGTCATAATGTACCCCAGCATCTCCAGATGCGGCGCCAGCGCGCTGCCTTTCATGATCACCAGCGCCCAGATAACCCCGCTCATTAGCGTGCAGCCTGAGATAAAGAGCCCTTTGACGCCCCCCTGCGGGCAGGCGAAATAGGCCGTACAGCCAAGGAATCCAGCCCAGCTGAGCAATCCGAGAGACACGGCCACCCATCCCCAGAGCCCGGAGAGAATGCCTGTTGTTATTGCGATACAAAGTAATATGTTCATGGCGCGCATCTTAGCAGAAGCGCACCATAGAAATGCGATCAGAAGCACATTATGTGCAAATTGAAATGCGGCGTTGCAGGATTTATGTGATCTAAATCACTCTTCGTTCTCTTCTTCCAGCTCATCCCACATCGCCGCAATTGCGTCGCGGGTCAGCGGTGCCAGCGTTCTCCAGAATGGCGAGGCGGCGTGGGCTTCGACTTTCCCAAGGAATGTTCCGACCCACGGCAGCAGGTACGTTTCGAAAAGCGTTTCGATGGCTTCGTTCTCATCATCCCCGGCGTTATCTTCAATCCAGGAAGCGGCCAGCAGCAGCGTACCGATATGATCCGCAGGCGTATCGCTCAGCGGCATACCGCGCGTGGAGAGGAAAGCACGGACTTCCGCTTCCGTCGCCCCTTCCTGCCAGGCAGAACGGTATGGCGAAACGCGGCACTCATCGCCGACGAACAGCGCATTGTAATCGGACGCAATCTGCTGCATGTCGCAGCTTTTTTGCAGACGCGCCAGTAAATCATCCTGTTCCAGCGGCCAGTTCTCCGCCAGCTTACCTTCACGAATCAACGTAAAGAGCGGAACCAACAGCGGGTCTTGCGGCTGGCGATAATAGAGCGTACCCAGCACGCGGCAAAGGATGGAAAACTCGTTCATTTTTATTATTCCATTACACAATTAAAGATCGGCAAATTCGGCAATCGGCTCCATGCCGCGCGATTCGAGGAAATCGAGCATGCGGCGCGGAGTCACGTTCAGGATTTGCGCTTCCGGGAAGTTAACGTCATTGAGCACTTTCAGGCACTCGCTGAAATCACCCAGCGTAAAGGCGGTATGGGAATCCGAACCCAACGCCACCATGCCGCCCGCATCGCGTACGGCGGCGGCCACTTCGCGGCAGTTGGCTTCACTGCCCTTGCGCGAGTGAACAAAGGAGGAGTTGTTAATCTCCAGCGCCACGCGGTGCTTCGCTGCCGCCTGCGCGACAGCCTGAATATCAATCGGGTACTTCGGGTTGCCGGGGTGGCTGATAATGTGCACATTGCCGCTGGCAATGGTGGCAATCATCGCCGCGGTGTTGGTCTCTTTATCCTGAGGTGCAAAAACCGGCTCGTGGAAACCGGCGAGGATAAGATCCAGAGACGTCAGCATCGGCCCGGTGCAGTCGATCTCACCGTCGGTATTTTTGATATTCGCCTCGATGCCGCGCAGTATCCCAATGCCGTCCACCAGACGTGGCCAGATCCGCATATTCACAAAATGCCAGTAGTGCGGCGCATCCGCCATGTCCGGACCATGATCGGTGATCGCGAACAGCTTAATGCCTTTCAGCTTCGCCTGGGCAATATAATCATGGAGGTTACTATACGCGTGGGTACTGGCGACGGTGTGCATATGCAGGTCAACGGGATACATCTCTCTCTCCTCTGCGGTTTTTCCAAAGGATAGCAGTTATCAGCGGCGAATATTAGCAAAAACCCGGCGAACGCCGGGTTTCTCTCAGTAGCCGCGCTGTCTGTCAACCTGGCCGGTGACCGCGTTACCCTTTTCCATTTCGCTGATGGTATGAGATATGTACGCCACCGCTTCTGCCGGACGCGTCACGGCGGCCACGTGCGGGGTCATCGCCACGCGCGGATGTGCCCACAGTGGGCTTTCCACCGGCAGCGGCTCACGGCTATAGACATCCAGCATGGCGCCTTTTAGCTTTCCGCTGTCCAGCGCCTTCAGCAGATCGGGCTCGACCAGATGCACCCCGCGCGCCAGGTTCATCAGGTAGCTCTGATCGGCTAACTGGTTGAGCAAGGTTTCATTGATGATCCCTACCGTTTCCGCCGTGTTGGGCAGCAGGTTGATCAGCACGCGCGTGCCGTTCAGAAAGGCCGGAAGCTCATCCGTTCCGGCAAAGCTCTCTACGCCCGGATAGTCCTTACGGCTGCGGCTCCAGCAGCGCAGCGGGAAGCCCCACGGAGCGAGGGCTTCAGCCACTTTTGAGCCCAGCACGCCCGCACCGAGGATGCCGATCGTAAAGTCTTCGCGACGGTAATCCGGCAGCGGCTCCCAGTGGGCCTGCTGTTTAAAGGCCTGATAGTCATCAAAGCGGCGGAACCAGTGCAGCACCTGGCTGACGGCATATTCCTGCATCTGCTGGCCCATGCCGGTATCTTCCAGGCGGAACAGGGGAATCGCTTCCGGCAGCATGTCAGGGTGCGCCTTCAGCTTGCTCAGAATGGAATCCACGCCCGCCCCCAGGGCAAAAACGGCCTTCAGCTTACGGCCCTGGAGCATTTCTACCGGCGGATGCCAGACCAGCGCATAGTCAGCATGTTCGTTATCTCCACGCTTCCACTCGCGAACGCGTGCGCCGGGTAAAGCTGCCGTGAGCGCCTCGATCCAGTAGGCCGTATCAAACGTGGGGTGATAGAAAAGTATATCCATAGTCATTCCTGCCTTTTATTGCGCTGATTTATTTTGCTTTTTAACGAGGTTGTCAGCATAACAAATTTATTGCGCGGCTGTGTTGCTGATAAAAAAGACGCTTTCAGCACAATTAAGAATCATGTTGCCTGAAGTTTGTCTAAACGCGCTAATTTACTGAAAAAGTGAGTTGACGGCAGTTCGGCTTTTCCTTACATTAGCGCCCGTCCCGTCAACAACGGGATGACAATATGGTGAGGTGTCCGAGTGGCTGAAGGAGCACGCCTGGAAAGTGTGTATACGGCAACGTATCGGGGGTTCGAATCCCCCCCTCACCGCCATATTTAAAGAAGAGCTCGCATGAAAATGCGGGCTTTTTTTTCGCATATTGCACGCATGCAGGGGGGATGAGAATCCCCGACCGGGGTTCGACAACTGGCGACAGCCAGTTGGACAGACTGTGAGCGTCGCGAACAGGCTGCCCGCAGGGCGAGCGAAGCGAGTCAATCCCCCCCTCACCGCCATATTTAAAGAAGAGCTCGCATGAAAATGCGGGCTTTTTTTTCGCATATTGCACGCATGCAGGGGGGATGAGAATCCCCGACCGGGGTTCGACAACTGGCGACAGCCAGTTGGACAGACTGTGAGCGTCGCGAACAGGCTGCCCGCAGGGCGAGCGAAGCGAGTCAATCCCCCCCTCACCGCCATATTTGAGATGAGAGCTCGTACGAAAGTACGGGCTTTTTTCTTTTATATTCTCCGAAAGGGGGGAATTCGAACCTTGAAACTCCCTGCGCTCTTTATGTCGGGTGGCGCTGCGCTTACCCAACCTACAAAAAGCTACTCCTCCACCATCTTCGCATACTCTTCAGTCAGAAAATCCACCAGCGTCCTGACCGACGGCAGCATGCCGCGCCGCGAAGGATAAACCGCGTGAATCACTTCCCGTCGGGGTTCCCACGCGTCCAGCACCCGTACCAGTTCCCCTGACGCAAGCTGATCCTTCACCATCAATATCGGCAACTGTACAACGCCCACGCCCGCCATCGCTGCTTCCCGCAATGCCAGCATGTCGGTGGTAATAAAGCGCGGTGCGTAGTGGATCTCCGCTTTCGCCCCTTCTGGACCACTGAGCTCCCATTTATGCACCTGTTTACCGGCCCCCATACTTAATCCAGGCCATTCACTGAGCTCGGAAGGCATTCGCGGTTTACCCATACATTCAATCAACTGCGGACTTGCCACCAGGCAATGCCCCCTGTCAGCCAGCACCCTTAACACCAGATCGCTGTCATCAAACGGACGCGGACGCACGCGGATAGCCACATCAATACCTTCGCCAACAAGATCGACCCGACGATTGGTGGCCTCAAGCTGGAGATTAATCCCGGGGTAGCGCGCCATAAACCGCGCCAGCATCGGTCCCACGTGGACGTGCAGTAACGTGACGGGACAGGTGATCCTGACGACGCCGCGCGGCTCAGCCTGCAGCGCAGCAACGGCCTCCTCTGCCGCTTCTGCTTCTATCAGCATTGCCTTACAGTGCTGATAGAAAGTGTGCCCCACTTCCGTCACCGTAAACTGCCGCGTCGTGCGCTGTATCAACCGTACGCCAAGCCGCTCCTCCAGCTGCGCAATCCTGCGGCTCAGTTTGGACTTGGGTTGGTCAAGCGCCCTTCCCGCCGCCGCAAACCCCCCGTACTCCACCACCTTCACAAACCAGACGAAGTCATTGAGATCCTGCATAAATCCTCATCGTTCTATTTTCAGAACAGTGAATGCCATTTTCACTATCTACCGGGATATTAACCCTGAATATAAGCTAATTACATCAACAGAACATCAGGAGTTAATCATGAAAAACATCACTGGCGTTTATACCGCGCCACGTCAGCACTGGGTGGGCGACGGTTTCCCGGTCCGTTCAATGTTCTCTTATCAGACGCACGGCGAGCCGCTCAGCCCGTTCCTGCTGCTGGACTACGCGGGCCCGTACACCTTTCCGGCAGACGGTGCGAAACGCGGCGTCGGCCAACACCCTCACCGGGGTTTTGAGACGGTCACTCTCGTCTATGCCGGTGAAGTGGAGCATCGCGACTCCACGGGGAAAGGCGGCGTCATTGGCCCCGGCGACGTGCAGTGGATGACCGCCGGCGCAGGCATTTTGCACGAGGAGTTCCACTCCAGCGCGTTCTCGCAAAAAGGCGGAGAACTCAAAATGATGCAGCTTTGGGTCAACCTGCCGGCGAAAGACAAGATGGCCGCACCGGGCTACCAGAGCATCACGAAAGCCGACATCCCGGTAGTGACGCTGCCTGACGACGGTGGAACGCTGCGGGTTATTGCCGGTCGCTACGACACGGTGACCGGCCCGGCGCACACCTTCTCGCCGCTCAACGTCTGGGACATCGCGCTGAACCAGGGAAGCCATCTGACGCTCGCTCAGCCGGAAGGCTGGAGCACGGCGCTGGTCGTGCTTGAAGGCAGCATCACGGTAAACGGTACCGCTCAGGCGGGTGAAGCCCAGCTGGTCGTGTTAAGTCAGGAAGGCGACAAACTGCACCTGGAAGCGAACAGCGATGCAAAAGTGCTGCTGATGGCCGGCGAGCCGCTGAATGAACCGATCGTGGGCTATGGCCCGTTTGTGATGAACAGTAAAACCGAAATCAACGAAGCCATTCGTGATTTCAATTCCGGCCGCTTCGGCCAGCTCTGAACGTAATAAAGGAGAAGAACATGTCTACACCTGCGAACTTTAATGGAACCCGTCCGGTCATCGATGTGAACGATGCTGTGATGCTCCTTATCGATCACCAGAGCGGTCTGTTCCAGACCGTTGGTGATATGCCAATGCCGGAACTGCGTGCCCGTGCGGCAGCGCTGGCAAAAATCGCTACCCTGGCGAAGATCCCGGTGATCACCACCGCATCCGTCCCGCAAGGGCCGAACGGACCGCTTATCCCGGAGATCCACGCCAACGCGCCGCATGCGCAATATGTTGCCCGTAAAGGCGAGATCAACGCCTGGGATAACCCGGAATTCGTGGCGGCGGTAAAAGCCACCGGGCGTAAGACGTTGATCATTGCGGGTACCATTACCAGCGTCTGCATGGCCTTCCCGTCGATCAGCGCGGTGGCGGACGGGTATAAGGTGTTTGCGGTGATTGATGCCTCCGGCACCTACAGCAAAATGGCGCAGGAGATCACGCTGGCGCGCGTTGTACAGGCCGGTGTGGTCCCGATGGATACGGCGGCGGTGGCCTCTGAGATCCAGCGTACCTGGAACCGTGAAGATGCGGCGGAGTGGGCGGAAGTGTACACCCACATCTTCCCGGCTTATCAGCTGCTGATCGAAAGCTACAGCAAAGCACAGGAAGTGGTTAAAAACAGCGAAGTGCTCGATTCACAGCGTTAATCCCCTGCTCCGCGGCGTAAAAACCGTGGAGCTGATTATTGCTTAACCGAACAGGCACTAAAGCTGAAAATCTGCTTGACCGTGTCAGCGCAACTCCCTATAGTAGCGCCCCGTTGCCCCCCACGCGGTCAGGCAGCAAAACAATATGGTGAGGTGTCCGAGTGGCTGAAGGAGCACGCCTGGAAAGTGTGTATACGGCAACGTATCGGGGGTTCGA
>NZ_PUQF01000018.1:0-95289 GCF_003331015.1 Enterobacter sp. GER_MD16_1505_Eko_090 | reverse complement strand
CCTGAGTAAACAAGGTGGATCAATATTAAACCGTTGGTGGTGGCGGTAAGTGGATCACTTTTTACCCGTTGTTGACAGTTGACATATTCTCTGTGAATTCATCATGATAACGGCTAAAAATTTGCGTAACCGCGTCCGACTTCTTGTAGCCGAGCGCTGCCGCTAACTCTGATGAAGTTAGCCAAATTTCACCATTGTGAGAAACTGGATGGAACGCAGTCTGCTGGAAAGTTAACTCATTGTTCTGTACACTGCTCATGTCGATAGATTCCTTGCCGGATTTGTTCGATAAGAGGCCCAGAGTGTTAGCGCACTTCTGGGCTTCACTGTTTTTAGCGCGCATTCATACCTTCCCGAAACTTCAATGCCCAGACCAATGCCTGAACCAAGGCGGAATTCTCAGAAAGCCCCTCTTCTTTTGCGATCTTCTTAAACGCATCTTTCACTTCCTGCGGGTAGCGCAAAGTTAGCTTTGCTTCATTCTTGGTATTGCTTTGCATGATCCCTCCTTTGGGATTAATTTGACACCATTGATATTAATTTAACACCATTGCTCATGGTGTCAAGTTAATCCTATTATGATAAAAATTTGTATCATGAGATGCGCCATGACGAAGTACCCGAGCCAGTTACAGGATAAATTTAACCTCCGCCTCCCAGATGGGATGCGCGATGCGATAGCAGAACGAGCGAAACGGAATGGTCGTTCTATGAATTCTGAGATTGTGCAGATACTTCAAGAAACGCTGGATACCGATAAGGCTATCTCTGAAAGTGACCTTGTTGATTTCGACTCAACTCAAGCCTCTTTTAATGCCGCATCGACAGCAGAGGAGAAAGAGGAATTTCTAAGGTCTCTTGCAAAGAAAGACCCATTCACGGCAGACATACTGCGTGAGGGAGAGGAGCACGCTAGGCGTCTTGCTGAGATACTTGGTCGCCGCATGGGGTATTTGGACGATAAATAACAAAAAAACCACCTGAGTGGGCCATTTAGTGCGGCCCATGCCTCTGCGCATCCATCGCTAGCATCTGCTCCGCCCAGTCCATTACCTCATCGTATTTCTCCTGGGTTGGCACCTTCCCTTTATCCTTCTGCGGGAACTTAGCATTCATGGCAGCCCTGAAGCTGGTCATCGTCATGTTCCAGGCGTCTGCCTCACTCATCCCGAGGTGGGCAACTGCGGTATAAACGAATGTACGGGCATCGAATTTATCGCTGTACTCGCCTTTCTTGCTCTCGAACTCTTCGGGCGGCTGATCACCCATTACGCCATGC
Organism: Enterobacter sp. GER_MD16_1505_Eko_090; assembly: GCF_003331015.1. Classification (NCBI taxonomy): domain Bacteria; kingdom Pseudomonadati; phylum Pseudomonadota; class Gammaproteobacteria; order Enterobacterales; family Enterobacteriaceae; genus Enterobacter; species Enterobacter sp. GER_MD16_1505_Eko_090. The sequence continues at coordinate 94,010 of NZ_PUQF01000018.1, read as the reverse complement.
AAAATCAGGTGACGCGCCAGCTGGATGACGTCTTCAACTGGCAACGAGCCAGGCTTAAACAGGAGGCGTCCCGCCGTAGTCACTGAGTAAGAGCCGATGATTTCAGTAATGTCGCCTTCAGAGCAGTGTTTGACTACACTAGCTGAGGCCGCTGCCATATCCGCAAAGCAGCGTGCATTAGCCGCTTTCAGAATCTGGGGGTCTGCAATTCTGTGCTTTGGGTAATGGCCTGCATGAACTTTCACGAAAGCATCAACAATCTGTTCAGGCGTTCCGATTCGGGACATAGCCAAAAATGAAGGGTTGAGGAATATCTCTCTGCCAGCAGCGAGAATGACAGCCTGGCCGATATCGGTGATTGCTTTCATGGAAACTCTCAATAAAAGGGAGGCTTAGCCTCCCATGGTTCTAGGCTGCGTTAACGGTCACAGTAGCTGAACTGGAGGTCACTGAACCGGCGGTTGAGGATGTAACCTGACAGGAGTAAGAACCCGCATCACCCGTAACGACGCTCGCCTTCGTGTAGGTAGCGTTCGTCGCACCAGAGATGTCAGTTCCGCCCTTCTTCCACTGATAGGTCAGAGTGGAGCCGTCAGAGACATTGGCTGCCACCGAAAGATTGAGTGCATCGCCCACCGTGAGCGTGCGGTTCTGCGGCTGAGTAGTGATCGTGATTACGGCGCCGACATCACGCACATCCACCTGACCCGCGCTTGAAGCCTCAATTGACCATGTGGCCACGTCATCATGAGGGGCTTCGTCTTCCCAAGAAGTCACCATGAACGGGCCTTCGGTGATGTCGTTTGGAGAGATGATTTTCAGCCAGACATACGGCTGGTTGCTGGTCTCTGCCGGCGGGTTGTATACGTGACGCTTCAACGCGTTCTGCGCATAAACATCTTCTTTGCGAGTTACGCCATCTCCAGAGAACGAGATGTTTTTGTAGGTTACGAGATTTTCCTGCGTGTACGCTGCGCTCATATCAGCAGTAGCGTCTGCGGTATCCCATTCGGCGGAAACAGTCTTCCCGCGCATCATGCCAAGGCGCTTATAGTCACCGTTGGCGGGTTGTGATTCGGGGCAGCCAATCGCGTAGTAAACGACGACATCACGCCCTGTGAAAGCACCTGCTTCACATGCCATGTCTTTATCTCCGTGTTATCGGGAAATGATGGTTTGAAAGGAAATATCGAAGAGGTAGCGACCTTCTTCGGTCTGGATGGCGGGGATACCGCCGATTGGCTGCATCGAGATGATGCACTCAGTCTGGTAGTCGTCGATCATCGCCTGACGTATTGCATCAGCGTGGTCTTCAACTTCGTTAATGTCGCTGTCGTTCTGACCGGAAAGAACAAGGAATCTGAAATAATCTCGTGTTATGGCCTCATCAGGCTTGCCGCCACCGCCCTGCTGGATGACGAGGTATCTTTCCCCTTCAGTTCCTTCCAGCTCGTTCCAGAAGCGTTTCTGGACGCGATAGCCGACATCAAAACCGTGGGACTGCAACCACGCTCTCAGAGCGTCATACACCTCGCTACGCGTCATACTTTGTATCCTTGCCTGATGATGGCCTTAATCTCGTTGAGGCCGTCGCGCTCAAAGCCTTTGCGGAGAAAGTCCGGCTCGCCGTTAGGGCCCCAGTAATTACCGCTACCGTCAGGCCTTGGCTTGCCCTTGAGCTTGCCCTTTGCAGCATTAACAGCAGCTGCATAATTTGCCGTGTAACCCACTCTGCCTATCATTCCTGAGGGCATGGGTTCGAGCCGCTTGTACTGGCTGTTGATGAGGGTTGACGATTTAACAGGAGTGATTAGAGCAGCATGCTTGGCACCGGCATTCATGACCTGATACAGAACCTTCTCCGTGCGTATTCCGGCTATGTCACTCAGCACCTTACTGGTATTCATCTGGACGCGCTTGATACCTTTGACGGGCATGATTACCTCACGTCAGGATTTTGTAGTCGGTCTCTTCACCGAAAAATGACATATCCCAGTCGGTTACGGCCCGAATGACGTTGGCACCTGCTTTAAGCGGATCTGATAGCGCCGATGTGTCACCTCTGGCGATGTACCAGTCTCGCTGCGGCATGGTTGAACTGACGCCGTTACGCTTCAGTTCAGTGAAGAAAATCAGGTTAGTGGTGAACTCTTTACCATTGGCATCTGCCGCAACCTCATTGTTAGCCGTCCAGGTGCAGTCAATCAGGTATGGTGTGCCGTTTGTCCAGGTGTTGTTCCAGTCGTCATAGACGCGAGGGTAGACAGTGGCGACATTGGTGTAAGACCAGTTAGCCGTGGTTGACACTATTATCCTCCCACCGGATAACCTCCGGATTCTCAGCGGCTACCTTCCGGCACAGCAAATACCATTCACCGTTACTTTTAACGTAACCCGTGACCCGCCGCCCGCAGTCAGTGATAACCCAGACCTTTACGAAGGGCTCAGGAAGCCTCTGCTTGACCGATATCAACCCCATCATCGACCCCCGTTGCACATGCAGCCGCCTCGGGCAATCCAGACGCCAGCAAAAGCGGTGTTAGTCGGATCAGGCGGGATCAGGCTTGTAGCGCATCCATACTTATCTAGTCCCCTCAGAAGCCCCAGAGAGGCTTTCCATCGGTCAGCAAAAGACAGGTACCGAAATGAGCGTGATGCGCCGTTGGGCCCTGTCTGAGAACTGATGTACTTGTCACCCTGCCCCAGCGCCATTAGCCCCAGCAGGTAGGACTGTATTAGCAGAGCGGTTGCGGGAGGGTAATGCGCATCCAGGCACTCCTGAATGCTGCCAGCCTGCTCTAAAAGAGCCTGCAGGATGAAATCAGGCAGCGTGATACCGACTGACTCCAGATATTCCTTGGCCTGTACTGTGGTAATCATGCGAGCCTCTGATAAGCCCTCCGAAGAGGGCATAAAAAACCGCCTTAGCGGCGGCTGTTATTCAGCAGGGAAAAGCTTTTCGAGTTCGCCATCCGGCAACAGCTCACTGAGCTTTTCAGCGCCCAGGTTGCCTTTGAACTCAATGCCCAGTTCAGTAAGGCGGCCCTGAATAATCTCTTTGCGAGATTTCTCACCGGTACCGGCATCAGGCGTCGACGGGGTAAGTTCTCCGCCTGCCTCACCATTCATGAGCCGGACGTTAGACTTCAGCGCCGGGTGAAGCTCTTTCAACTCCACCACGTCGCCAACCTTCACGCCGAACCATGGGCGCACAACTTCGTATTTAGCCATGCTGTTTCCTTACGCCAGGTCGGCGCCGTAGACAACGCCGGACAGGCCCTGATCGTCTGCGGTAATTTGCAGACCTTCAGCAGACATGATCTGGAAGTTGTAGTTAACGTTAGGCAGTGGGCGCGGCAGCGGTACAACGCCTACAGCCATACCCACCAGTGGAGAGATCACGTCACGGCGACGAACGTACGCGATAAACTCGTTACCGGTCAGCGCGAAGCTCATGCGGATTTCTTTCACCGGCGCGAACGGCAGAACCGCCCGCAATACAGTGCCGCTTACAACGCCATTCACCACGTACGGCTGCGCCAGGTTTGCCCAGATTTCAGGAGAAACCCACATCACATCGTATGCGGCGACTTTGTTCGTGCGTGCGGTGGTACCGAATGCGCCTTTACCGAAGAACGCAAAGAGCGCGGTCATGTCAGCGGTGGTCAGGTCGATGTTCGCACCACCAGCACCAGAGCCAAGGTTAATCTTCTTGGTGTTACGGTGGTTCTTGATGCCCTGCGCCGGGTAGGACTGAACAACAATTTTTGAATCGCCATTCAGGTAGTAGTTGACGCGCTTCTGGTTGAACTTACGCATCTTAGCCATCTGCGAGTCCAGCACCAGATCAATGCCTACAGAGTTAAGGCCAGCAGCATGACGCCAGTTAACACCGTAACCAGCAGTGAATACCGGAATCGGATCACCGTCGCTCGCGTAGTCAGTGTGATCGAAGGAGAACGGTGCCTGACCATCGATACTTACTGACACGTCATCAGCAATGTCGCCGACCACGTTATACAGCTTGGCGGTTTTACCTACCGGCAGCACGGTCTGAACGCCGATCAGGTCGTTCACGATTTCCATGCCTACTTCCTGATCGCGCAGTTGCAGCACCTGGTTGTCAATTTCAGCCCAGAAATCACGGGAGAAACCGCCAACTGCGTTACAGGCCAGCATATCAGGCGTCATGATTGCGCGGTTAGCGGCAATGATGGAATCGTTCTGCAGGTTCCACATGTTGCGGTTTGCCCACAGTTCGCTCCAGTGCCCGCCGAGGCGGGAGTTAGTCGCCAGCGTCTCTTTAGAGAAGTACATATGTGTTTGTCCTTTTGTTACGCGCCAGCTGTGGCGACAGTGCCAACGCGCATGCGCACGCGAATGAAGTCGGTGGTGCTGGCCGCGATGGTGTATTCATCCTGGCTGTAGCCGATCACTGAATCAGTGTCGGAGGTGGCAAGGGTGAACTGACCGGCAGTTCCCAGCTTGATCGGGCTGTCTTTCTTATAGGCACCAGGCAGGCAACGCAGCGCCAGCTCGCGGCCTTCTTCGACGTAGTTGCCGACAGCCGAATCACCGGCAGGGATTGATTCAGTGATAGTCAGGCCCTGGTGATAACCGACATCGATGATGTACAGGCGGCCGGTTAGCGCTGTGGCCTGAGCGAATTTATCGGATGAGTTGATGGTTGCGGCGGTGCCAGGAAGCAACGCGGCGGCCGTTGTGCGGGTTTCGGTCTTGTACAGAGACTGACCGTCGATATTAACGCGACGATAACGTGGCATTATTCCGGCTCCTTACTTGAAGTGTTCGTCTGCGGCTGGTGCGCCGGTTTCTTTGTGCTGCTGAGCATTGTTGGCGCCGAGCGGCGCAGCTTCGCCCAGCGACTTGAACATCGCGTCCAGAGCTTCGCCTGACAGAGCGTTCGCGACGATATCGCCATGGACCTTCGCAACCGCTTCGCGCTTTGCTTTCTCTTCGGCACGGGAGTTCGCGGTCAGGGTTTCCGCGAGTTGCTTCTGATTGGCCTGCAGCGCATCAACCTTTTCCGCGAGAGGCTTAATAGCCGCTTCAGTATTGGTCGCAACAGCCTGGCCGATCATGCTGCCGATTTGTTCCAGTTCTTCTTTGGTTAAAGGCATGTCGCCCTCCGTTTTGTGGTTTGGTGCAGGCTGTTCCTGCGGTGTGAATAGAGCTTTGAATTTGTTAGCGACTACAGCCACCCACGACTCCTGGCGCGCTACTGCGGTTCCGGTGTCGTCGAAGGTAATAACGCCACCCTCAGACTTGTAGCCAAACACCTCTGCGGTGCCGCCGTTGCGGATGATTACCGCTTGCGAGTCAGTGAAGTCAGCAATCCAGGCGTATTCATCTGCGCCCGCCGCAAACTTCGCTTTGGCTGCGCGATCGAGACGCTGTTCGCGCTCCCGGTAGGATTCACCCACCAGCGCGCCGGAGTTCGCCTTAAGCGGCTGTGCCAGATCGGCGTTAACCATCAGGCCAACGCCCTGCTCCGGAGTAGCGGCTCCGACTTCGTGCAGCAGGATCGCGTCGTGATCCATGCCGTGGATATCTGCCACCCACTCAGCACCTGTGGCACGCTGCTGATCGTTGGGCTCAAGCTGGTCGAGGAATGCGGCAACACTGGTATGAATCGGCGGAACGTCTTCACCGCGCTCAATGGCAGCGACACGCTCAAGAAGCTCCCTTCCACCTTCCGACTCATTAGCGCGAGCAACATCAACCCACTTTTCGAGGTAGATGCGATTACCGGACTTCTTAACGTTGCGGTTCCACGCGCCGATATGGCCTGCGTTAATCCCCTCCGGGGAGAAAGCAGACACGAACTGACCATTAACCTGAGGGTGTCCCAGCGGCGCCAGGGTGCCTTCCAGCCCCTTATAGTGGGCGTCGATTTGTTCTTGCGTGTACAACCCGCCATTCATGACGACGTTCGCCGGCAGCGTGTAGCTCGGAAGCACCAGATGCTCACGCCCGTTGTATGTTTCGCGCCGGATTGACTGGCTGTTCACCTTTGTGGTGATGTTGACCTGAATATGCTCACCATGTTTCGGTGCCGGGATTGGACGCTGTGCTTCGTGGTTTACCTGGAATTTCATGAGTTATTTCTCCGCCCAGGCGTAACCGCGCGCCTGCATCGATTTATATTCCTGTTTGAGTTTCGTGATGGTGTCCGGGTATTCCGGCTTGCCGTCCGCATCCACCAGCACCGACTGCTGGCTGCATTTGCAGTTGATGGAGTTGCCATCCTTGCTGTACCAGTCACGGACCTCTTCATTGGTGTAGAGGTGAGCGTGGCGCACTGCATGGGTATGCCGGGTTGTCGGTGACAGCGCTGAGATGTGAACCAGCAGCGTTTTCAAGCCGAAGAGGTCATTCGCCTCCTGGTCTTCATCCCACTTGGCCCGGCGCAGCGCGGTAGTCACTTCAGTGCGTGCTATCCGGTTCGCCCGGCGCTTCTCGATGCCGGTCTGTTCTGTCAGGTTTCTGGCAATATCCAGCGGGTTGAGCCCGCGCCCCACACCATCAGTCAGTACACGCGCCATGTCGCGCTTAACGTCAGCACTCAGCCCCTTCATTTCCTCAAAAACACGGGCATGCACCAGCGCCATGCGTTGCTGATAGGGGTCGCTTGCGAGTATGGAGGCCAATGATTCGCGCCCGGCGGCATACACCGGTGACTGCTGGCTGAGGTTGTAGAACGACTGCCCGGTCCCCTTCTCCGAAGCCAGATCGATGTACTCGTAAAACCACAGGTCGTAATCACCACCTTCAAGCAGCACCTGATCAACCAGGTAACTGGCATCGTTCAGGATGATGGAGAGTAGCGTCGGGTTTAGCTGGTATTCGTATCTGGCGTTTACTGCGAGGGAGGAAGGTATTTTGTCGAGTGCTGATTTGTACGCTTTGCCAATCTTATTCATTCGCCTGGCGAAATCTTTCATTGCCCGGCGTTCCAGCGCATCGGCTCCGGTCGGATCCTGATAGTTACGCGGTAGAATTGGTGGCTTCGTCTTCTTCGTCGCCATCCTCTTCTCCTAAGGGTTCTTCGTCGTCATTGTCATAACCCGCAGCTGTACGAATCTCTTCACGGCTGAATGCCGGGGCATCACCGCCTCCCAGCATGGTCTGGTTTATCTCTCCCATGGTCTTAGCGTTGGTTAGCTTCTCAGTACCGGTCTGTTCGTTAAGGTCATCCCAGATAACAGCCTTCTGGCTGACTGAGTCTACGATTTTCAGGTCAATAAGCTTGTCGCAGAAGTCCTCTATTTCGAAAGAGAGGTCCACGCGGCGTGACTGGCAGCGAGCGTTGAAATACTTCTGATCTTCGGTACTCGAGCGCTCAGCCTGCTGATTGCCAACCAGTATGCGCGCCGGGATGTCTACCCCAGCTGAAGCGGTTTGTAGGTTGACATCGTAAGTAGGCCCAGGGTCTGAAACAGCAGATACCATTGAGGTAACCTGCGCGCCCTGGGTAATCAGGAGTACATCGTTACCAATATTCAGCTCTCTGGCTGCTTCGTTATAGCGCTCCTGAAGCTCATCTACCGATACGCCATACAACGAAGCCAAATTAGAAAAGTCGATGTCCTTTTCAAAGTTGATTGCCTGCTTGTTTGAGGCATTTTTAAGGAACGATTCACCAGAACCGCCCTCTACCTTTTCGAGACTGACAAAGGCGTTATAAGGTGGCTCAAGGAAGCCAATTGCATCATTCGAGTAGTCGCCCAAGATGAAGACGCGATCAGGATGTACAAAGCGCTGATTCGTCCCGCCGTTTGGCAGACTCTCAACGTATTTCCACTGCTTTGGCTGGCCGTAATCTGCCGATTTCTGGTCAGTAACCCACTCACTGACTGTTAGTGACCCAGCCCATGCGATCGTAACCTTTTTTAGTGACTTCCCACGAACAACCGGCTGATCCCACGTTCTGGAATCATTGATGTGCAGCAGGATGCCAGCATAACGGCCGACCAGGCGGCGGCGGTCGGCTTCAGCAAAAGCCCGCCAAAGGCGCTTTGTGAAAACCTTTTTGGTGTTCTTCTCCCAGGTGGTTTCGTCATCGCTCTCGTCGGCGTCGTCACCCTCGATAATTTCCGGGTTCGTCTGCCAGCACTTACCCACCAGCTTCTCAACTGCACCGTGAGCGATACCACCGCGACGGTACAGGGCATAAAGGTTTTCGTAGGTTACCTGCTCAGGGAAGCCATACTCGCACCATGCTGAATGGCGCTTGTTGTCCAGACCCATCGTTGGTGCCAACAGCCCCATACGGGCGCGCGCCATCCGCGCATCGTTCAACGCATGGTTGACGGCGAGAGTTAATTTGTCAGTCATGGTTTATCCGTTTGGTTAGCGAAGGCGTTTCGGAATCATCATCCCCACAGGTTGCGATCCATTCAGTTCAGTCAGTGCGTAAACCATCGCATCGAGGCGGTCAGGTGATTTCTTCGCGGTGGCGGGGATGTATTCCATCAGCTGGTTCTCCAACACGTAGAGATTGCCGTGATTTGCCACTCGCCCCTGTTCGTAGAGCGCCGATATCGGCTCCGCGCGGGCATACTTACCTTTGCTGGCATGGACACGAATGATGCGACCTTTGAACCCGGCGTTGCGGAGTGTCTCCTCCGCCATATCTCCGCCCTGGTTCGTCTCAATAACTATCGCGTCAGCTTCGTGTTGCTCATAAGCCGATATGGCTTTCTTGGCCCATCCAGCTGGTGAATATTTTCCGCTGTAATCGCCATCCACAGAGAACTGCTTTTTGTCACCGGCACCATATGAGCTGGCAGCGACAATGCCTGTTTCATCGCTTTCGTCGCTATTTGTTGCCTGTGGGTCAATCGCCACGACAGTGCGAACCTTATCGTGATGAATTTGCAGCTCGCGTGCCGCGCTGATCATAACTTCTGTCCACAGGGCTCCTTCAGCATTAAATCTGCGAGGCTTCTGCATATACTGCGCTTCGGCAGTGCGCCTGTGAGAGAACAGAGATAAGCGATGCGACTCGTTGTGCTTGAAAGGCCACAGCCAGCCATCAGGCAGGCCATGGTCAATCGGTATTGCGTGGGAGTTCTCAGGGTACTGCGCAGCGTATGGTTGGCTATTGTCGATAATCACCGGCAGGTTCAGGTGATGCCATTTCTCACCACTCCCGCCCCGCAGAAGATAGCCGCTCAGGTCGTGGTAATGGATCCGCTGCATGATGACAATCATCGGCGTCGTCTCGATCGCCAGTCGTGATTTGATTGTCTCGTTAAAGCGGTTGTTGACACCGTCGCGGACGATCTCCGAGTAAGCATCATCCGGCTTAACCGGGTCATCGATAATCAGTGCGCCTTGCCAGCCTGGCTCCATATGCCCGGCACGGAAGCCTGTAACCTGTCCGGCAGCTGACGACGCATACACACCGCCACCGTGTTCTGTCCACCACATAGCCTTGCTGTCGGCATCATCACGCAACGACATAGGCCACATTGACTGATACGCCTGCGACTTAATCATGCCGCGCGCGGTTGAGGAGTTCAGCAGCGCCAGGTTGTGCGAATAGGAAAGGTGCATGAAGCGAGCCCGGCAGTTCAGCGCCAGTCCACGGCCCATCATGTTGATGGTCGCCAGTTCCGTTTTCGTGTAGCCAGGCGGTACGTTGATGATCAGGCGTTGAATCTCACCATCAATGACGCGGTCCAGCGTTTGCTGAATCACCTTGTGGTGCGGCGCGACAATCATCTTGCCGCCAGTGCGTTGCTTGAAGAAGTAGCGAGCGTAGTAAAGCCCGTCTTCTTCGCACTCAATCTTGCGGGCGTAAGCCTTTCGCTCAGCAGTCGTCATCCTCCAGCATCTCCCGCCGGGCAGCCTTATATTCTTCTTTCGTCAGCGTCGCCATTTCGATAGGCCCGCCGTTCTTGCCTGTGTGTTCATGAGTGGCCTGCTCTTTGAAAGCCATCACATCTATGTGCTTCCCGAGCAGCTCGAGGTTTTTGACTTTATCAGGCCACTTAATTTTCTTGAGCAGCCCGACCATCTCACGCTCCTCCCCACGGCCTTCAAACATCTCAGCCACATCGAAGCCGCTCAAATATCTTCGCCAGGATAAAGGCCACTCGCTTACTGGCTTCAGACTCATGTCGTCTTTGAGGATGTCGAGCACGTCCATCTGGTCTATCTCAACGAGACGATTTAGGACGTATGTCGCATTTATGCCAACCAGATCATTGCGTTGGGCTTTAAGTTCGGCAATTCTGGACTGGATGTCAGGTTTTGACAGGTTTTCGGACGCGGTGCGGTTAGCTGTCTTAGCGCTGTACCCCGCCCGAATAGCCGCTTGCGTGGCGTTTAAATCGATGAGGTACTCGCGACAGAACATTTCTTGCTTGTCGGTGAGTGCCATATTTTTCCCGGAAGTAAAAATGGAGATATTAATGGAACACGATGTAGTCACTCGACTAATTGAGTTAACTAGAAAATCAGATAATAGAATCGCTGTGAGCGCGATTTATGCCCTTGGTGAAGGCGCCCCTACTACGCGCGAGGTTATTGCCCGTTTGCTTGAACTAACGAATAAAGCTGACCCCGAACTAGCTGCAGCAAGTGCTTCTGCTCTTGGCCGAATCTTCCGACGCCGGTAATTCTTTCGAGCAACCATCATCAGGTGTATTTACGGTGCGCCTGATGATGGACTTTGGGATGGAAATAAATATCCCCTCCGATAAGCCTCTGAAGAATTAACCGTTTCGATGTATGCCTGACAGAAAGCCTCTTGCTTAATTGCCAGACCTGTCATTCGTTACTCCGTTGTTTGTTCTGCTGGCTGTTCGGTCTGCTCATCCGGCACTGGCGTGAATTCCACGCGCTTAACGTCGGCAGGAGCGAAGTACAGCCACTGTCCCGTCTCGGTAGCCAGCGGTACAAAGCCGTTAACCAGCTCAGGCTGACGTCGTGACATCTTGCCCGTGAAGGTTTCGCCTGTTTGGGTGGTTAGCGTGATTTGGTAGATGTCGGACATTGAGAGCCTCTTTATCCGTTTGTTGGGGTATTGCCATTACGATGTGCCTACCCAAGGTGATGGCAACAAAAAACCGCCCGGAGGCGGCGATTACTGTTCAAAGAGTTGAGTTCTTAGTTCTGAATATTGTGTTCGCTTCTTCACACTTTGATTGTAACTGCACTAGCCTTTCAGCTATGTCACTGCTTGGGCAGTTCGACACTATGCAATACCCCTCAACCCACGCCTCATCACCACTTTTTGTGAACAGGCTTTCGAATATCTTTACCCAGTCACTGCTTGGTACACGCTCCAGCTCAAAGAACTTTAATGCACCACTCCCACGTTTTGTTCTGTGCTCATCAAATCCCAGGATTTTCATTCTTCATCTCATCATTGTTTACTGGGCAAATTTTTAGCACTTATCTGAGGTTTTTTCTAATTACCAAAACTTATAGGCATCACTGTTTTTCCATTATCAAGCCCACCAGCAGATGAGCTTTGTAATGGTCACTTTGGCAAGCCAGGGATCGTTATCTGTGCCTGTTGCTCAAGTCTTTCGATTCTTGCTATGAGCTGTGGCTTCTTCACTCTTCCCCAGCGGTTCAGCAAGCGGCCTGACATACTGGCAACATCCTTTTCCTTCATGAACTCCAGCATTAACTCGTTGTGCTCTCTTTGGTATGAGTGAGCCAGCTCCATCAGCCTGTCACGCATCCAATTAAATGCTTTGATAAACGCCTCTTTGATGGCGGCAGCTTTTTTGCCGGTAAACGACATAATGATGTACATCGCGCCGTCTTTGGAGATTTCATATTCAACATACTGATTACCCTTGTGTTCATAGGTAACCCGCGAAAAGTTGCTGGTTAGAAATTCATCCGAACAGTCTAGCTTTTCGATTTTCTGAATGATGTGGTGATGCTGCTTGTCGAAGTAAGCCGCCACCTTGCGGGAGGTTGTGATCACGCGATCACCAGAAACAGCCACCATGTCCCGGAAATCGAGATTAGCCAATTGATGATTCATAGCGTCTTTACCTTTTAGAAAGTGAGCCTGTCTCACAGAAAAGCCGCCCGAGAGAGGTCGCCACCTATAACGGCATTTCTCAGGCTCGCTTACTGAAAGGCTCTCGTTGATGTGCGCGTGAGATGCGCATAAAAAAGCCCCGCTATTGCGAGGCTCTTGATGATTCGATTTTCCTGATTGCTGCCTTATCCAGATTGCACTGCCCCAGCGCCGTATAGAGCTGAGTGTTTAACTCCAGACTTGCCTGCCACGTGAACGGAATCGCCATTCCGGGGATCGGCGTGTCTGCTGTCAGGTCAGCGCTTATCGGCACCACTGGGGCCGGAACGTAAACTGTCTGCGTATTCCCGCAGGCTGTCAGCAGCGGCAGAAGGAACAAGCTGGTTAGCGCACGGATCGCCTTCAAGCGCCTGCCTGATGTAGATAACACGCTGCTCACCTGCCTGGGAAAGTTCGGTCTTTGCATTCTGGGTTACCCGGGAAATGTCATTGATGAGGTTCATTGCGGTGACTACGCTATTGCTAACGGTCTCGGCGGTTTCCGCCCTGGCCGTTGCTTTATCACGCTGCTCTTTGAAGGTGATAGCGTTGTCGTGGTAGTGGCTAGCCAGCCATCCGAGGCTAACTATCAGGCAGATCACTACGGCGCTGATAATGGCGGTTAACCGGTTCATGGTTGTACTTCGGCTACAACGCCGCCAGCGGCTTTGAATTTTGCGATCAGGTTGTCTGCCTTATGCTCAAACTGGCCATAGCCTGCCCCGGGCAATGACGCCCAGATATTGCTGCAACGATCGATAGCTTGCCGAATCTGCCCGTTATCGATGAGCGGAAGCGCGCCACGTTCTTTGATTTGCTGCAGTGCCACCTGGTCCTGTGAGGCTGGAGAGAAGTCTTTCAGTCCAAGCTGTTTCCGGTACGCATCCCACCATTTTGAAAGCAACTGGTAACGCCCAGCCGCGGTAGATTTGATGCCCAACTTGGGGAGGTTGACCAGTTTTCGTGGGTGGTCGCTGTAGTCAGAGAAAAGCGATCCGCCGACAATGACATCATAACCCCTGTTTTTGGTGTTCTGCCTTGGCTTGTCAGTACCCTCTGACCAGGCGAGCATATCCAGAAATGCCCTGCGCTGCTTATTGAGCTCCAGCATCATCAACCCCTGCTTTTCTGGCGGCGAACTTCTTAATCAGGTTGCCGATCGAGTCTGTACCGATGTAGCCAATGAAGACACTGGCGATATACGCGAGATTGCTGCTCAGGCCAATGAAGTCGAGAAGGTCACGGACGAACCAGGCGATCATCGCGCACATGACCGCATCGATCAGCGTCTTCGCCATAGCGCCACCGTTATAGCGACCCCGCAAATACGCCATGATGAAAGCCAGTATTGCGCCGATACCCTGCTCCTTAGCTGCCAGCAGAGCGGCGATGAAATCTTGTTTGTAGGGCATTCGCATAAGCCTCACCTCCGTTAATGACGGATGGCGCTGTGTGTGTTTGAAAGGGTCAGGCCCGTCGGGCTGGATTTAACAACGAAGCGTGTCGATGATGATTCCCGCGGGACCTGATAATAAAAAAGCCATGCAAATGCATGGCCTTGTGATTTGAATCCGTTATTTACAAAATGTATTCGAGACAGTATCTTTCGACTTCCGGACAAAAAAACATATACCGGGACAAAATCTAAATGTAACTGCCTTGCCTGCATGAAACCATGCTGGCTTTTTTTTGCCCAAAGAAAAAGCCCACCGAAGTGGGCCTTACAGCTATCATCATTTTTTATTGGGTGTGGTGCCGGGTGCCTCCCGGTAAGTCGCCGCCAGTCCACAGACGACTCGCAATGCGCAAAAAAACATATCAGACTGGCAATGCCCCTCCGCATAGGGGGATTCACCACACCAAAAATTTAACATCTGATGAAACTCGTTTCAATGCTCTATGACGATGTGACAGGGGTACTGATGCAATGCATCTCGCGAATACCCCTGTCGTGTCGCCGGAAAGCAAAAAGCCCAAGGCGTTAACCTCGGGCTTGAATTCTTTGTGTGTCGACAATCGAAGCTATGGCGACGATATCAGATTTACATGAAATATATGCGTTTCAATCCAGTTTTGCAAGACTTCTGTCGAAATTTGTCGCCTTTTGTTGTGAACGTGATCGCGTAACCTGCAATAAAGCCCCGTTATCCAGGCGCAGGAAGATACGCCGCATCTCAACCCAGCGGTCCGTAAACGTCTCTGACCAGTTCTTTGGTGTTACGCCAACCAGCGACGCCATCGCCTGATATTCGTATGTCTCACGACCCGCCAGCTCCGCTTTGACGTCCTGCGCCGCCAGCCAGATTAATTTCTTCAGGCGGTCCAGCGTCTTGCCGGCCACCTTCTTCGCGCCGAGCTGTTCCCGGAACTCAGCCCACGCCCACTGAGTGATCGCCACCTGGTATTCGAAACGGAGGTTTTCGCTGTAGCTCCACAGCAGCCATGCCTTCTGGTGCTCCTCCAGTGACATCAGCGCCCGACGCCATGAAGCGGTACAGAATTCAACATGATTGACCAGAGGGATGTGAGAGCCTTTTGCACGAGACTGCTTCCCAGGAATGGGCTGGTTATCTAGCGTAATAATTTTCCCGGTCACCTCATCCATCACACGCGGCTTTTTGCGCTTAAAGGTCTTGGTATCGAACTGAGCATTCTCCAGCCAGGCCATCAATTGGCCTTTCGTTGCGCCGCTCATATCTGCGGTAGCCACAATGAGCTGCTGACGTACGTATTCCAGTTGTTGACTGTTCATGCGGCTTCCTTCTGTGGCTGATTGGTTTTGGTCTGGCTGTGCTTTGCTATTGGCGGCAGGTTGGCGCGCTTAACGCTTTCGGCCTGATACCGCAGGAAGTCTGTGTGGTTCATTCGGCCTCCAGTTCGGTGATGGTCAGTTCAAGCCTGCCGCCTTTCACGATTGGCATCCTCTTCACGCTGTAGTAGTCGACCTGCTGGTCATCGAGCCAGAACCCGGATTTCGTCAGGGCGTCGAAAGCAGCCTTTTGCAAGTTATCCAGGTCTCGTCGGCGGCGATCCGGCATGTGGCACTCGATACGGATTTTCACGGGTGTTGCCAGGCCAATATCCAGCATTGAGTCTTTGATGATTCTGCCGACGCTGTCGCGGTACGCCTGCCCCTCTGCGCTGATGTGCGTGCGTCCGCGGTTATGCCGGTAGTAGCGGTTGTTGCTCGGCGGCCACGGGAGGCTGATGCGGTATTCATTCATGCTTTTACGAGCCCCTCTTTAAGCCAGATGACCTGCGTGCGAGCCATACCTTCAAGCGCGCACTCTTTTGCATATTCCGCATCGACCAGGCGTGTTCGGCGATCAATCTCGTCGTGACAGCTGCTGCATGCGATGGTTGCGATCAGGTCAGGTGGCTTGATTCCGGTCCCGCAGAGGCCAGCAATACGGATGTGAGCCAGTACTGTGGTTTCAGGATTGCCGTTGCATACGCCGGGGATCCGCACCTGACATTCGCGGCCGCGCGCCGCCTTGCATAAATTAGCCATGCGCCCTCCGTGCCGCGAGACGCAGCCATTTCTGATCCACCAGGCGGGCGGTGTAGTCCTTGAAAGTCGGGATGTCGGAGGGCTTAACCGCAGGCTTACGCTGGCGGCGCGCCGGAACGCGGAAGATTTCGTTGGTGATGACGAGAGCGAGAGGGTTATTCATGCAAGCCTCCCAAAGTAATCGCCACGATAACGGACATCGCGAAGTTGGATGTTCTGGCTGACGGCGAAAGCCTGGGTGTACTCAATCAGGCTGTTCATCCGTTTGATCCCCATCGATGAGGTGCTTTCGCGAATTGCCACCAATTCTCCCTCAAGCCCGGCAATAACCTTCCCCTGCCCTCCTGTGGCAATGGAGTGACCGGAGACCAAAATTGATTTCCACGACGGAAGCGACCACGCAGAGCCAGCCCATTGAATTCGATGCTTTGCCAGATCGCCGCAAAGCGCGTGGAACAGTGAATTCTGAGGAAGAGTGCGCTTAGGGTCGGCAAAACTCACAACTAGCGGGAAATCTGCGTTTACAGGCTGCTTGTTGATGTAGTCGATGAGGTTGCGGCGAACCCGCTCGTCGCGGAGGTAGAATTTGATACTCATACGCCACCTCCGAGAGGTAACGCAGAATGCAGGAAATCGCAGGTGCATTTCTGCATCTGTGAAAAGGTGATGTATTCAGATTGTGGTCGCATTTAATGTCCCCATCAAATGCGCAGAAGTCTTACCGCCGGGCGTTCAACTCCGACGGCAAGTTAATTATGGCTGGTTGATTATAGAAAATCAATTCAGTGGAGATGGTCCAAACTCGTTAATTGCCAGTTCTAGCGACTCGGACTCCATCTTTTCTTGATGGGCTACTAAATACTTATCACCTTGGTATTGATAGAGGGATAGAGAGTACTTCTCGCCATCAATTTCTATAGCGCTTACCTCTGGAGGAACGCGCCCAGAATAAGATCGATAATCGACAAAACTTCCAAAGTGGCCTCGAAAAACTAAAATATCATAAACCATAGTTATCCTTATTTATTGTTGGATTCAGCCATCTCAACATAACGCGGATCGGACGATTTAGGCAATCCAACGCTCTGCTCGCGATAGTGCCGCACGCGCTCCATGAAATACTCGCGCAGATGCTCTGGCTGCTCACGCGCTACCTGCTCTGCGATAACAGGCATATTTAGACGCTCTTTGTACGCCACTCCGGAGGCCGACAGGTCAACGTTAACCTTGTCGCGTTCTTCCTGCTGCTTTGCTGCAATGTTCCAGTCCATTCTATGGTTGCCACCCCATGCCGCAGTTACCTGTTTCATGCAACCATTTATGACCACACTCGACGCATTTGTAATAGCTTTCTTCTGAACCGCGCCCGTGGAAACTTGCATACTTACCCTGATCCTCTGGAATGTACTCCATGCACGGCAATGGAGGATCTCTGCGTTTTCTTGGTTGACGTTCGCAAACTTTGCAAGTCATAAGAACTCCCCTAAAAAATAAAGGCCATACGATATCATGGCCTTTTATCTTATACTTTGTAGCACGTCACCATTGCGCCGCTTTGTGTAAAGCTTCGATATTAGCCATCACTTCACCTCCTGCTGCGGTGCTGCTGGCAGTGGCATCCAGTGTGTAGGAGTCCACGAACCTCCCGGCATTAAGAATCCGCTCTGATGGGCATCAGGATGATACGGCAAGTACGTAGCCCATTTAGTGGCCCAATTGCGACCAAACCAGCAACCAACTATTACTCCGGTCTTAGGCGGAGGCATACGCTCACTGCAAGCCACCCAACCATCCGGAATCACCGGAGAGTTGAGTTGTTCGGAATTACCGAACGACTGAAGCATGGCGGCGCGATAGGCGTTCCAGCCGACAGCTTTTCCGTGTTCAAACGCGCTGTCAAAGTCATCATCCATTTCCATCGCAGCGGGCACAGATACCGGCGCTGGCGGCGCGGTGCGATACAGAAGCACATCACCCATCTCTGTTCTTGATGCTGGCCATACATCGGCATCGGAGCCAGATTTGAGATAATCAAGATTGGACTGGTCGATGACGCACACAGGCTCCGCTTCGAGCGATGCCAGCGCAATACGCGCCAGCTCTGCAATTTCTTCGCCGAGAATAGCCCCGACATTTTCACGTCTGGATAATTCCGTCAGTCTCTCTTTGGTAATTGTGCTCATGATGCCTCTCCTTTACCGGCTGCGGCTGCCATCATTTGCAGATATTCGTCTGCATCCTGAACCCATTGACCACCAACGCCGTAATAACGGTGTGTAACAATGTCGATGGTTGCCATAGGGTCATGCTCAAGCAGTTGGCGCAGAAAGCCTTCGAGTTCGCCAGCGCAGTGTTTCACGACAGGAAGCTTCCCCGGGTGCCGAACGACGAGAAACTGGTTTCCTTCTTCGCGAATTTCATTGCGCTCCAGCTCCGCAATCCGCTCCTCATACCGAGCGCCAACGGAAACTGCTTTATGGAAGGCTTCGCACCATTTGGACGATTGCGCCTGCATCTTCTCCAGCTCATCCAGCAGCGCCAGCACGGTTTCTGGAGTTGAGCAGCGCAGATAGTGGAACCATTCATCCTGGGTATGGTTATCTGTGCTGGCCTTCTCCGCCGCTTCCCGTAATGCGCGTTTGTCGATGTTGCTCATTGGGCGGCCTCCTTGCGAATCTGCTCCCTGAACAAGCGGGCTGAGACGATGATGTCTCTGATGCGTACTGATTTTTCGTCGAACTGCTCACCACCGTTTTTAATATGCGCATCCAGTTCTGCACTGTGATGCCGAATGAAAGCGTTGAGGTCATGCGCCCGC
This sequence comes from Enterobacter sp. GER_MD16_1505_Eko_090, assembly GCF_003331015.1. Taxonomy (NCBI): domain Bacteria; kingdom Pseudomonadati; phylum Pseudomonadota; class Gammaproteobacteria; order Enterobacterales; family Enterobacteriaceae; genus Enterobacter; species Enterobacter sp. GER_MD16_1505_Eko_090. The sequence continues at coordinate 75,608 of NZ_PUQF01000018.1, read as the reverse complement.
ACTTCAGCCAGGAAAGCTTCGGTCGCCGGGGTTTGCAGTTCAGAAAGCATCACAAGCACTGCATCATGCAGGCAGTCATCAGTGTCAAAACCTGCTGCTTTTGTTGACTCGAACCGCTTAGCTCCTGTCTTAAATACGTCTGCAACTACCCATTCCTGTATGCTCTTCAGCCCCGCATTCTCGGCAGCCAGCGCCGCGCATCTGGCTTCACCTTCTTCCGCGCCAGCCTGGTACGCTTCGAACATATGCTGCGTCTTCTCGTGCACAAAGCTTCTGTCGTCTTCCATCGCTGGCGAGCAGCCGTTGTTGTTCTTGGTAAACCACTCGATAAATTTCTGTTTCATACCCCTACCCTCCCCCAAACCATCAATACCCGCTTCATTGCCGCGCTGTTGCGGCACTCCTGAAATATTCCGTTGGTGCAGCTGCGCGCGGTACCAGCCTGTTCTTCCGGCGTCGCCAGGCGATAAGTCACCGTTCTCCAGACCTTGCTCACGCGCACAATCTTCCGGGCCCGCTCCAGATCGATAGCATTCTTCGTGATGCAGTTGATGGTCATGCCGCACTCTGTGGCCACATCCTTCGCGGTGAAGGTCCGGTGCGTTTCGAGATAACGCAGAATTGCCTGTTTACCTTTCATCAGAAGCCCCCTTTCTTTTTCGGCTGCTGCTCGCGCCCGCGGCGTTCTGCGGCTGCGGCCTGCTGGTCTGTGTCGTAAATTGCCCCGTTGATCTGATTGCAATAAACCGTTCCGGTACTGCCATGGCGGTTGAGTCGCAGGATTAACTCAGTTTCTCCCGGCGGCACACTGTCATCGAAAGCACCTTCCCGGTGGATACCAACCCAGTAGTCGCAGTCCTGCTCAATCTGTCCTGTGTCGCGGGAATCACTCGGCAACGGGCGTTTATTCACTCGCTTCTCCAGTTCACGGTTGAGCTGGGTCAGCAGCACGACGACGCAGCCAAGCTCTTTGGCGAGGTTCTTCAGACCTTTGGTGATCATCCCGTACGCCAGGTCATTACGGTCGGCCTTTTCGGCGGTCATCAGCGTTAGGTAGTCAACCAAAATCATGCCTACGCAGCCCTTCTCGCGTTTGATTCGTCGGCTTTCGCTAACGATGTGAGCCAGTGACAGGCCAGGAGTATCGTCGATGTACAGCATGTCGATTTCACTCAATCGCCCGGCTGTAGCGATCGCCTTCTTAAAGTCTCCGTCGTAGTCGCCCTGGTACTGGTCATCGGCGTCATCCGTGGCGGGCATGTAAAAAATGCTCGGGTTAATGCCGGACTTCTGACCAACCAGCTTTTCAAGGATCTGGTCGCCAGGCATTTCGAGGCTGAACATCAGCGCTGGCTTTTTCTCACGAACCGCGCAGTTGATCGCCATCTGCCCGTACAGGGTTGTCTTGCCCATCTTTGGCCTTGCGCCAATCACGAACAGAGAGCCTTTAACCAGACCTTTCGGCGCCAGCAGCCTGTCGAGTGACGGTATGCCGGTGCTCATGCCGCGCTGTTCGCCTGAAGGGTCAAAGCGTTTCTCCAGATCTGCTACCCAGTCATCCATAACCTCGCCAAACGATCTCAACCCACGGCGACTACCGGTTTTTGAATGGTCTGCGAGCTGGGTGAAAATACCCTGAATGGCCTCGTACTTCTGCGTAGCGCTCATGCCGTTACGGGAATACAGCAGCTCAGTAGCTTCGGTCAGGCGGTTGATACCGTAGCGCTCCATTGCGGCTTCCCGGACTGATGCTGCGTAAGCTACGATGTTTGCAGCGCTGGGAGTGTTCTTGGCGATCTCCGCAAGGTAAGCAAAGCCACCCACCTGCTCAGCGAGCCCTTTGCCTTCGAGCGCGTCGAACAATGTCAGACCATCGACTGGCTTGTTGTCGCGGAACATCTGGCGCATCTCGGCAAAGATCAGCTGGTGAGGTCGGCTGTAGAACGACTCAGGCTTGAGCATCGCCAGAACCTTCTGGACTCGCTCGCTGTTGTCATCATCCAGCAGCAGGCCACCGATAACGCTCTGCTCTGCTTCGAGGTTTTGTGGTACAGCCATGAAATCAGCGGTCATCACGATCCCCCTCGCGCACTTCGATGTAGAGCTTTTCGGTCAGGAACTTATCGAATTTCATGCGGCGCCAGGTCTTCCCGGATTTCTGGTCTGGTCGGTCTTCAAGCATCCAGCGGCAGTTCTGAGCGATGTAGCGCAGATAGCTTCTGAAACCGTCCATATCCATCGGCTTGCCGTCCAGGTTGCGGGCAATCTTGTTAGCCTTACCCCAGAAGGTGCGGATTAGATTGCGTCGCTCATCAGTGAGGCATCTCCATCCCCGGGCTTCAGGCAGTTCGTCTTTCAGGCATTGCCATACTTCATCGCATGACAAACGGGACTTTTTCTCTTCAGCGGGTTTCTGGTCATTTGCGACATACTTACTACCGTTAGGTAGTAAGTTATTTAATATATTGTTATCTGTGGACACTGGCTGGACATCGGCTGGACACTCCACCTCCACAGGCATTGGTACGACTGCGTTTGGGCTGGACACCGGCTGGACATCGGCTGGACAAAAATTTGACTGATATTCGTCATATTTGACCACTTTTAGAACAGTAAAACGGTTGTTTGATTTGGTGGTGATCATGCCCAGATTCTGGAATTTACGGAGCAGTGATTTAACGCGATCAGCGGTCAAACCCGTTTCCATTGCCAGCGTGTTTCGCCCGGTAATGAACTCTCCGCGTTCGCAGATCACATCGCCGACATCAGTCGATACCAGTGTCTGTTCGTGATTAGCGCGCAGGAGCAGGTGAACCCATAAATGAGCCGCCTCAGCGTCCTTGTAGAACGGCACATCCATAATTTTACGGTGCAGCAAGGCAAACCCCTTACCGTCATTCGTGCGCGGTTTCTGGAGCCTTCTGGCCTCTCTGGCTTCGGCTAAATTAGATACGTTACCCACGGCCACTCTCCTTACGTTTCAGTTCTTCCAGAATGGCGCGCATCTTCTCTGCCACAATCGGATTAACCGAGCGGATGAAGCGGTCGCGGGTTATGTTTTTATGTACAGCGGTATGGTAATAGCGTGGATTTTTTGCCATTATTCCTCCTGCAATGAGTGCACACGATTTGCATCTGAAGGCCAGTTCTGTTCGCGCAGACTGGCTTTCGCCATTTTTGATACTTCCCATCACATAACCCCCAGCATCGACGTGACCATCGTCATCAGTGGGCCTACCTGCTCCGGCATGAGACGGAACAGCGACGCTATACCCTCGCTTACCTCTTTCAGCTTCTGATGCTCTGGGGCGTCCAGCAGCACGGCCTGTTTAGCCTCTGCGAGTTCTTTCTCGGCCTCAGCCAGGCGAGACATTTTGCAATCGGCACCGATCAGGCGAGTGCGATACTCAACCGGCAGGACCGCCATGATTGCGGGTGTCAGCTGGCGCACGTTCTCGCGGTACTGTTCGGAGTCGAAACGGTTATCCAGGAAGCGAAACAGCTTCTGGCGCGCACGGCTGATGTCGTCAGGAAAGCTGATGGCGGTCCCGCCCTGCTCCCGGTATTCGTTGATGATCAGCGCCGAAACGACATCCTGATTGTCCAGCGCCGACGACCAGGCACGGACCGCATCGCGGATCTTTTCGTGGTCTGGCGCCGCTTTAGCTTGAGCGCGGTTTATCACCGCTCCCGGGTGTATTCCGGTATTGTGTTGATACGCAAGTGAATGCATTGCTTTCCCTTTCGTGGTTAGGCCGCAGTATCACGCGGCGATGCGAATACCAGGCTTTCTTTTAGGACCGGAGCCTGGCGGTGAAAATTCTTCGTGCCTTTCTCGATAGCAGATGCCATTTCTGGAGATGCCCGGCGATTTCCGTAGGCGATCTGGTCCAGGTAACCTGGCGTCGTGTTAGCCAACTTTGCGAGCTGCGCCCATTCGTCGGTAGTGGCGGCCTTGCGCCAGCGGTGTAATTCAGTGCTCATTGGTGTCTCCGGGTGAGTCGTTTGATTTGGAGTTTAGCGTTATGCTAAATACTACGCAAGCATCATTTAGCAATTTGCACATTTATCATTTTGCTAAAAGCAGTAACAATGCAGGTATGGAAAATAAAGAAATCAGAAAAGCCAACCTGGAAGCGCTGTACGAGAAGCGTCAGCACGAGTCTGGAATGACCAAAGCGCAGTTTGCCGAGCTCATCGAGACAAGTCCGGCTGCGCTTAGCCAGCTACTGGGACCAAACCCTCATCGCAATATCGGCGATAAGATGGCTCGCAAAATTGAAGCTGCGCTTGATCTGCCTTTTGGCTGGATGGATGTTTTACACGCCAGTGAAGAACCTTCGAACGTTGCATTTCGAGGACTGAACGAGACAAAAGGAAGTTATCCTGTAATCAGCTGGGTAAGCGCGGGGCAATGGATGGAAGCTGTAGAACCTTATCACCGAAGAGCGATAGATCGCTGGTATGACACGACTGTTGACTGCTCAGAAGATTCATTCTGGCTGGACGTTAAAGGGGATTCTATGACCTCCCCGGCCGGACTGAGCATACCCGAGGGAGCAGCGATACTTGTTGATCCTGAAGTCGAGCCGCGCAACGGAAAGCTGGTTGTCGCGAAGCTAGAAGGCGATAACGAAGCGACCTTTAAGAAGCTTGTAATCGATGCCGGCAGACGCTTCCTAAAGCCCCTTAACCCCGCATATCCGATGCTAGAGGTTAATGGAAACTGCAAAATCATCGGCGTTGTGGTTGATGCCAAAATACTAAACATCCCATAACCTCACGCAAAACCCCTCAAGCCCGCCATCGCGCGGGCTTTTTTACGTCCCGAATTCCTTCGCTGTAAATTTTTAATCGCTTATTAATCAATGCGCTAAATAAAACCATTCAATAATTTAGCATTTTGCTATTGCGCATAATTTAGCATCACGCTAAATTTACCCCATCGAAACGAAACATCGACAGCTGAGCGAAGTTAACCAGCGGCGAAGTGGAGATTCGGTCAGTCGAACGGCGCGACAGTAAACCATGCGTCGGACCATAGGCGGGCTCAGGAAGAGCGGCAATTATGGCAAAGCGAAAGAAAAGATTTATTCCAGTCCATTCGAAGCTGAGTGGGCTGTGCTGAATCAACCCACGCAACAAAGGAGCTTCTATGCGACGGCAAAGCTATATCGCTCACAAATAATCGGTACCACAAATGCTTTCGGAAACCCCGGCGTTGTCGGGGTTTTTGGTGAGTGTTTTGGGCTGGCAGACGGTTATCAGCTAGTTGGTGAGGTAATGGCTCACCAAGGCGACGACGGCCTTCCCTGCTTCATTGTGGGGAGCCAGCGCCAAAGCATTTCTCCCGCATCAGCGGGTAACGACAGAGGGTAAGGCGATGGCAAAAGTTGTTCTGGTCTGGAATCCACAGAAGACAGAGTGTGTCGGTTTTTTAGAGCGAGAACCTGATGGTTCCACTTGGGATTGTGGATCAGATGGTGACGCGGAGCATGCAGCTGGCGGCATGAGATGGAATCCAGCTTCCACTCTCGCCGATAGCTTCAGGGAGCAATACGAAGACGTTGATGACGAATGTTTCATGCAGACCATTGAAGTTGATCAGTCATTAGCCGACGCGGTTGAAAGAGAAGAAGAAGAAGATTAACCCGCTCCGGCGGGTTTTTTATCGGCCATACATAGGCAGATTTTCGAGTCTGCCCATTTATGACAACCGGCGGCCATCCACCGCCAAATTGCTTGAATGTGCGCTTGCGCAGAGGTCTTGTTAACGTTCGGCGGCGCGGCCTTAAGCGCGGAGATGATTATGACAATTGATATCGAATTTAAATGTAAAAGTGCCACGGTAAGCGGTAGCAAATGGGACGTGGTTAACGTCGAGATTGACTCGGTTGACGTACACGAATTGCTCGAAGCTATTGGCGATAAGCGAGTATTCGAAAGTATCGATCTTGATGACTACATCGACTCGGCAGAGTCAGCTGGGCATACCGATGACATTCTGGATCGCCTTGACGCTGATGAAGTAATTGAGTGGCTTCGCAGGAAAGGTCATCTGGAGGCTGAGTCGTGACAGTCATCCACAACGGCAAGCAGTACACCGCCAAAAAGCTCAACGATAACGAGTGGCAGTTGACGTCGGTATCGGCACCGCGTGACAAGCTGACGCTTAACCGCCAACAGATGCATATCGCTGGCCTCCTGAAACAGGTTGAGGTGAAGGCATGATTGGAATGCACTACGGCACCGCATCAGTGCCACGTAGCGAGGTTTTACCGGGCACAATGCTGCAACACCACGGCAAAACTTATCGCGCCTCTGCGAACGTTGAGAAAGGCCTGTACGCATTCAACATCTTCGAAAAAACCATCATCAAAAGTGATTCCGTCGTTGTGCTGCTGAATGAGCGCGGCGAGCCGATGGTTCACTGATACCAACCACCCTATTCAACCGATCGGCCTGGCATTACGCGGGCGGGATCTGCACATCCAAATTTCAGGAGTTCAGCCATGAACGCATACCTCACTTACGACCGCATCGAAGATCGGCGCTGGGTTGAGCAGCAGCTCACCGACGAGAAAGAGAAGTGGATCGACGACCGGGCGCAGAAAATTATCGACATGATGCCAAAAGAGCCGTCTGGCCTCTTCCACTTCACGGTCCCGATTGACTCCAGCCCATACGAAGGACTTCGCAGCGATAAGGCTGGCGAGGCCTACAACGATTTCATTTCGGCAGTTGCTTACGCCCAGGCGGAATACGACTGGCAACACCGTACCGGCTGCCCGTTTTAAGGATGCATGAAATGTCTGAAACTAAAACTCACTACCGAAAAGCTTTTGACTCCCCTTACCTGAGCAGCGCCGATATCGTTGAGCCAACGGTGCTGACGATCGCCCGGGCAACGTTAGAAAACGACAAAACAAAAAAATCCAAAGACGTTTTTAACACCGCTTATTTTGAAGAGCTCGAGCTGCGCCCTGGCGAAAAGCTTAAGCCGATGATTTTGAATGCAACCAATAGCAAGATGCTGAAAAGCATCACCGGTTCCCCCTTCCTTGAGGATTGGATAGGCGTGAAGGTCACTGTTTACGTCGATAAAAATGTCCGGTTCGGAAAGGAATCGGTTGAAGGTCTCCGCTTAAGCCCGGCGCGCGTCACAAAACCGGTGCTTTCGCCGGAAAAAACGCAGGCATGGAATAACGCCAAAGCTGCCTTCAAGCGAGACGGCAACCTTGATGCAGTGCTGGCGAGAATGGATATTTCTCCAGAGCATCGGCGCCTACTTGAGCAGGAGTGTTCATCATGATCTGGCACGACGTCGAGCAAAATGGTGAAGAGTGGGATGCTCTTCGCCTGGGTAAGGCAACCGCGTCCAACTTCGGCCTGATTATGGCTAACGATGGAAAGGCTTTTGGCGAACCAGCCAAGCGTTACGCACTTCAGTTGGCTCTGGAGCAGATTAAGGGATGCAAGTCTGAGTTCGGCTTCTCAAACGAACACATGGAACGCGGGCACGAACAGGAGCCCATTGCCCGCATGCTCTACGAAGAGATGAACTTCGTCGACGTGGATAACGGCGGGTTCTTTGATCACGAAACGTACGGCGACAGCCCTGACGGCCTCGTTGGCCAGGACGGGCTCGTTGAGATTAAGTCGGTCATTGCCGCCACTCACTACTCCACCCTCACCCGCGGCTCCTTCGATCCGGCATACAGATGGCAACTGGTCGGTCACCTTGATTGCTCTGGCAGGGATTGGGTGGACTTCATCAGCTACTGCTCAGACTTCCCGGACGGTAAACAGCTCATCGTCTATCGTCTTACAGCTGCTGAATGTGAAACAGAAATAGCCCGGCTACGCGCGCGCCGAAAAGACTTCCTCGAACTTGTTGCGGACACGAAGCGCCGCATCCTGGAGCTCGAATGAAACGCACACCATTTTACCGCAGGCCCGGGCGAACCGGGCAATTCTCCGGCCTCCGTGAGCGCGTTATCTGGATGATTCAGACGCGCGGCCGCCCGGTAACCGGTAGCGAAATCGCTGAGAAGTTTGGCGTAACGCTGATTGAGTTTAACCGGGTAGCCAACGGCATCACCCGCGGCACCGGACAGATAGCGCAGATCGTTGAATCGGAAAAATGGCTCAACGAGGACGGCATATGCGACCGGACATTCGACCTGGTCACGAAGCCAAAGGTCGTAACGCCGCAAGGCAAATCACGGCTGTTTACCCGGCGCGCCATAGAACAATCGCAGGAAGGTAGACGGCAGGAGTGCATAGCGCGTGCCGCCCGCCGTCGCCGCCTGATTGCTCAAGGCCTCTACATCGACGAAATTGAGTCCATCCTATGACTCACGCTCACGACGACATCAGGGTTGGCACACTGTGCCTTCCCTTCATTGGTAACGGCTGGCTAATGCCATGGGGTGAAGTTGTCAGTAATCCATTAAAGGCGCAGCGCCTCGCTGAGGAATATCGGGAAAGGCAGGAGGCGGCATGAGCAAAGTAGGCGATTATTTCTTTGAGTTCCCTGCGTCGCGCGGCATGCAGGGTAGCACGGCGACTTACATGATCACGGCGCCTGCCCGCGCGCTAACGCGCATACTTGCGTCCGACAATCACGGCAGCACGCTCGAGCGCTCTCAACGCGAAATTAACCAGGCGCGAGTGAAGAAGTTTTACCAGTACCTCGTCAATGCATACCAAAATAAAGAGCCCTTCATCATCCCGCCGCTGGTCGGCAACTGCGACGCGGATATTGAGTTTGAAGAGTTCGGCAATACGAATGTGGGCGTGGCACGCTTCCCTATGGATGCGGTGATCAAGCTGTTCGACGGCCAGCACCGCGCCGCCGGGTTAGCTGAGTTCTGCCGGACTTACGGAGAGCCAATCAGCATCCCGCTGATGCTGACCCATAATCTCCCGCTGAAGGCACGCCAGCAGTTCTTCTCCGATATCAATAACAACGTCTCGAAACCTTCCGCTGCGATCAACATGGCCTATGACGGGCGTAATGAAGTTGCACAGGGGATGGTGACGTTCCTGTCTCAGCACGACACCTTCGCAGAGGTGACAGACTTCGAGCACAACGTCGTACCGGCGAAAAGTAAGTTGTGGGTGAGCTTCAAGGCGCTTAGCGACGCGACGGCCAAGTTTGCCAACGCGGGCAGCAAGCCGCTGGAAATGGGCGACATCGAATCCATCTGGGAGGCCTGGCTGGCCCTGACGCAGATCGAAGCGATTCGCCACGGCACCAGCCAGGCAGACTACAAGCGCGACTACATTCAGTTCCACGCGGTGATGATCAATGCCTTCGGCTACGCCGTTCAGCGGCTGATGGCTGACCACTCAATCGTAGATATCGTCCAGATGATTGAGGAACTGGCGAGCAGTGTGGGCTCCTCTGAGATGGAAGACTTCTTCCTGATTTCGCGATGGGGTGGCGTCTGTGTGAATGCCGAAAAAGACCGTCCAACGATCATTGCCTCCGTTCCGGCGCAGAAATCGGCTGCTGAGCGGCTCGTCAAAGTTATCCTGGCGAAAAGCCTTGAGGAGTAGTTATGACAATGCAGATGCACTCAATGCCCTGGCCTGATTCACAGGCCATTTTTTTGTCCAAAACCTACCTTTACATGAACATGGATGAACTGTGCGCAACGTTACAGCGCACCAAAGCATCTATCCAGATGAAGGCCAGCAGCATGGGTCTTTACCGCTGCGGGAAATTAACCATTGACGATCTGCAACTGATTGAAGCCCTACTTGATGCCGGTCTTGAGCATGCGGCTATCGCAAGAAAGTTCGAGCTCTCCGAGCCTCAGCTAATGAGGGTTCTGGAAACAGAATCCTTTCATTGCGATATCTGCGCCACGTTCTCCGCGTCTATGCGTTCCTCTTACTGGAAATTCGACGGAGAGCCGCAAAGGACTTATAGCTGCTGTCCGGCGTGTTGCCGCGCGATGGTTGAAAGCTTTCACGCAGGACACGATGGGCCGTTGCTGGCACGCAGACGGGAGGCGGCATGACTGATTACACCGGGAGCAACACGCCATCGGATCAGCGCGACCTCTGGCGCACTCCACCAGCCCTCTTCGCTTCCCTTGATGCTGAGTTCTGCTTCCAGCTAGATGCAGCCGCAGCGCGGCATAATGCGCTATGCAGGAAGTTCATCACCGTCGAGCAGAATACGCTGGAAACGACCTGGGCTGATTATCTGAATGTTCCTGGCTACGTCTGGCTGAACCCGCCATACAGCGATATTACACCTTTCGTGAAGAAGGCAGCAGCCGAGATCGCCAATCAGATCGGCACGGTCATGCTGGTTCCGGCAGACACTTCGGTTGGCTGGTTCAAAGAGGCGATCCAGACCGCCAGTGAGGTTCGCTTTATCACTGCCGGGCGGCTCGCATTTATCAACCCGGTCACCGGTAAGCCAGTCAGCGGCAACAATAAAGGGTCGATGCTCATCATCTGGCGACCGTATCCGCGTACACACTGCCACTTTGCAACTGTGGACCGGGACGAGCTTATGGCTTTCGGGACGAAACTTCTCGCCCGCCGGGAGGCCGCATGACACCAGCAAATGAAAACGCCATCCGCGCCGCCTGCCGCCGCTGCACCGAGGAAATCCAGCAGGCCATGCGCAAGAAGCCAAAGCCTAACTGGAACGAAACGGTGCCTCCCATCATCAACAGGCATCACAAGAAAATAGAAGCTCTTGGAGTTAGCCTCCTGGAGTTCGTCGTATACACAGGTCGGCTTAATCGCCGCTTCGGAGTTGAATCGTGACCAAATACGCGAAACTGGATAGCGAAGTGTTAAGCGCTATCGGCGCTCAGCCAACCTCGTTTTCGAAGATATTTAACCCTTCCGTCAGGCAGGAGTGCCTCGTCATTGCTGAGGCAGAAGGAAAGCACCCAATGGACGTCTTCCGCATCCTTGACCGCCGACTCCAGTCGCTCAGGAAGCTTGGTGTCATCCAGCACGTCAAAGGTAAGGGGTGGATTCAGCCATGACATCAGTAATCACGAGGTCGCTATCGCGGCCTTTTTTATTGCTGGCGTTCACCCTCAACCGAATTAACCGACAGTTCCGGGAGCATTGACCATGGACATCATCGATACCGCAGCAGAGATTGAAGAGCTTCAGCGTAACGCTGCCCTTTCCGCTCACCGTATCAACCGTAACGCCGTATCAGCTGAGCGTTGTGAAGAATGCGACGAACCAATTCCCGAGCCGCGACGCGCTGCCGTACCCGGCTGCCAGACGTGCGCCAGTTGTCAGGAGAAATCGAATTGAGGAATAAGCAAAGGGGGATCCAGTGAAAGAGCGCGGAATGATTTTTAACGGCGAGATGGTGCGTGCCATCCTCGACGGCCGGAAGACGCAGACGCGTCGCATCATGAAAAACCAGCCTGCCGGAGATTACCCCGACACCCCAGCCCTAATCAGAAGCGTGGACGGTGGTTTTCAGTGGTACGGACATTACGGAGAAAGCAGAATTTTCAATTGCCCGTTCGGTGCCGTCGGCGACCGCATCTGGGTGCGGGAGACGTGGGCAGATGCTGGAGCCAGTGCGCCGTATCTGAAACTTTATCGCGCGAATTACCCAGCGCATGTTCCATCTCATTACGAGAACGTGCAGCCGGCTTCCGATATTCGCTGGACACCGTCTATTCACATGCCGCGATGGGCAAGCCGCATCACGTTGGAGATTACCGGGGTGCGGGTAGAGCGGTTAAACGATATCAGCGAATGCGATGCAAAAGCTGAAGGGGCTCCGACTGAATGCTGCGTTATTGGCGATAAACACTTCCTTGGTTTCCGTAGCCTGTGGAAATCCATTTACGGTGACGAAAGTTGGCGGTCTAACCCTTGGGTCTGGGTTATCGAATTTAAGGTGGTGCCCAATGTTCAGGATAATCCAGCCTAATACCTGGTACGCCGATCCCCACGGCGCACCCTGCAAAATCCTCCGCGCTACCCACGAAGTAATCCACTACATCCGCAACGGTCGCACCTGCATCGCCAGCATGGGCCGCTTTAACCAGGATTTCGAGCCGCTGACCAAAGCACAGGCCGAGCGGATCGCCGAAGAAATCGAAGCAGCAGAACACCTGAAGAAGCTGCGCGCCCAGCGTGCGGCATGAGGAGAAATTATGGGAAAGATGACGTTCGTATTTGAGTATGAGGACGGTAAAGAGCCACCTGTTAGCGCTGGCATGTCGTTTATGGGTGGGAAGATTGTCGCCGCGTCTTTCCGTGATGCGCTTGAGGACAATGAGCCGATTGATAACGAAATGACAAGCGAAGGGCTGACCGTCGATATCATCGTTGCAGACCTGAGCAATGGCGGCCCAATCAGCAGCGCGCTGACCGGAAACTTCTCGGTGAAGCGGAATGCCCGATCGCAGATCTAACTCACTCAACTGATAGCCAGTTATGAGCTGGCTATTGGGTGCGAAAGCACCACCTCGTGATCCCTTTTGCCCGGCCCCGCGCCGGGCTTCTTTTTACAGGTGACAAAATGAAAAAAGGTTTACTACTACTGGCTGTTCTGGCGCTGTCGGCGTGTGATGTGAATGATGCGGATGTGGCCAGCCGTAACGTCAGCAAAGCCGCGGACAATTTCGAAGCTCAGCGTCGCTTTGTTTTTTATAACGGCATCACCGGCGAATTCATGCTGGAGATCACAGGACTTTGCTCCAAAGACAATACCAGCACCGATCGTACCCTGGGCGTCATCTGCAAGACCGGGCCGGGCGTCTACAAAAAGCACATGCTCGGCCTATCAGATAACGTGACCTGGTTCATGGAAGATCTGAGCGGCACGAACGCCAGCGTGAACCATTATCGCGTCACCTTCAAACCTTCCGTAATCATCCCTGACATCGATATCCGCTAACCACGTTACAGCAGGAGCGCCCCATGCAATCAAACCCCATGACCTGGCTCATCGCCGCAATTATGGCGCTGGGCGCTCTCATCTCATTTCTTCACGAACCGGAAGGTGTGCAATGGCTGCTTTTATTGTGGGCGCAATAGTCCAGAAGAAGACCGGCGGCATTCATGGCGTAGTGGATAGTCTGCAGGACCCGGACGGCGACCATCCACAGTTCTGGGTGCGGTGGGACGACCGAAATTATTCAGTGCATCCGGAAAACGAATTACGCGCGGCCACAATCGATGGGCCACGCCTGTATAAAGAAATGGCGTAAGGAGATCACAATGACCGATACCAGCCTGATTCCAGAAAAAGAAGTGATGAGCAAACTTGGGGTTTCATCACGCCAGACAATCTGGAACTACACCAACCGGCACGGGTTTCCGAAGCCAGTCAGGACCCACCCGAAGGCGTACCTGCGTGAAGCTGTTGATGGATGGATCCTCAATGGCGGCGTTAACCAGAAATGTTCCTGATGTGCCAGAACAGCTTATCAGCGTGAAGCTCATACGCTTTGCGCTGAGCCTCTATCCAGTCGTGTTTGTTGTACACGGCCATTACCCCGCCAAGTTCATGCCCGAGCATCCTCTCAGTAACATGGGGCTCGACATCCATTTCAGACAGCCTTGTTACCAGTGTCCTCCTGAAGTCGTGGGTTCGCCAGTAGCCAAGGTCCATTCCTCCCCTTATTCGATTTACGAACCGGTTGGCGGCCGCAATGCTGATCGGTTCGTTTATATCCTCCCCGGGGAAAAGCACATCATTGTAAGTTGTCATGGCCTTTTCGAGGAAAGGCTTAATCTGTTCGAAGATGGGGCGACGGATGACGTTGCCCATTTTGCTGTGCTCTTTCGGCACGGTCCAGACGTTGTCCAGCAGGTCAAATTCGTTCTTGGTTGCCAGCCTCAGTTCTGAGAGCCTCGCCCCCCAAAGCATCAGCATCTGGTGAAGAAGCTTGTTTGAGGTAGACGCCCGGCTTCTTTCAATAGCCATCCAAATCTGAGCCAGCTCGTTATACGACAGAACGCGGTCGCCCACAGCAGCGCGGGAGCCAAAGTCTCTTGGCTGGATGCTCATAATTGCGCAGCTATCTATCACCTGACGCCGCATGCACCAGCTTATCGCCGATCTTAGCTGGCTGAGTACCTGGCGCGCGCGGCGTGGGTTATCCCTTTCCTCTTCGGTGAGGAGATCTACCCACTGCTTCACAGTGATGGAGGATGCCGGTCGATTCGGGAAAGCGTCATGCATCCGCTTCATAACCGTTGAGCGGTATAGTGCCTGGGTCTTTTCTCTGAGTGTTGTAGAGACGTAATTGTCGAACCAGTAGTCTAGGCACTGAGCGACCGTCAGGGAGTTCTGCGTTTTCTCTTCAAAGTAGGAGCGCGGATCTGTGCCGGAGAAATAAAGGTTTCGTAAATCAGACGTGATCTGCCTGGCATCCTTTAACGACACCGACGGGTAGCGGCCAATTCCAAGACGATGAGGTTTACCATGCCAGCGATACCGGTACTGGAACTGGATGACCCCCTTTGGAGAAATGCGCACGCTGAGGCCATCAGCATCAGCCACTTCTTGTGGGCCCGAATATGGTTTACCATGAATGGTACGCAGTTTTGTGTCGCTGATAGCCATAAATAATATTTGGTACGCTCAGAAATAGTGGTTTGGTACACTTCTGGTACGCAATATCACATGGACATCGAGACACAGTAAACAACTATATTTAACGTTCGTGGACAAACTCAGGTGAGAAAAGGGTTGTTTTTCGAGTGATAACAGGCAGTTAATTAACTATTGTGGACAATATTAAACAATGGCAGACACAGATAAACAACCTACCTTCCTATTCCACGACTACGAAACCTTTGGCACGCATCCGGCGCTGGACCGACCGGCGCAGTTTGCCGCCATCCGTACCGACGACGAATTCAACATCATCGGCGAGCCAGAGGTCTTTTACTGCAAGCCGGCGGATGATTACCTGCCGCAGCCCGGCGCGGTGATGGTCACCGGGATCACCCCGCAGGAAGCGCGGGAAAAAGGCGTTAACGAGGCAGAATTCGCCCGCCGCATCCACGACCTGTTTACCGTTCCCAATACCTGCGTGGTCGGTTACAACAACATCCGCTTCGATGACGAAGTGACGCGCAATATCTTCTATCGCAACTTCTACGATCCCTATGCCTGGAGCTGGCAGAACCGCAATTCCCGCTGGGATTTGCTCGACATCATGCGTGCCTGCTACGCCCTGCGTCCTGAAGGCATTCACTGGCCGGAAAATGAGGAAGGTCTGACAAGCTTCCGGCTGGAACACCTGACGCGCGCCAACGGTATCGAGCACAGCAATGCCCACGACGCGATGGCGGACGTCTATGCCACCATTGCCATGGCAAAGCTGGTGAAAAGCGCACAGCCCCGGCTGTTTGAGTATCTGCTGAGCCATCGCAGCAAGCAGAAGCTTATGACCCTTATCGACGTACCGCAGATGAAACCCCTGGTGCATATTTCCGGCATGTTTGGCGCATGGCGCGGCAATACCAGCTGGGTTGCGCCGCTGGCCTGGCATCCGGACAACCGTAATGCGGTCATCATGGTGGACCTGGCGGGCGATATTTCACCGCTGCTCGAACTCGACAGCGATACCCTACGCGAACGGCTTTATACCCCGAAAAACGAGCTCGGCGATCTGCCGGCGGTGCCGGTCAAACTGGTGCATATCAATAAATGTCCGGTCCTGGCGCAGGCGAATACGCTGCGCCCGGAAGATGCTGACAGGCTGGGCATTAACCGCCAGCACTGCCTCGATAATCTCAAAGTGCTGCGTGAAAATCCGCAGGTGCGCGAGAAAGTCGTGGCCATTTTTGCCGAAGCCGAGCCGTTCGTGCCGTCTGAGAACGTGGACGCCCAACTCTATAACGGTTTCTTCAGCGATGCCGATCGCGCGGCCATGAATATCGTTCTGCAAACAGAGCCGCGCAACTTACCGGCGCTGGATATCACCTTCGCCGATAAGCGCATCGAAAAGCTGATGTTTAACTACCGCGCGCGTAATTACCCCGGCACGCTGGATGAAGCCGAGCAGGAACGCTGGCTGCAGCATCGTCGCAACGTGTTTACGCCAGAGTACCTGCACAGCTATGCACAGGAGCTGGAGATGCTCTACGGCCAGTATGAAGGGAATGCTGAAAAACAGGCGCTGCTGAAATCCCTGTTCCAGTACGCGCAAGAGATAGTTTGATCGATAGGTATAAAAAAGCCGGAGGCGATGTCTCCGGCTTTTTTTGCCCGTTGGCGCGGCGCTTACGCGGGCCTACGGGGTATGTAGGTCGGGTAAGGCATAGCCGCCACCCGACACAGTCTTACGCGACGTCTTCGTACTGCGGAACCGGGTTACGGAAGCTCTTCGTGACGCAGGCCAGGTAAACCAGACCGATACCCGCCCAAATCAGGCCAAGCACCATCGAGCTCTCTTCCAGGTTAACCCACAGCGCGCCCACGGTCAGGGCACCGCACATCGGCAGGAACAGATACTGGAAGTGATCTTTCAGCGTCTTGTTACGCTTTTCACGGATCCAGAACTGAGAGATCACCGACAGGTTAACAAAGGTGAACGCCACCAGCGCACCGAAGTTAATCAGCGCCGTTGCCATCACCAGGTCAAAGTTAATCGCCAGAAGCGCGATCGCACCGACCAGGATAATGTTCATTGCCGGGGTACGCCAGGTTGGATGCACGTAGCCGAAGAAGCTTTTCGGGAATACGCCATCGCGGCCCATTACGTACATCAGACGCGCAACGCCTGCATGCGCGGCCATACCGGACGCCAGTACGGTGATGGTGGAGAAGATCAGCGCGCCGACCTGGAACGCTTTACCCGCCACGTACAGCATAATTTCCGGCTGAGACGCATCCGGATCCTTGAAGCGAGAGATATCCGGGAAGTACAGCTGCAGGAAATAGGTCGAGAAAATAAAGATCAGACCGCCAATCAGCGCCGTCAGGAAGATGGCACGAGGAATTACGCGCTCTGCATCTTTGGTTTCTTCAGACAGGTTGCTGATCCCGTCAAAACCGGTAAAGGAGAAGCACAGAATGGTTGCCCCGGTAATCATCGGGATAACGTGCGCATCACCAGACCAGAACGGCTTGCTGCTCGCCAGGGTGCCCGCGCCTTCGCCGTGGAATACGCCGTAAATCACCATGCCAAGAATAACCGCAATCAGGACAACCTGAAGCACAACGATAACGGAGTTAAAGTTGGCGACAGACTTGATGCTGCGCAGGTTAAAGGCCGTCATAAAGGCCACCAGCGCCACGACGAACATCCACGAGGGAATCGACGGCACCAGCGCTTCAAAATAGATTTTTGCCAGCAGAATGTTGATCATCGGCGCGAACAGATAGTCGAGCAGCGAAGACCAGCCCACCATAAAGCCAACCGTCGGGCTGATGGATTTCTGGGCATAGGTGTAAGCGGAACCCGCAGACGGATAGCGACGCACCAGTTTACCGTAGCTCAGCGCGGTAAAGAGGATCGCAATCAGCGCGAAGCCATATGCCGTTGGCACATGACCGTCTGTGAGGCCTGATACGATACCGAATGTATCAAACAGCGTCATCGGTTGCATATAGGCCAGGCCCATCATAACAACCGGAATCAACGTAAGCGTTTTACGTAATTCCACGCGAGAGGTGTTTGGAGTTGCGTTATGCGACATAGTTATTCTCCTTTACGGTGATAACCGCCACGTAAGCGAAAAATTGCCCCATTTCTTTCTTCCTCAGCGACAACAACTGTCGGATTTTAGTAAATATCTATCCGGTACGAAGCCCGGCCTCTTGGTTTTTAGTTTCGTTTCGTACATGCAAAAAAAAATAACCGACGCCTTTTATATCGTCGATTATTCATTTGGTTGCAGCGGCGGCATTTTGCCCCACATCGGATACAAAAGGCAATACTTTGCAACGCACCGGGTAATTTTCTTTTTGCTAACTGGCTGATTTCTCGACGCTGCCCTGAGCATATACAGCAGCGATAGCACTATTTGCTAAAATTTCGTCCCGCCACCAGGCACTCGCCAGCCCGGCGGTCTGTTCATTCCAGCCCACCCACACCGATTCATGGCTGTTTTGAGCAAGTACCTGTTTTTCAACAAGCGCACCGCTGTCAATAAAGCGCTGCGCCAGATAGCGGGGTAAATAGCCGCAGCCCAGACCGCTAATTTGCAGCTCAAGCTTGGTTTTAAAGTCGAAAACGGTAATCGCTTCCTGCTCATCAAGCAGCTGCGAGGAGACCGCACATTCCGGGCGAGAGCTGTCACCCACTACAATCGCGCGGTAGCCTTTAATCACGCGGCGGTTAAGCGGCTCGGGCTCCTGAGCCAGCGGATGATGAGGCGCCACGGCAAATACCTGCTCCAGCACGCCAAGGCGGGCAAAACCAAATTCACTGAGTTGGGGAGGCTCATGCAATGCACCGACAAAAATGTCCGCCCTGCCCTGGGTTAAGGCATCCCAGGAACCGCCCAGCACGCCGTTGATGAAAATAAGCCGGGTGACGCTGTGATGCTGGTAAAACATTTCAATCAGCGGCGTCAGGAGAGAAAACGGAAAGGTGTCATCCACCCCAATCACCAGCTCGTTTTCCCATCCCTGATGCAGCTTGACGGCCTGTTTTTCCAGCTCGCGAACGGTATGCAGGACTTCGCGGCCTTTTTCCAGCAGCATCTGTCCGGTGCGGGTAAAGCGTGCGCGATGCCCGGAGCGATCGAGGATCTGGATATTGAGGTCGCTTTCCAGTTTTTGGACGGTATAGCTCAGGGCCGAAGGGGTTTTGTAGAGCTTTGCCGACGCAGCGGCAAAGCTCCCCTCTTTTTCCAGTGCATCCAGAATAATAAGAACATCCAGCAGCGGTTTCATGTCGCCCCCTTCTGGTGTGCGATCGTCTCCGCTGCGGAACTTATTCCATGGGCATCACCAGCGGATCGGGATACTGATACTCAAACCCCAGCTCATGACAAATGCGATTGCCATCAACAATTTTGCCTTTACTGCCATCTTTTGCCTCACCAAAGACCGGCGGAGCCAGGCCCAGCTGACGTGCCATCAGCGGGTAAAAGGTGCTGCGCGCCGGATGAGTCGGTGCACATATATTATAGATGTGTCCGCCTTTCGGAGCCTGTAAGAGTAGCTCAATTGCGCCAATAACATCCTCAATATGGACAAGATTCACGCCATGCTGGCCGTCTGGCGCAGTCTTTCCGGCAAAGAAGCGTCCCGGATGGCGGCCAGGGCCCACCAGCCCCGCCAGACGAACGATATCGACCTGCGTGCCGGGAAGATTGTGCAGCCAGTCTTCCAGCTCTTTCAGGATCTGACCGCTCGCGGTAACGGGACGGCGCTCGGAAGTCTCTTTCACTACGCCTTCAACCTCACCATAGACCGACGTCGAGCTGGTAAAAACAATGCGCGGTACGTGATGCGCCAGCGCGCTGTCGACTATCTCCTGCATCGCCTGCAGATAAAATGATTCACCCGGGCCGCTGCGCCGCGCGGGTAGCGTAATCACCAGCGCATCGACGTTCATCAGCGTGTCCAGATCGTCCGCATCACACACCAGTTCCGGCTCCAGACGCAGTTCAACGCCCTCAATACCGCACATGCGCGCCGCTTCAACCCCATCTCGGGTGGTCTTGCTCCCGGTCACCTGCCAGCCTTTCGCGGCTAATGACATCGCCAGCGGCATTCCCAGCCATCCTAAACCGACAATCGCGACCTTTTTCATGCGAATTCTCCTGACTCTCACTCGTCTTTCATAAGGCTACGCCAGCCCGGCAGAACACACAATTCATAGCATCAATATGAAATGAATTAATGATCAAAAAAAGCCCTTGCAATATGTCGCACAACTGGTTTAGGTTAAAAGACATCAAATGAATAAGCATTCATCGAGAATTTATATGACACGCGTTCAATTTAAACACCACCATCATCACCATCATCCTGACTAGTCTTTCAGGCGATGTGTGCTGGAAGACGTTTGGATCTTCCAGTGGTGCATGAACGCATGAAAAAGCCCCCGGAAGATCTTCTTCCGGGGGCTTTTTTTTGGACCGAATTCAGACAGGTTAAAACAGGTTAACGAGGAATAAAGAATGTTAGATAACTCACGCTTACGCATAGCTATTCAAAAATCAGGCCGTTTGAGTGACGATTCACGCGAACTGCTGGCCCGCTGCGGGATTAAAATCAACCTGCACACCCAGCGCCTGATTGCTCTGGCTGAAAACATGCCCATCGACATTCTGCGCGTGCGTGATGACGATATTCCCGGCCTGGTCATGGATGGCGTCGTTGACCTCGGCATCATCGGTGAAAACGTGCTGGAAGAAGAGCTGCTGACCCGCCGCGCGCAGGGCGAAGACCCGCGTTACTTCACCCTGCGTCGTCTGGACTTCGGCGGCTGCCGCCTGTCGCTGGCGACGCCGGTTGATGAAGCGTGGGACGGCCCGGCCGCGCTGAACGGCAAACGTATCGCCACTTCCTACCCTCACCTGCTAAAGCGCTATCTGGATCAGAAAGGCGTGCAGTTTAAATCCTGTCTGCTGAACGGTTCTGTAGAAGTGGCGCCGCGTGCGGGTCTGGCGGACGCCATCTGTGACCTGGTCTCTACCGGCGCGACGCTGGAAGCGAACGGTCTGCGCGAAGTGGAGGTGATCTACCGCTCCAAAGCGTGCCTGATCCAGCGTGACGGCGAGATGGCCGACGCTAAGCAGCAGCTGATCGACAAGCTGCTGACCCGTATTCAGGGCGTGATTCAGGCGCGTGAATCCAAATACATCATGATGCACGCCCCAACCGAGCGTCTGGATGAAGTGATTGCCCTGCTGCCGGGCGCCGAGCGCCCAACCATCCTGCCGCTGGCAGGCGATCAGCAGCGCGTGGCGATGCACATGGTGAGCAGCGAAACCCTGTTCTGGGAAACCATGGAAAAACTGAAGGCGCTGGGCGCAAGCTCCATCCTGGTGCTGCCGATTGAGAAGATGATGGAGTAATGGCCATGAGCTTTAACACAATCATCGACTGGAATACCTGTAGCGACGCACAGCAGCGCGAGCTGCTGATGCGCCCGGCGATTTCCGCCTCTGAAAGTATCTCGCGCACCGTGGCGGAGATCCTGGATAACGTCAAAGCCCGCGGCGATGACGCGTTGCGTGAATACAGCGCGAAGTTTGATAAGACGGACGTCGGCGCATTAGAGGTTACCGAGCAGGAAATCATTGATGCCAGCAATCGCCTGGGGGATGACATCAAGCAGGCGATGGCCGTCGCGGTGAAAAACATTGATACCTTCCACACCGCGCAAAAGCTGCAGACCGTGGATGTCGAAACCCTGCCCGGCGTGCGTTGCCAGCAGGTGACGCGCCCGGTTGCGTCCGTCGGCCTCTATATTCCCGGCGGCTCTGCCCCGCTTTTCTCCACCGTGCTAATGCTGGCGACTCCCGCACGCATTGCCGGGTGTCAGAAAGTGGTGCTGTGCTCACCGCCACCGATTGCCGACGAGATCCTGTACGCGGCGAAGCTGTGCGGCGTGCAGGCGGTCTATAAAGTGGGCGGCGCGCAGGCGATATCCGCCCTGGCGTTCGGCACGGAATCCATTCCCAAGGTCGACAAAATCTTTGGCCCGGGCAATGCGTATGTGACCGAGGCTAAGCGTCAGGTCAGCCAGCGTCTGGACGGCGCGGCCATCGATATGCCTGCCGGCCCGTCTGAAGTGCTGGTGATTGCCGACAGCGGCGCAACGCCAGATTTCGTCGCGTCTGACCTGCTTTCACAGGCGGAACACGGCCCGGACTCGCAGGTTATCCTGCTGACGCCGGATGCCGATATGGCGAAACGCGTGGGCGAAGCCGTGGAGCGTCAGCTTGCCGACCTGCCCCGCGCCGACACGGCACGCCAGGCGTTAGCGGCCAGCCGACTGATTGTGGCGCGCGATCTCGAGCAGTGCATTGCCATTTCTAACCAGTACGGTCCGGAGCACCTGATTATTCAGACCCGAAATGCGCGCGATCTGGTCGACAGCATTACCAGCGCGGGCTCGGTGTTCCTCGGCGACTGGTCACCGGAATCCGCGGGCGATTACGCCTCCGGCACCAACCACGTGCTGCCAACGTATGGCTATACCTCAACCTGTTCCAGCCTGGGGCTGGCGGATTTCCAGAAACGCATGACCGTGCAGGAGCTCTCCCGCGAAGGGTTTGCCTCGCTGGCGTCCACCATTGAAACCCTGGCCGCCGCCGAGCGCCTGACCGCTCACAAAAACGCCGTTACGCTGCGCGTTGCAGCCCTGAAGGAGCAAGCATGAACATTGAAGAATTAGCCCGCGAAAATGTCCGTCGCCTGACGCCTTACCAGTCTGCGCGTCGTCTGGGCGGTAAAGGGGATGTCTGGCTGAACGCCAACGAATATCCTACGGCGGTGCAGTTTGAGCTGTCGCAGCAGACGCTGAACCGCTATCCGGAGTGTCAGCCGAAGGCGGTTATTGAGAACTACGCGCAGTACGCTGGCGTGAAGCCAGAGCAGGTGCTGGTCAGCCGCGGCGCGGATGAGGGCATTGAACTGCTGATCCGCGCCTTCTGCGAGCCGGGCAAAGACGCGGTGATGTACTGCCAGCCGACCTACGGCATGTACAGCGTCAGCGCGGAGACCTTCGGGGTGGCGTGTCGCAACGTGCTCTCACTGGAGAACTGGCAGCTGGATCTGCAGGGGATTGCCGACAATCTTGACGGCGTAAAAGTCGTTTTTGTCTGTAGCCCGAACAACCCGACCGGGCAGATTATTAACCCGCAGGATATCCGCACCCTGCTGGAGATGACGCGCGGTAAAGCCCTGGTGGTCGCGGACGAAGCCTACATCGAGTTCTGCCCGCAGGCGACGCTGGCTGGCTGGCTGGAAGAATATCCGCACCTGGTGGTACTGCGTACGCTGTCAAAAGCCTTTGCTCTCGCGGGTCTGCGCTGCGGATTCACCCTG
Source organism: Enterobacter sp. GER_MD16_1505_Eko_090 (assembly GCF_003331015.1). Lineage (NCBI taxonomy): Bacteria > Pseudomonadati > Pseudomonadota > Gammaproteobacteria > Enterobacterales > Enterobacteriaceae > Enterobacter > Enterobacter sp. GER_MD16_1505_Eko_090. Next base: position 52,624 of record NZ_PUQF01000018.1, on the reverse strand, counting down.
GCAAATAAAGAGGTCATCGACCTGCTGCTGAAGGTGATCGCCCCGTACCCGCTCTCGACGCCGGTTGCCGATATTGCGGCACAGGCGCTGACGCCTGAGGGGATTAACGCGATGCGCGAGCGCGTGGCGCAAATCCTGGAGGAACGTCAGTACCTGGTGACCGCCCTGAAGGATATACCGTGCGTGGAGCAGGTGTTCGACTCGGAAACCAACTACATCCTGGTGCGCTTTACCGCCTCCAGCGCCGTATTTAAATCTTTATGGGATCAGGGCATTATCTTACGAGACCAGAATAAACAACCTTCTCTGAGCGGATGCCTGCGCATTACCGTCGGCACCCGTGCAGAGAGCCAGCGCGTGATTGACGCCCTGAAAGCGGAGAAAGTATGACCCAGAAGATCCTTTTCATCGATCGTGACGGCACCCTTATTTCGGAGCCACCAGCTGATTTTCAGGTCGACCGATTCGACAAGCTGGCGTTTGAACCTGACGTGATCCCGGTGCTGCTCAAGCTGCAAAAAGCCGGGTACAAGCTGGTGATGATCACCAACCAGGACGGTCTGGGTACCGACAGCTTCCCGCAGGCAGACTTTGACGGCCCGCATAATTTAATGATGCAGGTGCTGACCTCTCAGGGTGTGGTGTTTGATGAAGTGCTGATTTGCCCGCACATGCCAGCCGACGAGTGCGACTGCCGTAAGCCAAAGGTGAAGCTGGTCGAGCACTATCTGGCGGAGGATGTGCTGGATAAGACTAACAGCTATGTCATCGGCGATCGCATTACCGATATTACGCTGGCGGAGAACATGGGCATCGCGGGGCTGCGCTATGACCGCAACAACCTTAACTGGGCGATGATTGGCGAGCAGCTGACAAAACGTGACCGCTACTCGCACGTTGAACGCAACACCAAAGAGACACAGATTGATGTGAAGGTCTGGCTGGACCGCGAAGGCGGCAGCAAGATCCACACCGGCGTGGGTTTCTTCGACCACATGCTGGACCAGATTGCCACCCACGGCGGTTTCCGCATGGAGATCGCGGTAAAAGGCGACCTGTATATTGACGATCACCACACCGTGGAAGATACCGGCCTGGCGCTGGGTGAAGCCCTTAAGCTGGCGCTCGGCGATAAACGCGGCATTAACCGTTTTGGCTTTGTCCTGCCGATGGACGAGTGTCTGGCGCGCTGCGCGATGGATATCTCCGGTCGTCCGCACCTGGAATACAAAGCAGACTTCAATTACCAGCGCGTGGGCGATCTGAGCACCGAAATGGTGGAGCACTTCTTCCGTTCATTGTCCTACACCATGGGCCTGACGCTGCACCTGAAAACCAAAGGCAAGAACGACCACCACCGCGTGGAGAGTCTCTTCAAGGCCTTTGGCCGCACGCTGCGCCAGGCAATTCGCGTGGAAGGCGACGCCCTGCCCTCATCAAAAGGAGTGCTGTAATGAACGTGGTGATTCTGGATACCGGATGCGCCAACCTGAACTCCGTAAAGTCGGCCATCACCCGCCACGGCTACGAACCGGTGGTCAGCCGTGACCCTGACGTGGTGCTGCGTGCCGACAAGTTATTTCTGCCGGGCGTGGGCACTGCGCAGGCCGCGATGGATCAGATTCGCGAGCGCGAGCTGGTCGATCTGATCAAAGCCTGTACCCAACCGGTGCTGGGCATTTGCCTGGGTATGCAGATCCTGGGCCGCCGCAGCGAAGAGAGCAACGGCGTTGACCTGCTGGGCATTATCAACGAAGACGTGCCGAAAATGACCGACCACGGTCTGCCTCTGCCGCATATGGGCTGGAACCGCGTGTACGCCAAAGCGGGCGACCGGCTGTTTCGCGGCATTGAAGACGGCGCGTATTTTTACTTCGTGCACAGTTACGCCATGCCGGTGAACGTCAATACCATCGCCCAGTGCACTTACGGCGAGGCGTTTACCGCGGCGGTGCAGAAAGACAATTTCTTCGGCGTACAGTTCCACCCGGAGCGATCTGGCGCCGCGGGCGCGCAGCTGCTGAAAAACTTCCTGGAGATGTGATGATTATTCCCGCGTTAGATTTAATTGACGGCACGGTTGTCCGTCTTCATCAGGGCGATTACGGTCAACAGCGCGACTACGGAAAGGACCCGCTGCCGCGCCTGCAGGATTATGCCGCTCAGGGTGCACAGGTGCTGCATCTGGTGGATTTGACGGGCGCGAAAGACCCGGCAAAACGCCAGATCCCGCTGCTGAAAAATCTGGTTGCCGGTGTTGATGTGCCGGTACAGGTCGGCGGCGGCGTGCGTACGGAAGATGACGTGGCGGCGCTGCTGGACGCGGGCGTGGCGCGCGTGGTGGTCGGTTCAACCGCCGTCAAAGATCCTGAGACGGTGAAGGGCTGGTTCCGCCGCTTTGGCGCCGACGCGCTGGTGCTGGCGCTGGACGTGCGCATTGACGAACAGGGTAATAAACAGGTGGCGGTCAGCGGCTGGCAGGAAAACTCCGGCGTGACGCTGGAGGCGCTAGTTGATACCTATCTGCCCGTTGGCCTCAAGCACGTGCTGTGCACGGATATCTCCCGTGACGGCACGCTGGCGGGCTCCAACGTTTCTTTATATGAAGAAGTTTGCGCCCATTATCCGCAGGTAGCGTTCCAGTCATCTGGCGGCATCGGTGACTTAGCCGATATTGCTGCGCTGCGCGGAACGGGGGTACAGGGCGTGATTGTGGGCCGGGCCCTGCTGGAAGGTAAATTTACGGTGACGGAGGCGATTCAATGCTGGCAAAACGGATAATCCCTTGCCTGGACGTACGTAACGGCCAGGTCGTGAAAGGCGTGCAGTTCCGCAACCACGAGATCATTGGCGACATCGTTCCGCTGGCAAAACGCTATGCCGATGAAGGCGCAGATGAGCTGGTGTTCTACGATATTACCGCGTCCAGCGATGGCCGCGTAGTCGACAAAAGCTGGGTCGCGCGCGTGGCGGAAGTGATCGATATTCCGTTCTGCGTGGCGGGCGGGATTAAATCCGCTGACGATGCGTCCAAAATTCTCTCGTTTGGTGCCGACAAGATTTCCATCAACTCTCCTGCCCTGGCCGACCCGGAGCTGATCACCCGCCTCGCCGATCGTTTTGGCGTGCAGTGTATTGTGGTTGGGATCGACACCTGGTATGACGCCGCAACGGGCAAGTATCACGTCAACCAGTACACGGGGGATGAAAGCCGCACTCGCGTGACGCAGTGGGAAACGCTCGACTGGGTGCAGGAAGTGCAGAAGCGTGGCGCTGGCGAGATTGTCCTCAACATGATGAACCAGGACGGCGTGCGTAACGGGTATGATCTCGAGCAGCTGAAAAAAGTTCGTGCGGTCTGCCACGTTCCGCTGATTGCCTCCGGCGGCGCGGGCACCATGGAACATTTCCTCGAAGCCTTCCGCGATGCGAACGTGGACGGCGCGCTGGCCGCTTCCGTGTTCCACAAACAGATTATTAATATTGGTGAGTTAAAAACGTACCTGGCCGACCAGGGCGTGGAGATCAGGGTATGTTAACAGAGCAACAACAGGCGCAGCTGGACTGGAAAAAAACGGACGGATTACTGCCGGTAGTTGTCCAGCATGCCGTCTCAGGCGAAGTGCTGATGCTGGGCTATATGAACCAGGACGCGCTGGCGAAAACGATCGACAGCGGCAAAGTGACGTTTTACTCCCGCACGAAACAGCGCCTGTGGACCAAAGGCGAAACCTCGGGCCATTTCCTGAATGTAGTAAGCATTACGCCGGACTGCGATAACGATACCCTGCTGGTGCTGGCAAACCCCATCGGTCCGACCTGCCATAAGGGCACCAGCAGCTGCTTCGGCGAGGCGAGTCACCAGTGGCTGTTCCTGTATCAACTGGAGCAGCTGCTGGCGGAGCGTAAAACGGCGGATCCGGAGAGTTCTTATACCGCGAAGCTGTACGCCAGCGGAACCAAGCGTATTGCGCAGAAGGTGGGTGAAGAAGGCGTTGAGACGGCGCTGGCCGCGACCGTGCATGACCGCGAGGAGCTGACGAACGAAGCGTCTGATTTGATGTATCACCTGCTGGTGCTGCTGCAAGATCAGGCGCTGGATTTGACGGCGGTGATAGAAAACCTTCGCAAACGTCACAAATAAAAAAACCGGGGTATATCCCCGGTTTTTTTAATCTGCAAATCAGGCTTTTGGTTTGTAGTTTCGTAAGGCGTTACGGCCAAGTACCACACCTGAACCAATCATTCCGCCAAGTAGCACGGCGAGGACCAGAATCACGGCTTTTTTCGGGCTGTCACGGCGGACAGGAAGATCCGGCTTCATAACGTAACGATAGACGTGGATTGTGTCCGGGTTTACGTTCAGATTCTGGATATCCAAGAGATTTCGCCTGGTCTGATAATAGGCGGTGGGGAAAACCAGTGGGCGCGATGCTTCGTTGTCAATCATCGATTTAAGCCCTTCGCTGCCAAGCAGGAATAATGTTTCCTGTGTGACATCCTGGGTTTGCTGGAGCTGTGGCGAAGTAATTTTCGCTGCCTCAGCGTTTTTCAGTGCCTCAGCAATCTGTTTGATACGCAGATCTTTTTGTTCCTGCGCGACCTTCTCCTGGTTTTGCAGGGAATCATTCAGGGTTTTGATCTGCTCCTTAATATTGTCCTTAAGATCAAGGGCTAGTTCTTTTGCGGTCTGCTCATCGACTTGCTGAATGTACTGCGCCAGCTGCTTCTGAGCCGCCTCTGCTGATGTACTGGTATAGGTGACGCTTAATGGCAGCGCTTGCCCTTTAACCGCAGGCTCGATGGTGAGTTTTTCAGGCACAGCCTGATTGTCCAGCGCCTGCGATAACGCTGAGAAAGATGCATTAAAACGGTCAATAGCGCGCGTTTGAATATCCAGCATTGAAGGTGCGGCGGTACCATAAAGGATATTCAATGCATTTGAATAGGGTGCTATCTGAGCCGCATCGGGTTGCGCAATAATTGCACTTGAGGTCCACTTTTCTTTAGCAACAAACAGATATCCGACAGCAAGGGCAATAAAAACAATAACAAAGGTTGCTATCATCCACTTTCCACGCCAAAGTTGCAGCATTAAATCAAGTAAATCAATTTGCTCAGGGTCATGATTTCGACCGACCTGGCTATTGTTGTTTTGCGTCATACAATCCCTAACAGATGAAAAAGGGCGGAACATAATTAAGTTTGCATAGTTTATCGATTACTGGCGATTTTTCTATAAGAATCCGATGAGTAATATCGGAAAGATAGGTTATGTAACTTACCCCCTTCGCGCTATGATAGATGCAGTGCGATGCGTTATGGCATCGGTAAGAATATAGCATTATGAGGAACGCTATGAAATTTTTGGTAACGGGTGCAGCGGGTTTTATCGGTGCAAATGTCAGTAAACGCCTCCTTGAGGCCGGACATCAGGTTGTTGGTATCGATAACCTCAATGACTACTACGATGTAAGCCTGAAGCTGGCGCGCCTGGAACTGTTGAAATCAGAGCGTTTCACCTTTCACAAGCTGGAGTTAGCAGACCGTGAAGGCATGGCTGCGCTTTTCGCTACTGAGAAGTTTGATCGTGTGATTCATCTGGCCGCGCAGGCGGGTGTTCGTTACTCCCTGGAAAACCCCCATGCGTACGCGGACGCCAACCTTATCGGCCACCTCAACGTACTGGAAGGCTGCCGCCATAACAACGTTCAGCATCTGTTGTATGCCTCATCCAGCTCCGTATATGGCCTCAATCGCAAGATGCCCTTCTCCACTGACGATTCCGTGGATCACCCGGTTTCGCTTTATGCCGCGACCAAAAAAGCCAATGAGCTGATGTCGCACACCTATTCGCATCTCTACAACCTGCCGACAACTGGGCTGCGCTTCTTTACCGTATACGGTCCGTGGGGACGCCCGGACATGGCGCTGTTTAAGTTTACCAAGGCGATGATTGAAGGCAAAAGCATTGATGTCTATAACTACGGTAAGATGAAGCGCGACTTTACGTATATTGATGATATCGCTGAAGCCATTATTCGTCTGCAGGATATTATTCCTCAGTCAGATCCAAACTGGACCGTTGAGACTGGCTCACCGGCAACCAGTTCAGCGCCTTATCGTGTTTACAACATCGGTAACAGTTCACCAGTCGAGCTGATGGATTACATTACCGCGCTTGAAGACGCGCTGGGTAAACAAGCAGAGAAAAACATGCTGCCTCTCCAGCCAGGAGACGTGCTGGAAACCAGCGCCGACACTAAAGCGCTGTATGACGTGATTGGTTTTAAACCGCAAACCTCAGTCAAAGACGGAGTAAAGAACTTCGTTGACTGGTATCGCAAGTTTTACAACGTCTGAAAATAAAAAACCCGGCAAATCAGCCGGGTTTTTTATCACGAAAAGACTTAGTCACTACCGAAGAGATCGCGGGTATAGACTTTGTCAGCGACGTCAGCCAGTTCTTCGGCCATTCGGTTCGAGATAATGACATCCGCTTCCTTTTTGAAGGCATCCAGATCGCGGATCACGCGTGAATTAAAGAACTGATCGTCCGACATGGCAGGTTCATAGATAATAACCTCAACGCCTTTTGCCTTGATACGCTTCATGATCCCCTGAATGGAAGAGGCACGGAAGTTATCGGAACCACTCTTCATGATCAGACGATACACACCGACCACTTTCGGCTGACGTGCAAGGATAGAATCGGAGATGAAGTCTTTACGCGTACGGTTGGCATCAACAATCGCCGAGATGAGGTTATTCGGCACCGCCTGATAGTTTGCCAGCAGCTGCTTCGTATCTTTTGGCAGGCAATAGCCACCATAGCCAAATGACGGGTTGTTGTAGTGATTGCCAATGCGCGGGTCGAGGCACACCCCTTCAATAATCTGGCGAGTATTCAGTCCGAGGCTTTCTGCGTAGCTGTCGAGCTCATTAAAATAAGCCACTCGCATCGCCAGATAGGTATTCGCGAAGAGCTTGATCGCCTCAGCTTCAGTGGAGTCGGTAAACAGCACCTGAATATCTTTCTTGAGCGCCCCCTCCTGTAGCAACGCAGCAAAGCGTTCAGCGCGCTCAGAACGTTCGCCAATAACGATACGCGAAGGATGCAGGTTATCGTAAAGCGCTCTTCCCTCACGCAGGAATTCCGGTGAGAAGAAGATATTTTCAATACCGAACTTTTCTTTGATGGATTTGGTAAAACCGACAGGAATGGTCGATTTAATGACCATCACCGCATCCGGATTTATCGCGATAACATCCCCAATCACCGCTTCCACAGTTGAGGTGTTGAAGTAGTTGGTTTTGGGATCGTAGTCAGTAGGCGTCGCAATGATGACGTAATCCGCATCGCGGTATGCATCTTCTTTATCAGTCGTGGCGCGGAAATTCAGCGGTTTATTGCTGAGATAGTCCTGGATTTCTTTATCGACAATCGGCGATTTTTTCTGATTGAGCATGTCCACTTTGGCCTGCACGATATCCAGCGCAACCACTTCATGATTTTGAGCAATCAAAATGCCGTTAGAAAGACCGACATACCCTGTTCCGGAGATTGTTATTTTCATTCGCTAATGACTTCTGTGAGTTAACTGTACTGATGGTCGCCAGACCATCGCGATAAACATAACTGTTGGGCTTTGTACCTCCTGACAAACTGAGCTGTCAAGGCAAACCAGGAGTAATCACTGCGAGGAGAATGAGATTCAGACTACTTCGAGTAACAGGCGGCAGTTTTTGCATAAAAAAACCCGGAGACAGGCTCCGGGTTTCGGTGACAGCGAGTCAGTTAACTTATTCCATCCATTCGGTATGGAATACGCCTTCTTTATCGGTACGCTTGTAGGTATGCGCACCGAAGTAGTCACGCTGGGCCTGAATCAGGTTAGCAGGCAGAACGGCAGCACGGTAGCTGTCGTAGTAGGCTACTGCAGCAGAGAAGGTTGGAACCGGAATACCGTTCTGAACAGCATAGGCAACTACATCACGCAGCGCCTGCTGATATTCGTCCGCAATCTTCTTGAAGTACGGTGCCAGCAGCAGGTTGGCGATACCGGCGTTTTCAGCATAGGCATCGGTGATTTTCTGCAGGAACTGCGCGCGAATGATGCAACCCGCACGGAAGATCTTCGCAATCTCACCGTAGTTCAGATCCCAGTTGTTCTCGTCTGATGCCGCACGCAGCTGAGAGAAGCCCTGCGCGTAAGAAACGATTTTACCCAGGTACAGTGCACGACGCACTTTTTCAACGAATTCGGCTTTATCACCCGCTGGTTTAGCCTGTGGGCCAGACAGTACTTTAGATGCCGCGACGCGCTGCTCTTTCAGAGAAGAGATGTAACGCGCGAAGACAGATTCGGTGATCAGTGACAGCGGCTCGCCCAGATCCAGAGAGCTCTGGCTGGTCCATTTACCGGTGCCTTTGTTCGCTGCTTCATCCAGAATCACATCAACCAGGTATTTACCCTCTTCATCTTTCTTCGTGAAGATATCTTTGGTGATGTCGATCAGGTAGCTGTTCAGCTCGCCTTTATTCCATTCAGTGAAGGTTTCAGCAAGCTCTTCGTTAGAAAGGTTCAGGCCACCTTTCAGCAAGGAGTAGGCTTCAGCAATCAGCTGCATATCGCCGTATTCAATACCGTTGTGCACCATTTTCACATAGTGACCCGCACCGTCCGGACCGATATAAGTCACGCACGGCTCACCATCTTCTGCAACAGCAGCGATTTTGGTCAGAATAGGCGCAACAAGTTCGTATGCTTCTTTCTGGCCGCCAGGCATGATGGATGGGCCTTTCAGCGCGCCCTCTTCGCCACCGGATACACCGGTACCGATGAAGTTGAAACCTTCAGCGGACAGTTCACGGTTACGACGAATGGTGTCCTGGAAGAAGGTATTACCGCCATCAATGATGATGTCACCTTTTTCGAGGTAAGGCTTCAGGGAGTCGATAGCTGCATCGGTACCTGCGCCTGCTTTCACCATTAACAGGATACGACGAGGCGTTTCCAGAGACTCAACAAACTCTTTAACCGTATAGAAAGGAACCAGTTTCTTGCCTGGGTTCTCGGCAATCACTTCTTCGGTCTTATCACGGGAGCGGTTGAAAACGGAGACGGTATAACCACGGCTTTCGATGTTGAGCGCCAGGTTGCGCCCCATTACTGCCATACCGACAACGCCGATCTGTTGCTTGGACATTACATACTCCTGTCAGGTGTGGATACCCCGCCGGAATGAAAGCGACGGGTTAAGTAAAAAACATGTTAACTCAAGGGAGAGGTAAGAGGGTAGCAATTGATGCACTCATCACAAAACTGCATATTTTCTAGTAAATTATCGTCTGAGGATCTCAGTATGCACCATCACGATGTAACACAACTTTCACCGTCTTAAACAAAATGGCTATGTCATTCCATAGTGTCCAGTTCTTGACGTACCAGGCATCAAAATAGACGCGTGTATCATAATCAACATCATTACGGCCACTCACCTGCCATAAGCCCGTCATGCCAGGCTTCGCCATGAGATAATAGTCAACATCATCACAGTACCGCTCCAACTCGTCAGAAATGATAGGCCGCGGTCCGACAAGGCTCATTTCGCCTTTAAGCACATTAAATAATTGCGGTAATTCATCAAGGCTGGTTTTACGAATAAAACGCCCCACAGCGGTAATACGTGGATCATTCTTTAATTTAAAATCTTTTTCCCACTCAGCCCTCGCCTCCGGATCGCTATCAAGAAGCTCTTTTAACACTTCCTGAGAATTCATCACCATTGAGCGAAATTTGTAGCACGGGAACAACTTACCGTTTCGTCCTACGCGCTGATGACCATAAATGGCTGGCCCACCATCACGAGTCACTTTGTACCACAGGTAAATCATAAGTGGTGATGCGACCAACAATATTAATGAAGAGCAAACAATATCGAAAGTACGTTTAAGAAAACGAGAGGTCCTTTTGGCAAGATTGTTTTGTATCCTCAATAACATCACTTCATGGCTAAAAATGAAGGACATATCGGTATTATATAAGGGCAATCCGCGGAAAGAAGGCACAACTGTAACTGAACGACAATGGTGTTTAGATAACTCACGAAGCCATAATTGTGTTTTATCAGGCTCGGTATATTCATAGGCAAGTATATAGTGAATATCTCCGGTGCGATTTAAACTCCAAATTTTTTCTACATCTTGTATTACAGGTAGGGAACAAATCTCAGATGATGCAGCATCAGTATCAAAGAAAGCCACAACATTAAAACCCATCATCTCTTCGCTCTGCAAGGCATTGTATGCGCCGATTGCATTTTCACCGCATCCAAAAATGACGGTTGTTTTTTTCCAGATACCTAATTTATTTAGCAAGTGTTTTGTTAGAACACGGAATAAGGGCACCAAAATCAGCGCAAACGACCAGCAGAACACCCAAACATAACGAGAAAACTGCCATTTTGTAAACGCAATCAGGGCCAAATCAAACACGGCAAAAATAACAATTGTCCGAATAATTTCTTTTAATTCATACCAAAATGGTTTGCGATAAGTGTAATGACGCAAACGTATCCAAAACCATCCTACACAGACGATTGAAAGTATGAAATGCGAAATGAAGCGCGAGTCTAATTGTTCTTGCGGAATAAAACGCTGAACCTCATTAAAAATTAAATATACGCACCCTAAAGATAGCCACAACGCTACATTGAAAAAAAATAAATCTGAAATAGCCAATAACATCTTACATAACTGTGGATTATACTTGTTATCAATACTATCCATTAAACTCACGCCCTCTAAATGGGTACCAAATAGCCAAGTTAAGCGTTCACAAGATAAACGCTTAAGGTCTACTATATTTAAAGATTTTACCCAACCTGCTTTTCGATATTAGCAAGGACAGTTTCAACAAGTTTGTATGCTGCGTCTTGAGTGTCAGCCTCTGCATAACAACGTAGCTCAGGAGCATTGCCTGAAGGGCGCAAATGTACAATACTATTATTGTCCAATGTAATTCGCAACCCATCAGTAATATCTGAGTTCAATATCTGACAATCATCTAATCCGATATAATCCATAAACTTAACGGGGTCTGATAGTCCTAAATTAATTAATGACACGCTTGTTAGAGAATCTACATTCTGTAATCTATTGGAATGGGTATAACGTGCTGGCAGCTGTGAAACAAGTTCACCGATGCCATAATCTTTTGCTCTATAAAGTAGCATAATAGCAGGGAGGACTGCATCACGAGTTGGTAACGCTCTAAGCAAGTGCTGGTTAATAAAGACATCACTGCCCAATAAAAAACCACCATTAGCTTCAAAACCTACAACACAATTATAATTTGCAGCTAGCTCCGCAAATGCAGCAATAACATAAGGAGAACCAATTTTGGTTCGCATCACATGCTTAAAGTAATTATGTGAAGAAATGATACTATTACAACTTACAGGAACCGCTACAGCATCCGCTGTTAATTCCAGTGAACATAATAAGCCTAAAACATCACCTCGCAACCAATTTCCATTTTCATCTGCGATAAGAGGCCTGTCACCATCTCCATCAGTAGAAAATATTGCATCTAGCTGTAATTCCTTTGCCCATTTTATTGCCTTACGACTATCATCTTCACTTACTGCTTCAGTATCAATAGGGACAAATTCATCACTTCTGGCTAAACTGATAACAGTAGCACCCAAAGCAATAAACAAAGGCTTATAAAGATCCCGGCCCGCACTTGAATGCTCATAAATGCCAATACGTTTATTTTTCAGGAATGGTGTTGAAAATAACGAGGTATATCGTGCAATATAATTTTCAGCGGCAAGCGAGGAAGTCAACAACTCTTCTTTCTTAATGTATCCGAATGAAGCTTCAGCTTGAACAATAGCATTTTCATCCTCTTTAGTAATTTCACCGTCAGGTCTATAAAACTTTAGGCCATTGCGATCAAACGGGATATGACTACCCGTGATCATGATCGCAGGCACATAATCAGACATAGATTGATAAGCTAAGGCTGGAGTAGGTACAACTCCATAGAATACAGTATCAATTCCTTTGCCCTTTAGCGCCGCGGCACAAGCCTGAGCCATTTGGTAGCTACTTGGTCTATTATCAATTGCAAGTGCTATAGTATCGAACGAAAATTGTTGCTGCATTACGGTCAGGAATGAAACAGTAAAAGCAGCACAAACCTCAGGTGTAAAATCGCTAACAAGACCACGGGCACCGCTAGTTCCAAAAGCAATGCCTGAATTTTTGATAATATCTCGACTATTATAAACCAGGTTCATTTATCTCTCACTCTGAATATCCAAAACGCGTTTCCATGCGAATAATATCATCCTCGCCAAGGTAATTTCCTGACTGGATCTCAATAAGCTCTAACGGGATTAAGCCTGCGTTTTCAAGTGCATGGAGAGTATTAACGGGTATAAATGTTGATTCATTTTCTGAAACTAAAAAAGTCTTTTCGTCTTTTGTAACACGAGCGGTACCCGACACGACTATCCAGTGTTCTGCTCTATGCTTATGCAATTGTGCGACAAATTTTTCACCCGGTTTAACATTTATACGTCGGACAAGGTAATTAACACCATTGTCAATTACAGTATATTTGCCCCACGGGCGAAACACTTCTAAATGATGTACATGCTCTTTTCTGTTATTATCTTTTAGATAATCAACAATTTTTTTAACATCTTGTACTGAGTCTTTATTGGCGACCAATAAAGCATCAGAGGTCTGAACAATAACTAAATTATTTACACCAATCGTGCTAATAAAGGAGTTTTCGGAATATATGTAGTTACCTTCACTGCAGTGTGCAAACACATCTCCGTGCAAAACATTCTTTTGCTGATCTTTTTTTGATATATCCCATAATGAAGACCACGATCCTACATCTGACCAGCCGGCATCCATAGGTACAACCGCTGCATGCTGTGTATGTTCCATGACTGCATAGTCTATTGAATCACTTGGGCATGCAGTAAACGCCTCTTTATCGATACGAATAAAATCCAGATCCGGGTTGATATGTCTTACAGCTTTCTGGCAAGCATCATATATTTCGGGTGATAGATGTTTTAATTCATTCAGATAACATTTTGCACTGAATAAAAACATTCCACTATTCCAGTAATATTGCCCTGATTCGATATAATCACGTGCGGTATCATAATCTGGTTTTTCAACAAATTCCGCTACAGCAAATGCATCGCCCCCAATTGCATCACCTCTACGAATATAGCCATAACCCGTTTCAGCATGTGTTGGGACTATACCGAACGTGACCAACTTACCGAGAGCAGCCAGAGATTCAGCATGGTTAATAGCTTCGATAAAGGCTTCCTCATTCTGGATGACGTGATCCGCAGCCAGAATCAGCAAGAGTGGATTTTCCACATCTGAATTTTGGAGAGCACAAAAGGCGGCAAGGGCAATAGCAGGCGCTGTATTACGCCCAACAGGCTCAAGAATAATATTATTAGCTAGTTTATCAAGTGCACGAAGTTGTTCAGCAACGAGGAAGCGATGTTTGTCGTTACAGATGACAATAGGATCACTAGCTAAAAGTGGAGACAGCCGTCTGATGGTATTTTGTAACATCGAATATTCACCCTCTACAGTTAAAAACTGTTTCGGATGATGTTCACGCGAAAGTGGCCACAAGCGACTACCCGTCCCCCCAGCCATAATTACTGGTACTAATTTAGACATGTAATAAACCATTATTTACGTTTAATAATTTTCTCTGTAGTGAAAAGACTCCACTTTTCTTGTACAAAGTTTCTGAATTCCTGATCAAATCTTGCACGCGAAAATCTTTCGGCATTTTCTCTACATGCATTAGGTGTGAATAGTGATTGTGTCTTCTCAAACTCATCGATTGCGTCATGCAATGAAGTAACTGTCTGTTGCTTAAAGAAGATACCTGTTGGATTTTCGATACCGACCGGTCTAACAGTTTCCAAAGCACCACCTTTGCCAAATGCAATGACAGGTGTCCCACAGGCCTGAGCTTCAACAGGAATTATTCCAAAATCTTCTTCTGCTGCAAACACAAACGCTTTCGCATTCTGCATATGTTCTTTTAAAACAGAAAATGGCTGGTATCCAAGCAAAGTTATATTATCTTTTACCTTGCTTTGTATTTTCTTCATTTCAGGTCCATCACCAATAACTATCAATTTCTTATCTGGCATTTGGCTGAAAGTTTCGACAATGAGATCAATACGCTTATACGGAACCATACGAGAGGCAGTAAAGTAATAATCCTGCTTTTCGTTATTTACTTCAAAATTTTCAACATCTACAGGTGGATATATTACAGAAGCTTCTCGTCCGTATACTTTTTTTATTCTACGTGCGATGTATTGTGAATTAGCAATAAAGTGATCAACTCCATGAGCTGTACGATAGTCCCAAATCCGTATTTTGTGAAGAAACCATTTAGCTAACCACCCTTTAACGCCAGTATTCAGACCAGACTCTCGCAGATATTGATGCTGTAAATCCCATGCATATCTAATTGGAGAGTGAACATAGCTAATATGTAGTTGATCTGGCCCTGTAATAACTCCTTTCGCAACAGAATGAGCACTACTAATGATAATATCTGCTTCAGAAACATCCAACTGTTCAATAGCTAAAGGCATCAATGGAAGGTATTTTTGATAGTATTTTTTAGCTTTTGGTAACTTTTGAATAAATGATGTCGTTGCATGTTTCCCCAGAAAATTCTTTCTTTGTTCTTCTGTTAAGAAATCAACAACTGAAAAAAGTTCAGCCTCAGGAAAAGCATGTAATATCGCTGATGAGACCTGTTCAGAACCCGCGTAGCTTAATAACCATTCATGAACAAGAGATATTTTCGCCTCATTTACTTTCATTGCATGCCTCTTTAAATGCCATTTCGATCTTATTTATAACGTTTTGCCAAGTAAACTTTTGGGCACGAATAAGGCCTTCAGAGATTAATTGCTCGCGTAGTATCGAATCATTAACTAATTTTGTAATGCCATCTGTAATAGCATCTACCGAAGTAGGTTCTACCAGTATAGCAGCGTTTCCTGCGACCTCTGGCAAGGATGAAGTAGTTGAAGTTAATACGGGGACACCACAAGCCATAGCCTCAACTACTGGTAATCCAAATCCTTCATATAATGAAGGGAAAACTAACCCTTTCGAGCCTTTATATAATGATGGTAAGTCATGGTCGGAAATAAACCCCAAAAAATTAACACGCTCACCTAACCCACACTCCATTATTAGTTTTTCTAAATTATCGCTTGGATTTCCTGAAAAAACGAGTTTAATAGAAGGATTAATTTCTGCTTTAGCAAAAGCGGAAATTATACGGTGCTCATTCTTATGAGTTTTCCTATTTCCAATGCATAATAGATATTCATATCCAAGTTCCATTGGTCGGACATCAATATTAAATTCCTCAGAAACGCCATTAAATACAGTTATAATTTTATCCGGTTCAACACCTGACCACTTTGCTATTCTTTCTTTAGAAAATTCAGAAACCGTGAAAATCTTATAGGCTTTATGACATCCACGCTTAATAAAATAATTATAAAATAATTTTTTAAAAAAAGATGAGTTATCATCTATATCAAGATGATTTAAATCATGAATTGTCACAATATACCTTTTTGAGGAGAATAAAGGAGGTATATAGCCAGGAAGAAAAATCAAATCGGCTTTATTAAGTAAGGCAATATTAATAGCCAAGCCCAAGGGAGCTATAGGAGAAGCACATTTTTTATATATTTTTTTGAGAGATATATCCGGGAGTCTTTTAGCGATCTCATCAGTAAAACGCCCAATCCCGCCCATGTTAGACCAACTAACATCCATAAATATTTTTTTATTATTCATTAGTATTGAACCTGTTGTTGGTTAGGTTAAGAAAAGGTATTAATGCAAGAACCGACCAATAAAAAATTGAAAAAGTTGATGATGAAGGGGCAGAACTTAACGCAGCACTTATAAAGAAAGCGACTCCAAGCAAAAAATAGATTCTTAAATGAGTATAGTTTCGATGTGAACCATATTTTTTATCCAAAAAAACCGAAGAATAAAATTGGCTTGCCATATAGAACATATTTATAAATAAACCAACAATACCAGTTTCGAGTGCCATCCAGAAAAAGTAGTTATCAGTATTCAGTCTATTATCTTTTTCTGAAAGCATATTTCCAGAACCTTGTGTGCCTAAGCCTATACCTGATGGATGCTCTGAAAGATAACTCAATGAATTTATCGCCATATCTATTCGTCCCTGTGTCGATCCACGAGAACTCTGCGAGGAGTCTGTAAACCTGCCCACTAAGGTATCAATATAATTGTCAAAGATATTTGTGGACACGACCAGAATAGGTATAAAGATCACAAATAACGTAATACCGCTTAGTAGCATCTTTCGATTTGAAATAATGTAAAAAGCATAGATGATAACCGCAACAAGGATAGCCCCTCTTGTTAGGGTCATACAGATTGCAGTAAAAATAACCAAGCTAACAATTAGCATCCATGTCCTTTTATATCCTTGCGAAAAACACTCCATACATAACAAGATACCTAGCGCCAACATATATCCGAAATTCAGTGCATCGCTAAAGCCACCAGTGGCCCGAATCATTCCATCATAGCTGTTAATAAGATTTAATTGATCACCAGCATAATGCTCATCATAACCAAGTAATTTAACGAACTCACCTTTCATTAACACATCGATAATCGATATGACGGCAACAGCAGACATTAAAAGGATAATATAGACAACAATTTTTTTAACATTTAACGATTCTGGGTACGATACGTTCAATATTGCTAAAGAGATGAAGACTGCGGGGAATAAAATATAACTTCTAGCTCCCATTATTGCTTGTACTTTGTCATATGAAAAAATAATCAATGCTGCAACCCATGAAATTAATGCTATCCATACAAAGATGGTAAAAATCAGTGATACAGGAGATTTTTTTCTATCAATGACAAAACGCAAAAGTACAGATAATACAAACAGTGCGTTCAACACATCTCTAAGGATGGCACCAGGAGGAAATGGCAAGATTCCGACCATCCATGAACTGATGTATGGAGAAAATAAATTAATACATAATATCGCAGCAAAGAATATATTCATATAACTACTATTTTAATTTTGTAAGGTTAAATACCGAGACGCGGTGTGCCGCCATTTTTACTACGAATGTATTTAATTAATGCATCATAGCCTCTCCGTTTCAAGATATACCCCAAAAAGGCATGTATATAGAAAAACTTTTCATTTGAGAATCCGATTTTACGAAAGCTATTTATCATTTTTAAATAGACTAAAAATGGTAGATTAAGTTGATCGCGGATATAAGGATAGAAATAGTTGGCTAAGTCCTTTTTAATCCCATCATAAACCCCATCTATTTTTGTTGCATCTTCGATATGTTTTGCGATAAGGAGAAGTCCCTCAACCATATGTATTCGCCCCTCAGGTTTATAACCACCCGGGGTGAAAATGCCTTTTTCTGTTCCTGCATTCCCAAAATCTGGAGCCTCTGTATCTCGGGATAAAGTAATAACATCGCTGAAATAGTAACCCTGTCCTTCAGCCATGAGCATTCCAGCAAGATACATTTGATAATACAAACGGCCATCAAATTTATCACAAGATAATTTATTTGCTTTTTCAGCGTTAACAATAAAACCGGAAATTACACCAACTCTTCGGAAGAAAAATTTAATGGCCTCAGCACCAGGTTGGAATAATGTATCTTGTGTTAAATGACGGACGGTATCACATAATTCATTCGGGTTTTCCTTAAACCAGCCATAAGCACGAGTAGCCAATACGATTTCAGGATTAGCTTTCAAGACACTAACGATTTTTGATAATGCTCCTTCTGCCAGAAGATCGTCGTTACCCATAATCATACAATATTTACCAGTAGCAGAACTTATGCAATTTTTTAAGTTTTTATCATAACCAAGATTATCTTTATTTAAATTAAGATGTAAGTTTGTTCTATTGTTTTTTATTTTATATTCTTCAACAATATGAGCTATTTGTTCCCTTTGTGGAGACTTGTCTTCACAAAGAATCACCTCAAAGTCTGTATTATTAATAGCATAATCTTGGTTATATATGCTTTCCAATAAAGGCTCTAAAAATTCTGCGCGATTATATGACGGTATACAGATACTGATAAAAACATTCATGTTAAAATACCTTAAGAACTTTAGCGGGGATCCCACCAATTAAACTTGGTTTACTAACTTTCAATCCTTTAACAACTGAATTAGCAGCAATCACACTGCCATCAGATATTTCACTTCCTGCCAAAATAACGGCATTATCACCAATCCAACAACAATTCCCGATTTTTACAGCTGCTGCATCTCCTAAAATTTTTGTGGCAGGAGGAGCAAATTCATAATGATCTTTTTTATAACTTCCATGGCTGTGATCTCCAATGTATACTTTACTTCCAATAAGTATATCATCGCCAAGAGTTATTTCATCAGCGCATGAAATATGAACATTATCACTTAAGCATAATCGTTTGCCAATATTCATTCGTGGATCTAGACATTGCTCACCGTAATAATATACAGCCTCTATCCAACAATTGTCGCCGATTCGCCCATCTATCCATCTGGTGTCACCATCTTTATTCTTATTATAAGGCTTAACATTGAGTTTAAAGTTTTTCCCAACCGTTTTGAATTTATGCCCAGTGATCATATTAAAACAAAGCGCATTTAATTTTCTTTTACACTTCGATGCAAGAAAAATAAGGCTAATCAATTTTATACGTAATTTATAACCAATCATATACCAACCTTATTTGATTAACTTTTTTCTCTTTAAAATTCATTGCACATAAATGGATTGTTTTTAATTTAATGTACCTGTTAGCAATGACTCAATTGCTTCTACTTGTGATAATGATGAGCATTTTTTTTGAGCTCCATTTCTGCTGGAATTTTTCATTACTGTTAATTCAGAAACAGATATTTTTAAAAAATTAACTATAGCATCTGCCAGTGCATTAGCACTAATGTTGTCAGCAAGAAAACCATTTTCCCCGTTAATTATAAGATCTTCGGCCACACCAATTTTAAATGAAATAACAGGCGTGCCGGACATTAAAGCTTCGTTTATCATCATCGGTCCTGCATCCTCAACGGAGGAACAAATGAATCCATCAGCAATGTTATATAGATATGGATATTTAGTCTTATCATGGATAAAATCAATATTGACTAATGATACATCTTCTATAATCATATTTTGAGACTGGGCGCCAACAGTTAAAATAGTTACATTTTGCAAAAGTTCTGGATAAGTTTTTTTAATATATTCTAGCGATTGCTGAACATACTTAACGCCTTTTCTTGGATCATTTAATGACTGAGCTCCTAAAAAAATAACCCGATTTTTTTCCGGAATGCTAATGCCGAGATGCTTACTTGCTATGTGTGCCGGTCGTGGAGTAAAAATAGTTTCATCAATGCCAATCAGCGCTTTTTTCATTCCATGCCTGGTTTTTATTGCACTCATCGAACAGCGCTCATCTAGCCATTTACTTGCAGATAAGTAAAAACAGTCCATTTCTGAATAATATTTTTTTCTGTTATTGAGCACACGCTGTGGCATTTTTATAAGTTTAGGATACAGCATTGCAGGACAATTTTTACATTCACTTTTAAAGCCTTCACATTGCCACGGATAATGGCAACCACCAGTGATCATCCCTGCATCCATGAGGTAGAAAGCGATTGGACATTGATAATATCTTTGTATTTTGTGCAGGTCCTTATCAGAGAGAAAATCAGCTACATAGTATACAATTATCAAATCAGGCTTTTGTGTGTATTTCTTAAATATGTCATTAACGCTGAATGTTGTGTTATATATTAGATAGGTTTTATCTTCATTTATATCACGATTAACAATCAAACGGCGAAGTAATTTATTTATAAAACTAAATATCTTTCTTTTAGTTTGTGATAGCTCGATAACATCAGGGTCATTTGATGTTTTATCTAATACACACATTACAGAGTCATGATTATATTTTTTAAGGTTTGTATGTGTACGATAAGCGCCATAGAATGCACCTTTGCTATCACCGGTCGACAAATGTAAGATTTTCATTTTCCATCTCACTGATTTAAATATTAATATTTTTTAAATTAACTTTAGCTATCGCTTGAAAAATATAATTACGTAGAACCAATATCCCAACGGACAAAACAACAAAATTTATTAGCGGAGACCCAAATATGTAAACATATTTATAATCAGAAAATAAAGAGAAACGCTTTATACTCTCAAAAATAAGCGTTGACAATAATAATATAAAGAATGTTAGAAGGGTCAATGTTATCACAAAAGAGCCCATTTCTTTGTGAAGACAATAACCACCCCATATAAGAAGAAATAGAACGGTATGAATTAGATAGAAAATACTAGACCAATGTGGACCAAAATACTTAGCAATAATTATTGTCAATGGAATTGTTAATGCTGAATAACTAGCATATGCATAAAAATGATATTTTAACTTTCCAATAGAGTATAACAGAATGAATATAAAATTCATTATACCGGCAA
Source organism: Enterobacter sp. GER_MD16_1505_Eko_090 (assembly GCF_003331015.1). Classification (NCBI taxonomy): domain Bacteria; kingdom Pseudomonadati; phylum Pseudomonadota; class Gammaproteobacteria; order Enterobacterales; family Enterobacteriaceae; genus Enterobacter; species Enterobacter sp. GER_MD16_1505_Eko_090. The sequence goes on along the minus strand of NZ_PUQF01000018.1, from coordinate 31,976 downwards.
AAAAAGTAGCTGACACGAGCCATTTAGCATAAAGATTTACGGTAATGCCTAACTCATCGTTTTTAAGCCACAAGGCAATCAGTTCATTACCAAACACATTCATATACGGAACTAATGGTGCAAGGAGAAGAACATATGCGATAGAACTATAGCTGAACAATGATATGAATTGCTTTTCGTTTTTTTCTTTTATTAACGCACTCAATCGTGGCAATAAAATTTGTGACAAGGGAATAACTAGAGTCAAGATTACCGCACTAAGTTGGCCACCGATTTGGTATTGTGTGTAATTTGTTAATGTTGTATATGTCGATAAAGCTATCTTATCAACTTGACTTGCTATAACCCATATCATTGATAAGCCTGAAAGTTGTAGAGAAAACTTTATTACTTTTCCAAATGAAAGATCATCGTCTTCATATAGGCTATTATTATTGTCTTTTTCTTCCAGTTGCTTATTATGTTTGCGCATAACGTAGTAAACACAATAAGCCGTAACGATGACGTCTAAAACAGATAAAGCCAGCAATACTTTAAAGAAAGCAGCTAATGAATTCGAGTAATAGGCAAGAACAATATAACCGCCACCATAAAAACAAGTTGTATAGACCATTCCCCATAGGGCTATGAGATCTTGCCTTTCCATTCCATTTATGAAACTTTGTAAATAAGATCGCAAATATAATAGTGCTAAAATTATACCTATCAATTTTATGCAAAATAATGTTTCGTTGTTAGATAAAGTTGTTTTCAACCAATCATTTACTATAAATAGTGAGAAATAGTTAAAAATAAATGCAACTATGCAAGCAATAAAAACAAAGCCACAAAAGACTCTCAAAAACAAACTAATTACTTTAGCGAAACTTACGAGTTGATACTTATTTGTCGCTATTAATTTCACAAATGTTCCACTGATACCTGCATCTAACAACCCCATAAGTGTTATAAGCATAGTAAAGAATGAAACTATTCCATATCGCTCCGTGCCTAATAATCCTATAATCAAAGGTACTAACAATAACGGAAATGCAGCTCGATATAATTGAGATGCATATAGTATAGATATTTTTTTGAACATACCAACTCACAAAGTATCAACTCGTCTTTTCTTTCTATCGGAAGAAATCAGTTATATTGGAGCATATATAATCAACTTGTTCTAAAGTTAATTCATAAAATAAGGGAAGGCGCAGCAAGTTGTCAGTGAACAAATCGCTATTTTTTAAGTTTACATCTTCGTTAGTAGATAAATAAAAATCACTTTTATTTAATGATAAATAATGGAAAACAGCATGTATACCATTATCCTTCAAATGTTTAATTAAATCAGTACGAACGTTGATATTGCTGCATACGATATAAAACATATGAGCATTGTTAGTGGCATACTCAGGAACCACAGGTAGATTGATAAGTCCTAGCTGTGCAAGTGGTGTTAATTTTTCTTGATAACGTTGCCAAAGCTCTTTACGTTTGTTCTGAATATCATCCATATTTTCGAGTTGTGCATATAAATAAGCAGCGTTGATATCAGAAGGGAGAAATGAAGAACCAATATCAACCCAGCCATATTTATTAACCTCACCTCTGAAAAATGAAGATCTGTTAGTCCCCTTTTCACGAATTATTTCGGCTCGTTTGACATATTTGTCATCATTAATAACAAGCATGCCGCCTTCACCAGAAATTATATTTTTTGTTTCATGAAACGAAAACGTTCCAAATGCTCCAATACTTCCCAGTGGGCGTTCCTTATAATATGAATCAATCGCTTGAGCAGCATCTTCGACAATAGGAATATTATATTGCTTAGATATAGCCAATAATTTATCCATATCACATGCAATTCCAGCATAATGAACTACTACTATCGCTTTTGTTTGTGGTGTAATTAAAGCACGTATTGAGTCTGGATCAACATTTGGATTGTTAGTATAGCTATCAGCAAATACAACTTTTGCTCCTCTTAATGAGAAAGCGTTAACAGTCGATACAAATGTATACGAAGGTGCAATTACTTCATCTCCTGGTTTAATGTCCAGCAATATTGCTGCCATTTCAAGTGCGTCAGTACAAGAAGTAGTAAGTAATACTTTTTTAAAATTGTATTTTTTTTCAAAGAACTCGTGACATTTCTTAGTAAATTTTCCGTCCCCTGAAATCTTTCCGTCTTTTGCAGCTTGTGCAATATAAACTAATTCATCCCCATGTAAATAGGGTTTATTGAATGGAATCATTTTTTTTCCTTTATTTTAAATCTGCAAAACTGCCAGCTTTCATATCTTTGACAGAAAGTATTATTTCATTTTCGTCTAAAGGCCACTCGATATTTAACGTGGGATCGTTCCACGCAATACTTCTTTCTGCTGTGGGTGCATAATAGTCAGTAGTCTTATATAAAAACTCTGCATTATCGCTTAATACGGCAAAACCGTGTGCGAAACCTTCAGGAATCCATAACTGTCGTTTGTTTTCTGCAGATAATATAACGCCAACCCACTTACCATAAGTTTCTGAATCCGGCCGGATATCTACTGCAACATCAAAAACTTCACCTACAATGCAACGGACCAATTTTCCCTGCTCATGAGGCCCAGTCTGATAATGTAATCCACGCAATACTCCTCGTTTTGATCTGGAATGATTATCCTGAACAAACGTAAGGGTACGACCGACACAGGCCTCAAGTTTCGTATGATTGTAGCTTTCATAAAAGAAGCCTCTGTCATCACTAAACACTTTTGGCTCAATCAATAATACGTCAGGAATATTTGTTTTGATAACATTCATTACTAGTAGCCTTTAATCATTTTGTACAAATATTGCCCATAAGCATTCTTTGATAGCGGAACAGCTAATTTTTTAACTTGCTCAGCATTTATAAATCCTTTGCGGTAAGCAATTTCTTCTGGACAAGAAACTTTAAGGCCTTGACGCTCCTCAATAGTGGCAATGAAGTTACTGGCTTCAATCAAACTCTGATGCGTCCCCGTGTCCAACCAGGCATAACCGCGCCCCATCATTGCTACAGACAAACGTCCTTGCTCCATATAAATTCGATTGATATCAGTAATTTCAAGCTCGCCCCGCGCGGAAGGCTTCAGGTTTTTAGCCAGTTCTACAACATCGTTATCATAGAAATATAATCCGGTGACCGCATAATTACTTTTCGGTTCTAGCGGTTTTTCTTCAAGGCTGATGGCAGTTCCATTCTTATCAAATTCAACGACACCATAACGTTCAGGATCGTTAACGTGGTATGCGAATACGGTCGCACCACTTTCTCGATTGACCGCCGTTTCCATTAATTTAGGCAGATCATGTCCGTAAAAAATATTATCGCCGAGTACCAACGCGCAGTCATCATTTCCGATAAAGTCTTCACCGATGATAAATGCCTGGGCTAAACCATCCGGCGAAGGCTGAACCTTATAATGTAGATTTAAACCCCATTGGCTGCCATCACCCAGTAATTGCTCAAAACGAGGTGTATCCTGCGGAGTGCTAATGATCAAAATATCACGAATACCCGCTAACATTAGCGTTGAGAGCGGGTAATAGATCATTGGTTTGTCATATATGGGCAACAATTGCTTGCTGACAGCCATGGTCACTGGATATAAACGGGTACCAGAACCACCAGCTAAAATAATGCCTTTACGGGTTTTCATTTCATTATCTCTTTATACGCAAAAGTACCCAGTGACGGGCACTAACATTATATTCAGATTGCTGTCGCAGCAAACAATTCATTCAGCATACGTTTAACTCCTTTCTCCCAATTGGGAAGAACAAGCCCAAAGGTACGCTGGAATTTTTCATTATTAAGACGAGAGTTATTTGGTCGGCATGCAGGGGTTGGGTAAGCGCTGGTTGGTACTTTATTTAACTGCTTGATTGCAAGTGCAACATCAGCTTTTCTGGCTTCGGAAAATACCAGTGCAGCATAATCATACCATGTAGTGACACCACTCGCTACGAGGTGATAAAGGCCAGCAACTTCCTGATTTTTCTGTGCAATCCGAATAGCATGAGCGGTACAATCCGCCAATAATTCTGCACCCGTAGGCGCACCAAACTGATCGTTAATGACGGAAAGTTCAGTTTTCTCTTTAGCCAAACGTAACATGGTTTTTGCAAAGTTATTGCCTTTGCCAGCATAAACCCAACTGGTACGAAAAATAAGGTGCTTTGGACAATGCTCTTGTAATGCTCTTTCACCGGCCAGTTTCGTTTTGCCATAAACATTTAATGGTGCAGTGGCATCTTCTTCAAGCCAAGGCGCATCACCGGTACCCGGAAAAACGTAATCAGTTGAGTAATGCACAACCCACGCGCCTATTTCAGCAGCAGCTTTGGCAATAGCCTCTACGCTTGTGGAGTTAAGCAATTGTGCAAAGTCCACTTCGGATTCAGCTTTATCCACAGCAGTGTGTGCAGCAGCGTTCACAACCACATCTGGACGTATTTTTCGTACGGTTTCAGCAACACCTTCAGGATTACTAAAGTCGCCACAGAAATCGGTAGAATGCACATCAAGGGCGATAATATTTCCCAGGGGCGCGAGTGCCCGTTGTAGCTCCCAGCCTACCTGACCATTTTTCCCGAACAACAGAATATTCATTATTTACGTTCTCCATAATTCTGCTCAATCCAGGTTTTATAAGCCCCGCTTTTTACGTTTTCCACCCAATCGATATTGCTCAGATACCACTCCACCGTTTTACGAATGCCGCTTTCGAACGTCTCCTCAGGCTTCCAGCCCAGTTCAACGCCAATTTTATGTGCATCAATCGCATAGCGACGGTCATGCCCCGGACGGTCAGCAACATACGTAATCTGATCGCGATATGACCCCTCTTTAGGCACTATCTCATCAAGCAGATCGCAAATCGTATGCACTACGTCCAGGTTCTGCTTCTCGTTATGGCCGCCAATATTATACGTTTCACCCGGTTTTCCTTGAGTAACAACGGTGTAGAGTGCACGCGCATGATCTTCTACATACAACCAGTCACGAATCTGGTCACCCTTCCCATAAATAGGCAGTGCTTTGCCGTCCAGCGCATTCAGGATGACCAGCGGGATCAGTTTTTCCGGGAAATGGTACGGGCCATAGTTATTCGAACAGTTGGTGACGATAGTCGGGAAACCGTAGGTACGCAGCCAGGCACGCACGAGATGGTCACTGGAGGCTTTCGACGCTGAGTAAGGGCTGCTGGGCGCATACGCGGTAGTTTCAGTGAAGAGTGGCAGCTCAGTTGATGCCGGATGCTCATCCGGATGCGGTAAATCACCATACACTTCGTCGGTAGAGATGTGATGGAAACGGAAGGCGTTCTTCGCCTGCTCATCCAACGTTGACCAGTATGCACGAGCGGCTTCCAGAAGCACATAAGTGCCGACGATATTGGTTTCGATAAAAGCAGCCGGGCCGGTAATTGAACGATCGACGTGACTTTCAGCGGCCAGGTGCATCACCGCGTCAGGCTTATGCTTTGCGAAAATACGATCCATGGCATCTTTGTCACAAATATCCGCATGCTCAAAAACATAGCGGTCGCTATCGCTGACTTCACTAAGCGACTCAAGGTTGCCGGCATAGGTCAGCTTGTCCACGTTGACGATGTCGTCCTGGGTATTTTTAATAATATGTCGTACAACCGCTGAGCCGATAAAGCCGGCCCCGCCCGTCACAAGAATTTTCACGTTATCTGTTCCGTATGTTGGAAATGTCTGGATACTGCCGCTCTGAAACCTGAGTACTTATTAACTGACGGTTTCAGAAATTGAGCACGCTACCGCCCCTGGCTTAACAGCTACCAATGCACTGAGCGATGCTTGATTAAATGATTTTTCTTGTCTGGATACAGACAAAAAACTGGCGTTAATTGTCGTCCTAAACGACCTCAGAAACAAGCACAAATCGCTACAAAGCTGTTGAGATTTAAATCACATAACCCTATGTAATCATTACATTAATAACAAAAAACGGCAGCCATCATTTTGGTTATAGATTAATACACCAAAATAATGACTGCCGCTTGTTCAATTTGTGGCAGGAATATCAGTCGTTAGCCAGCAACTTCTCAATCCGGTTTCTAAACTTCGCCCCTTCCTTTAGGTTACGCAGCCCGTAGTTCACGAACGCCTGCATATAGCCCATCTTCTTACCGCAGTCATAGCTCTCACCGGTCATCAGCATCGCATCGACAGACTGCTTCTTCGCCAGCTCGGCAATCGCGTCGGTGAGCTGAATACGGTCCCAGGCGCCTGGCTCGGTTTTTTCCAGTTCCGCCCAGATATCGGCATTCAGAACATAACGACCCACTGCCATCAGGTCAGAATCCAGCGTCTGCGGCTGATCCGGCTTTTCGATGAACTCAACGATGCGGCTCACCTGCCCTTCCGTCTCCAGCGCTTCTTTCGTCTGAATTACGGAGTACTCGGAGAGATCGCCTTTCATGCGCTTCGCCAGCACCTGGCTGCGGCCCGTTTCGTTGAAACGTGCCACCATTGCCGCCAGGTTGTATCGCAGCGGATCGGCAGACGCGTTATCAATAATAATATCTGGCAGCACAACGATGAACGGGTTATCACCCACCACCGGACGGGCACAAAGAATAGAGTGTCCCAGACCCAGCGGCTGCGCCTGACGCACGTTCATGATGGTCACGCCCGGCGGACAAATAGACTGCACTTCCGCCAGCAGCTGACGCTTAACGCGCTGCTCAAGCAACGCTTCGAGTTCGTAAGAGGTGTCGAAGTGGTTTTCTACCGCATTCTTGGACGAGTGCGTAACCAAGACGATTTCTTTGATCCCTGCAGCAACAATCTCGTCGACAATGTACTGAATCATTGGCTTATCGACGATCGGCAGCATCTCTTTAGGAATGGCTTTTGTGGCGGGCAGCATATGCATGCCCAGGCCTGCTACCGGAATGACTGCTTTCAAATTAATCATTATTTCTTCCACCTTAAAATGGTTGACGAATTATAGCTCTTAAACCTGTTTTCGCCAGCATGATTTGCCGTAATCCTGAAGCAATGTTACGCCTTAGCATCACATATTTCTGTAGTTGTAATCTGATTCGATCGCGCTTTTATGCCAGGAATAGTCTCAAAACAGATTATTGTCGATTATCTGTGCGGCAGCGCAAAGTTCAGCCTTTCCACATTCACCACCTGCTGGTCGACCCGGTCAATATCCACCGAGCTTTGCCCCTTCTCATTAACGGCTTTTATGTTCGCCAGCGACAGCAGCGTCTCGTCTTTCGCCATGAATTTTCCTCGCACATCCTTGCGCAGATCGAAGTTTATCTTCAGGGCAGGCCCCACGGCAGCTTCCTGCATCACATTGATATTACGTAAGAAAAGATGCTGCGGCTTGTTGTGCAGTTCCAGCGTTGCACGCTGCATTTCCACATTAGTAATCGCCACAAACGACGTCGCATTACCGGATGAAATCTGTATTCCGCGCAATTTATAGGCGAGCTGGCGGTTATCGAGATGAATATTATTGAGCTTGAAGTTCTGCGGGATGGACAAATAATCGCCTTTTATGACCCCATAGCCGATTAACATTCCCGCGCTGTTGACCATGTCGACATTATCAATAATGAAATTATCACAGCCATAAATCGCCACCGTGGCGTTGTCTATTCCCGCCTTTTTACTGAAGTCTGGGGTGATATTTTTGGCCTTAATATTGCGGATAACAAAGTGCTTCCCGTTTTCCACATGCACCAGCTGACGACAGTTGCTGCCGGTGATGTTGGCCACCACGAAGTTCTTAACGGTTTGCTTTTCCGGGTAGTCGTTGTCGTAGGTGCTCCCGGCAAGGCCAATGCCGATGCCCCAGTTGATCTTGCCGTTGGTGCAGTTGATGTTGTCGATGACATGATCGGAGATCAGGATATTGCGATCGTTGATGGCGACGTTCCATTCGATCGCATCGCCCTGCAGATGGCTAAATTTGCTGTTGGTGATGCGGGCGCCGTCCACCTGGTTGTGGAAACCCTGGCGCAGGATGGCGTAGTTGGCCTGACTCACGCTGATGTTATCAATCACCAGATTGCGCATCACGCTCGGTTTCTTACCGCCGATGTAGATTTGCGTCACAGGGCCAAAACCGCTCATGGCCAGCCCTTTGATGACGCAGTTAGAGCCGCGAACGTCGAGCGTAATGTTCTCCGTGCGGCCAGCGCCTTCGCCTATCACTTTGCTGCCTTCCTGCAGAACAAAGCGGCCACGGCCATTGCCGGTTAACGCCCCGCGGATCAGCAGCGTTTTACCGTCGGGAATGAAAATACCCGTGTTGATGTTTTCACAGGTCAGCCCGGCAGGGACAACGACCGTGTCCCCGTCATTAAACGCCTGCTTAAAGGCCGCGATCCAGTCGTTGTTATTGTACTGATTAACAGAGACCGTTCTTCCACTCGCCGCCCGCGCAATCCGGGACGACAGCAGCGGCGTAGCCGCCAGAACGGACAGAGACGAGACAAAGGTGCGTCGGGTAATCTTTTTCAGCATACATCCTCGGCGTTACAACGTTTGCAGCAGGCTGGCTAACTGACGGTTAATCACCTGCTGGTTAAAATCGGCTTCAACTTTTTGTCGGGCATTATGGAGCACGGGCTCCAGCGCCTGCTGGTCGATATCGCTGAAGGCAGCTAAGCGATCGGCGAGCGCAATTGCGTTATTCTCCGGCACCAGCCAGCCGGAATAGTCAGACTTAATCAGCTCCGGGATCCCGCTGTGAATGGTCGAGACCACCGGTATCCCGACGGCCATCGCCTCCATCAGCGCCACCGGAATGCCCTCCATATCGCCATCGGCTCCCGTTACGGAAGGCAACAAGAACACATCTGCCTCATCAAGCATGGCCTTGACCTCGTGGCTTGGCTTGAAGCCCGGCATCTCTACAACATCTTCCAGCTGATACTGTTCGATAAGCGTGCGCAGACGACGCTCCCACGGCCCAATCCCGAGAATGCGGTAGTGGAAATCCACCCCGCGCGCTTTCAGCTGGCGGCAGGCTTCAATCGCCACATGCAGGCCTTTCTTCTCGGTCAGACGCGCGACGGAGATGATCTGCAGCGGCTTGCCCGGCACCTTCACCGGACGGCGGGTAAAGCGCGTTAAATCCACGCCCATGCGCGACACGGCAATTTTCTCTCCCGGGCAGCCCATTCTTTTCAGGCGTCCGGCCCACAGTTCGCTGATGGGCAGCATCATGTCGCCGCGGCGGAAAAGCTGCTGGTACTCCGGCGTATAATGGTTCAGCACTTCACGGCTGGAGATGTCGATACCGTGGAAAATGGTCGCAATTTTACCGTCAATCACGCCCAGTTCGCGTAGCTTCGCGGCGGTCACGCCTGCCGGGCCAAAGTGGGCGATAAACACGTCAGCACGATACGGCTGCGCCGTTTGCCCGCAGATGGCCGAGAGAATTAAATTGCGTGATTCCGACCCATAGCGGGAAACGTTCAGCGCCCGCCACGTCGACGCGCGATGGATCCCACGTAAGGTCTGGCTGGCGCGGTGGCGCAGCTTACTCAGCTTCCCGGACGGCTCATTCTGCAGCCAGCGGGTTTTTGCCTGCAGCCCATACTGGGTATACGCCGCGTGGGTGTTTTGGGTATCGCCCTTTTGCAGGGCGATAATCTCCACGTCATATCCCATATCGATAAACGCGGTGATTTGGTTCAGAACAAAGGTCTCAGACGACAGCGGAAATTTCAGTAAGAAGAAACCAACCTTCATTTCCCCTCCCGCACGCGATCGAGTACCGATTTCACCATTCCAATGCCCTTCTCGCGCTCGGCTTTCACCGCCACCGCCAGACGTTCATTGATCGCAGGCAGTTGGCCGAGCGTGTCGCCCACCATGGCGCCGAGCGATCCGTCCAGCAGATGACGGATATCCACCGCCATTTCCGGCATACCGAGCTGCTGCATAATGCCCGCGGACTTGTGCTCGTAGTTAATAGCGATGGCTGGCGTGCCAAAGTTCATGGAGATAATGGCCGAGTGCAGTCGGGTGCCCACGGTCAGGTCGCAGGCGGAGAGCAGTTTGCCCATCTCCAGGTCGTTCAGCTCGTCCATCACCACGTGATAGCGGGACGGATCGTTCACCAGGTTGCGCAGGTTGAGCGCCACCATGCGGTCATCTTTGTTGTAGCTGTCGATACCGGTACAGGTGGATAGCGCCAGCACCTGGTACCCGCTGTCCAGCACGCGGTTCACCACGTCGGCGAACGCTTGCTCATACGCCGCCTGCGTCGTGCCTAAACGTTTATCGAATGGCGCCAGCTCGCGCAGGGTGATCGCGACGGTTTTCTGTTTCGCCGCCACGTCGAGCCAGTGCTGCACCGCGTAGCTCGGCTGGAAGCTGTCGTCCTGGTGATCCACCAGCCAGGCGGTATCCACGCCGTGCTCAACTTTCGACGTGTCAATCTCGCTGCGCTTCATCATGTCAAGGCTGACCGACTCACGCAGGATCAGGGCATCGCAGTGGCCAAACACATAGTTCGCCAGCTGGTTAAACTGCGGATCCTGGAAAGGCCCCACGCTGTGGCCAATCATAAACAGCGGCTTTTTCGCCATGAACGTACAAAGCGCATGCTCAAACTGCGGCACGCCGTAGAGATCGACGAAGAACGAACCGCCGACCTGAATAATGGCATCATAGCCGGACAGCAGACGAACAAAGTCGGTAAAGCCCTGCGCGATGGCGATGTTGCGCAGCTTGCCGGTATCGGTCACCCGGGAAAGCAGCACCTGATGCTGGTAGCGACGACGCAGTACTTTCTTCACGCGGCCCATCACGCCCGCGGCGTTGTTATGCTGTTTCATCTGGCTGTAGAGCGGATCGCCCATCACCGGGCGGTTCAGTAACCAGGATGAGCTGACAGGATAACGGCTCATCACGTCCACTTCGGTCTCAGGCTTAAGGGTGTTAATTGCATCCAGTAAACCGCGCAGGATGGCGCTGTCGCCACGGTTGCCGCAGGTATGGTTGCCAAGAATTAATAATTTCATAATGGCCTCTTAAAGAACTAGCCTGCGCGAAGCAGCGTTTTCATTTTTTCGTTACGGCAAAACTGGCGCTTCATCTCAACGACCAGCGCATTGCGCGAAAGTACGATCATCACGACGAAGGCCAGCGCCCCCGCGGCAACCTGCACCGCCAGCAGCGCGGCCAGCGGCAGATGCCCGCTGAGGATAATGCCCAGGCCGTAGCTCACCGCCAGGGTCGGCAATGAGAGATAGAACGGCAGCCACAGGCTCAGGATGTACTGACGGTAGCTGGAGCCCAGCACCGGTTTAATCATGATGAAGTAGCTCAGGACGGTATTGACGATCTGCACCAGCAGGAAGCCCAGCGTCACGCCAATAGCGCCCGCCATGTGCCCGCCGACGATAATTGCCGGAATAAACAGGAAGGTTTTGAATACGTTGAATTTAAAGCTGATGTCCACGCGCGCTTTTGCCATCAGCAGGGACCCAATCGGGTTCCCCACGGAGCGCAGCAGCCCTACCACGCACAGCAGCTGCAGGATCGGGATAATGCCGTTCCATTTCTCACCAAACACCAGCGGCACGACGTTGCTGGACACCACCATCAGCCCCAGCAGCACCGGGAAGTTAATAATCCCCACCACGGAAAGCAGCTTGTAGAAGTTAATGCGCAGCTTCTCGGTGTCGTCCTGAATCTTGGCAAACGCCGGGAACAGGACGCGGGTGATAATCGGGTTCAGCTTCATCGGCGGCACCACCGCGACGTTGTAGGCCAGGTTGTAGCCCCCCGCCACGCTCGCGCCGAGAATACGTGCCAGCACCAGCGTCGAAAGGTTGGTGTTCACGTAGTTGATAATGCTGTCCGCCGTCAGCCACGCGCCAAAGCGCAGGTTGGACGAGACGGACGCAAGAGAGAAATGCAGTCCCGGGCGGTAAATTTTACGCCCAAAGTAGCCGAACAGCAGCGTACGCACGGCAGAGTTCACCAGGTAACCGAGGATGGCGGTCATCGCCAGCGGCCAGAAATGGGCGCTCACGACGGTAAAGGTAAAGCCCGCCAGCACGGCGCTGGTCTCGATCATGCCGATCTTATTGAACTCCAGCTCTTTCTGCATCAGCGCGCGGAACTGCTGCCCGTGGGGGATCACTACGAACGCAAACGACAGCGTACGCATCAGCGGGGCGAGATCCGGGTTGTGCAGCACGCTGGCGATGGTATCGCTCAGCAGGAACACCAGCACAAACACGAAAATCCCCAGCCCCACGTTCAGCCAGTAGAGCGTGGTCAGCTCAAGATGGCTGATCTCTTTGCGCTGGATAATCGAGTTGGCGATACCAAAGTCAGACAGCGTATCGGCCAGCGCAATGATCACCAGCGAGACGGTCAGCAGGCCGAACTGGTGATTATCGATAATGCGCGCCAGCACCGTCATCTGCACCAGGCCGAGGCCAATGATGACGATGGTCGCCATCGCTGACCACTTGGCGCCGCTGATGGTTTTTTCACGTAAGCTCATCTTAGTACGCCGCTTTGTTCACGAAACCTTTGAAGATGGTCAGAAAAACAATCTTGATATCGAACCAGAGGCTCCACTCGCGGATGTACTCCAGATCGAACTCGATGCGTTTTTCCATTTTTTCCAGCGTGTCGGTTTCGCCGCGCCAGCCGTTGATTTGCGCCCAGCCGGTGATGCCCGGCTTCACCTTATGGCGCAGCATGTAGCCTTCAATCAGCGAGCGGTACTGCTCGTTGTGCGCCACCGCGTGCGGACGCGGGCCAACAATCGACATCCCGCCGGTAAAGACGTTGATAAACTGCGGCAGCTCGTCCAGCGAGGTGCGGCGCAAGAAGTTCCCCACGCGGGTGACGCGCGGATCGTTCTGCGTGGCCTGGGTCACGACCTTGTCGTTCTCCATCACCTTCATGGAGCGGAATTTCCACACCATAATCGGCTTACCGTCCATGCCGTAGCGGGTCTGACGGAAGATAACCGGTCCTGGCGAGCTCAGCTTCACCGCGAGGGCAATGCAGCACAGCACCGGGGAGATGAGCAGCAAAATCAGCGAAGAGAGCACGATATCTTCCAGACGCTTCAGCACGCGGTTAATACCGGACAGCGGCGTGTCGTACAACGGTACGACCGGCACCCCGTTCACCTCTTCAATACGGGAATGAAGAATGTTGAAGGTAAACACGTCCGGGATCAGGATCACTGAACAGGTGGTATCCGCCAGCTCGCGCATCAGCTGCTTAATGCGGGATTCGTCTTTCATCTGCATGGCGATGTAGACGTTGTGAATTTTGCCGGCTTTAGCATCGTCAATCAGCTGATCGTAGTTGCCCGCCCAGTCGGCAGGCACGCCGCCAGGCTTTGCGTCGTGATAAATCCCGACCACTTCAAAGCCTAACCACGGCTCTTTGCGGAAGCTGTCGAGCAGCACTTTCCCAACCGGCAGATCGCCTGCCACCGCCACGAAGCGACGGTTATAGCCCCGGTTGCGCAGCCAACCCGCGCCAAAGCGGATCAGGGAACGGCACACCACCATGCCGACGCTGGTCAACAGATACCAGCTCAGATAGGTCACGAGGCGATTATCAAAATCATGGCTAAATGCCACCAGGCCTGCGCTGAAGATCAGGCTCAGGGTCCAGTTCTGCAGCAGCAGCATCAGTTCAGTGGTCATTTTGACGCCGCGCCACGAGCGGTAGAAATCGGTCATACCGCCGATCATTTGAAACACGACCAGCGCAATCAGGGCCATCAGCAGATGCATATATAAGAACGGCAGCCCGCTGATCCGACACACCGCCCACAATCCACCGACCATGATGGTGATATCAGAAAAACGCTGCACCATAGAGATTAACGATGCATTCGTTCTCGCTCGTTCGCGTTTTTTTAGATTCGTCATCGTTGTTCCTGTATTCGGTTCCACCTCCCACCGGGAGGGGCAGTTATTACTGATTCAACAGCGCCAGAATGTCCTTCGTTCGGGCTTCCATCAGCGCGGTGTCAGCGCGGGACTCCACGTTCAGGCGCACCACCGGCTCGGTATTGGACGAGCGCAGGTTAAAGCGCCACTGCGGGAACGCCATGCTGATGCCGTCGGTACGGTCAATTTCCAGCGCGTGGATGGCAAAGTGCTGCTCCACGCGGGCAATCGCCTCGGCAGGCTGTGCCAGCTTGCTGTTGATCTCTCCGCTCGCCGGGAACGCCGCCATACGGTCACGCACCAGCTCGCCCAGGGTTTTCCCCTTCAGGCACAGCAGTTCAGTCACCAGCAGCCACGGGATCATCCCGCTGTCGCAGTAGGCAAAGTCACGGAAGTAGTGATGGGCGCTCATCTCGCCGCCGTAGATGGCGTCTTCTTCGCGCATGCGCTCTTTGATGAAGGCGTGACCGGTTTTGGACATCACCGGCGTGCCGCCTGCGGCAGAAACCACGTCGACGGTGTTCCAGGAGAGGCGCGGGTCATGAATGATCTTCGCGCCAGGGTTTTTCTCGAGGAACGCTTCCGCCAGCAGGCCGACAATGTAGTAGCCCTCGATGAACTGCCCTTTCTCGTCGAACAGGAAGCAGCGGTCAAAATCGCCGTCAAAGGCGATACCCATGTCCGCGCCGTGTTCAATCACCGCGTTGCGGGTGTCGTCACGGCACTCCGGCAGCAGCGGGTTAGGAATGCCGTTCGGGAAGTTGCCGTCCGGGGTGTTGTGCACTTTGACGAAGGTCACCGGCACGTTCAGTGCTTTAAAGCGCGCTTCTAGGGCATCGACAACCGGGCCAGCCGCGCCGTTGCCGGAGTTAATCACCAGCTTCAACGGCTTCAGGTTTGCCACGTTGATGTAGCCCAGCAGGTGGTCGATGTACTCTTTCTGCAGGTTGATTTTTTTGTAGCTGCCGCGCTTCGCCTCGTTCACCGGCGGGAAATCATTGGCTTCCGCCAGACGCTGCACGTCGCGCAGGCCGGTGTCGCCGCTGATAGGACGGGCGCCCTTGCGCACCAGCTTCATGCCGTTGTAATCCATCGGATTGTGGCTGGCCGTCACTTCAATACCGCCGTCCACGCCCAGGTGGAAGGTGGCAAAGTAAATCTCTTCGGTTCCGGAAAGACCGATGTCCAGCACGTCCACGCCCGCGTCCTGCAGCCCTTTCGCCAGCGCCAGCTTGAGGGATTCACTGGTCAGACGCACGTCGCCGCCCAGCACGATGGTCTGCGGTTTTAAGTATTCGCCGTACGCGCGGCCAATGCGCCACGCAATGTCTTCATTCAGCTCTTCGCCCAGCTTGCCGCGAATATCGTAGGCTTTAAAACAGGTTAATTTATCCATGATGACCCCTTTTTCAGGCAACAGTCGGTCCTGACCACTAAATGGCCAAATTAATTTTTTTGTCATTCGTAGGCCCGGTAAGCGCAGCGCCACCGGGCATGATGCAGAGAGCTACACTCGCCCGTAGCGGTCCTGGAAGCGCACGATATCGTCTTCTTCCAGATACGAGCCGGAGCGCACCTCAATTAAGTCGAGAGGAATTTTCCCCGGGTTCTCCAGACAGTGCGTCGCCCCCAGCGGAATATAGATGGACTCGTTTTCGCCCAGCAGTTTCACTTCACCATCGATGGTGACTTTGGCGGTACCCGCGACCACCACCCAGTGCTCGGCGCGGTGATGGTGCATCTGCACCGACAGCCCCTCGCCCGGCTTCACGGTGATGCGTTTCACCTGATAGCGGTCACCGGCGTCAATGGAGTCATATTTGCCCCACGGACGGTAGACTTCGCGATGAATATGGTGCTCGTGACGGCCATCCGCCTTGATCTTCTCCACCACTTTTTTAACGTCCTGCACGGCGTTACGGTCGGCAATCAGCACGGCGTCTTTGGTCTGGACCACAACAAGATCTTTTACCCCAACCGTGGTGACCAGGCCGGACTCGGCGTAGACGTAGCTGTTTTCCGTTTTGTGGCTAATGACATCGCCGTGATGGACGTTACCCTCCGGGGTATGGGCGCTGATCTCCCACAGGGAGGACCAGGATCCAACATCGCTCCAGCCCGCATCCATCGGTACCACGACGGCGTCAGCCGTGCGTTCCATTACCGCATAGTCAATGGACTCTTCCGGACAGGCGAGGAAGGCCTCTTCATCCACGCGGATGAAGTCGAGATCCGGATCCACAACCGCCATCGCTTTCTCGCAGGCGCTCAGAATATCCGGGCGATATTTGCGCAGCTCTTCCAGATAGCGTCCGGCGCGGAACAGGAACATCCCGCTGTTCCAGTAATATTCCCCGCTGGCGACATACGCCTGCGCGGTTTCCAGATTCGGTTTTTCAACGAACTGCGCTACGTCAAACGCCACGCTGTCGCCTTCACCCGGCGTCACGTTGCCGCGACGGATGTAGCCGTAGCCGGTTTCCGGCAGATCCGGCACGATGCCGAAGGTCACCAGCTTGCCGCGCTCAGCGTAAGGAATGGCCTTCCGCACCGCGTCGCGGAAGGCCTCTTCCTGCTGGATCACATGGTCTGCCGCCAGCACCAGCATCAGCGGGTCACAGTCCGGGCTACTGCGTTTTGCCGCCAGCGCCGCCAGGGCGATAGCCGGTGCGGTATTGCGTCCGGCAGGCTCCAGGATGATATTTTCTGTGAGTTTGTTCAGCTGGCGCAGCTGCTCGGCAACAATAAAGCGGTGCTGTTCGTTACAGATCACCACCGGGCTTTCACACTCCACGCCGTGGAGACGGTTTACCGTCGTCTGCAGCATGGTGAGATCCCCTTTCAGGCAGAGGAACTGTTTTGGATAGAGCACGCGGGACAGCGGCCACAACCGGCTACCAGAGCCACCAGCCATCACAACCGGATACAAAGTGGTTTGACTCATGATTTATCCCCGTATATCTGCAATAAATTGGCTCAGCACGTTCTCTTTCTCGAGCGTGCGTTCGGCATATTCACGTGCCACCGTGTTCACTTTTGGCATGGCAAGTGCCTGTTCAATGCCGGTGACCAGCGCCGGAACCGATTCCGGCTCTACGCACACCGCAATCCCCGGATAGCTGTCACACAGCTGGCCTAATTCAGTTTCGGCTTCGGCCGTAATCACCGCGTTACCGCCCACGGCCAGAATGTTGGTCAGCTTGGACGGCAGCACCGCATCCGCCGCGCCGCGCTTTTGCACCACCAGATGGCAGTCGCCCATCTTCAACAGCGCAGGCAATGCCTCGTAAGACTGAAGCGGGAAGAATTTCACGTTGGTCAGGCCGCGAACGCTTACCATTTTTTCCAGCCGCGCTTTTCCACCGCCCTGCCCGACAATCACAAACATCCATGGATGTTCGTTCAGCAGTTGAGCCGCCTCGATCACGCTCTCCAGCCCCTGCTTTTCGCCGATATTGCCTGAGTAAAGAATGATTTTTTGATCTTCAGGCAAACCGAGCTGCGCGCGCAGCGCCTGAGCGTCTTGCTCAGTCACGTCGCGAAAACGCGCCACTTCGGACCAGTTCGGGAAGAAGATCACCTTCTCCGCCGGGACACCTTTCTCCTGCGCTTTGTTCATCATGGAGCGCGAGATCGTTGAGACGTAGTCCACGTTGTGTAAGCCACTGCGCTCAAACGCGCTGGCGAGCTTCGCCACCTTGCCGCCTTTGCTTTTGCCTGCCATCCCCAGGCCCAGCATGGCGTCCACTTCATAATCCTGAATGTGCAGCAGGGTGCGCGCGCCGGAGAGTTTGCCCAGCAGGCGCATGCCCGGCGTGCAAAACAGCGTCGGCACCACGCCGATAATGCGATCCGGCTTCCAGCGACGCTGCGCCATCAGCGGGAAGAAGCTGCTCAGGGCAAAGCTGCCGAGATGAATCAAGCGCTTCAGCGTCGAGGGCTGCTTAGGCACATACAGCGGGCAGCGCCAGACGGTCGCTGCACCCTCTTCGCGACGGTAGCGCCAGCTTGAGTAGCGCTCCCCCACTTTCCACTCCGGGTAGTACGGCGGCGCGGTAATGACCCGCACGTCATGTCCCTGGCTCGCCATCCACTCGACCATCTCGCCGGTGTATTTTCCAATGCCGGTTAATTCCGGCGAGTAGTTGATTCCGTATACGAGGATCTTCATAAGCCCGGCACCCCGGACTGACGTTCAGCGAGGAAATAGGCACGGCTGTTGTCATGCACATTGTCGCTCGCCAGCAGCGCCTCTGGCGTCTGCCAGCGGTAGTCGTCATGCTGAGAATCAGGCAGACGCAGGTCTGCCTCACTCACCTTCAGGCGGAACCCCAGCACGATGTAGTGCGTGGAGAACCCGGTGCCCGAAAAGTTATCGTCATAGAAGTGCTGCCAGACCCCGTAAAACCGGCCCGCTGCCATCGGCAACTGCAGGCCCAGTTCCGCCAGAGTGAGACGCTCAAACGCATCGGTCAGCGTCTCATCCTTTTGCACGCGCCCGCCGGGCACGAACCAGAAGCCCTGTGCAGGACGGTTGGTTCGTTTCCCCAGCAAGAACTCGCCGCGTTCGTTCTCCACGATCAAATCAATTGAGATGAGCGGAGTGGAACGCACTACCGTGGCAAAATCTTCCTGACTTAAAAACATCGTTACCCCCGGAAGCGATGCTGGTTTTCCAGGAACCACTGATAGGTGCTGGCCAGCCCCTGCTCCAGTGACACCTCGTGATACCAGCCCAGCTGATGCAGACGGGTCACGTCCAGCAGTTTGCGCGGCGTGCCGTCCGGTTTCGTGGCGTCAAACACCACGCGGCCTTTGTAGCCCACCACCTGCGCGATGGTCTGCGCCAGCTCGCGAATGGTGCAGTCCACGCCGGTGCCCACGTTGATGTGCGACAGCATCGGCTCGGTGTTCTCCTGCCACACCTCGCGATCCAGCTCCATCACGTGAATGCTGGCCGCAGCCATGTCGTCCACGTGCAGGAATTCGCGCATCGGCGTACCGCTGCCCCACACCACCACATCCGGCGCGTTCTCGGCGGTCGCCTCGTGGAAGCGGCGCAGCAGCGCCGGGATCACGTGCGAGTTGCTCGGGTGGAAGTTGTCGTGCGGCCCGTAAAGGTTGGTCGGCATCACCGAGCGATAGTCGCGGTTGTACTGACGGTTGTAGGACTCGCACAGCTTGATCCCGGCAATTTTGGCAATCGCGTACGGCTCGTTGGTGGCTTCAAGCGTGCCCTGCAGCAGCTCGCTTTCAGCGATCGGCTGTTTTGCCATTTTCGGGTAAATACAGGATGAGCCGAGGAACAGCAGCTTGTTCACGTTGTGCAGATGCGCCGCGTGAATGATGTTGCTCTCAATCATCATGTTTTCGTAGATGAAATCCGCCGGGTAGGTGTTGTTGGCTACAATGCCGCCCACCTTCGCCGCCGCCAGATACACCTGGTCAATACGTTCGTTCGCAAAGAAGTCCTGTACAGCACGGCTGTCGAGCAGGTTCAGCTCGTCGCGCGTGCGGACAACCACTTCGACGTCACCGCGCTGTTCGAGCTGGCGAACAATCGCGGAACCCACCATTCCGCGATGACCGGCGACAAAAATACGTTGTTTTGTCATTCTCAGGACTCCAGCGCGATGGCAACCTCGTAGCCATGAGATTTGAGCAGGGAGTGTTTTTTCGCTGCTTCAAGATCTTTGGCTACCATCTCGGAAACCATCTCCTGCAGAGTGGTTTCTGGTTTCCAGCCCAGCTTCTCGTGCGCTTTGGTTGGGTCGCCCAGCAGGGTTTCCACTTCAGCAGGACGGAAGTAGCGTGGGTCAACCTGCACAATCACGTCGCCTGGCTTCACGCCCGGTGCGTCGTGGCCGGTCACGGAAACCACGATGCCCTTCTCTTCTACGCCGGTGCCTTCGAAGCGCAGCTTAATGCCCAATTGAGCGGCAGCCATTTCGACGAACTGACGAACGGAGTACTGCACGCCGGTCGCAATCACGAAGTCTTCTGGCTGTTCCTGCTGCAGCATCATCCACTGCATTTTCACGTAGTCTTTGGCATGGCCCCAGTCACGCAGGGAGTCCATGTTGCCGAGGTGCAGGCACGATTCCAGACCCTGCGCAATGTTGGCGATAGCGCGGGTGATTTTGCGGGTCACGAAGGTTTCGCCGCGACGTGGAGATTCGTGGTTGAACAGAATGCCGTTACAGGCGTACATGCCGTAGGATTCACGGTAGTTCACGGTGATCCAGTAGGCGTACAGTTTCGCTACCGCATACGGAGAACGTGGGTAGAACGGCGTGGTCTCTTTCTGTGGGATTTCCTGCACCAGGCCGTACAGCTCAGAGGTGGATGCCTGGTAGAAACGGGTTTTCTTCTCAAGACCCAGGAAGCGGATAGCCTCCAGCAGACGCAGGGTACCCATGGCGTCCACGTCAGCGGTGTATTCCGGAGACTCGAAGGAGACCGCAACGTGGCTCATCGCGCCCAGGTTGTACACTTCATCCGGCTGCACTTCCTGCAGGATACGGGTCAGGTTGGAGGTATCGGTCAGGTCGCCGTAGTGCAGGTGGAATTTCGGGTTCGCCGCGTGAGGATCCTGATAAATATGATCGACACGTTCGGTGTTAAATGAAGACGCACGACGTTTAATACCGTGTACTTCATAACCTTTTTCCAGCAGTAACTCTGCCAGGTAAGAACCATCCTGCCCGGTAACGCCGGTGATGAGAGCGACTTTAGACATGTTTATATTCCTCTACTTATGAATTTAATCAGTTTCAACGCGTTCGCGTATCACCACTGCGGGGTTGCCACGACAAATTTTATTTGCCGGTAGCGATTTAAAAACGCTGCTGCGGGCACCGACTACCGTGCCATCGCCAACAGAAACACCCGGTGCAACAAAAACATCCGTTGCCAGCCAGCATTTTTCACCGATCACAATAGGCGAAGCGGTAATATCAAAATGCTGACTCATAAAGTCGTGGCTGCCGGTGCACAAATAACATTTCTGTGAAACCACCGAATTCGCGCCAATCGTAATCTCGCCCAGGGTATATAACACCGCGTCATCCCCTACCCAGGCGTAATCCCCAAGCGTTAATTTCCAGGGATAGGTAATTTTCACCGAAGGACGAATGACTACGTTTTTTCCTATTTTCGCGCCAAACAGACGCAATAAAAATGCTCGCCAGCGGTACAGTATTTGCGGTGACCAGGCAAATAGGGTGGACTGAACCGCCCACCATAGCTGCACTTTAATACCGCCCGCCCCCCGAAAACCTTTCGGTACGGAGAAACCGTTCAGATCCTGCATTACGTTTCCTTATATTCAGGCTTTGTTATATAAGGCTTTCGTTTTACTCGTGGTGCGCACGCGTAAAAAATAAGATAATTCCGCCCAGAATCCCGGCACACGTAATATTTTACGCTGCACGTTTTTGGCATCCTGGCACAACTCCAGATTATTCGAGGTTGACACACCACCCATTGAAAACTCAGATACCAGCCCTTTAATTCGGCGGAACGGGTAACCTGACTTATACAGACTGGCGGCCAGTGCATAATCGGATGACACTTTATACTGCAAATCGTAAGGCTGTTTTTTCAGACCTTTTACCGGAAAGAAAATGGCCTGATGGCTGGCGGGTAAGCTGTGGTAGATATACCAGCCCGGCTTCGCGCTGCGGCACACTTTATGTCCGTCGCCAAAATCAAGCAGCGCATCGCCAATATACATGGCGTCCTCTTTCTGGCGCGCCAGCTGGCGGGCAAACAGCGCCACGTCGTCATGGAAGATATCACCCGAATTCAGGAAGATGGCATAACGGCCTTGCGCCATGTTAATGCCTTTGTTCATTGCATCGTAGATGCCTTTATCTTTCTCGCTGATGTAGCGTAAGTTGAACTCACCGTTGAGTTTTTCCAGAAACTCTGCCGTACCATCGTTCGAGCCGCCGTCGACCACAATCCACTCAAAGGTGAGGCTTGGATCGCGCGCCAGGTTGCGCAGCGAGCGCCAGGTTTTTACCACCCCTTCGTAATTACGAAAAGCGACAGTAATGACGCTAAGAAACATAAATCACCTCATTTCGTCATACGTGCGTAATATTAAGCGCTTTGCGCAGAATAAACGGACAGACAATCAAGAAAGCATATTCCGGGCTAAATATTGACCCGGTAAAAAACAGCGACACCGGCGTAAACAGATAAAGCTGCACGCGAAAGTTCTGGTTATCACCAAACGCGTTAATCATCATTTTGAAAACTTTAAACAGATACCACAGCGTCAACAGTACGGCGAACCACGAAAAATAAATAATTAACAGATACAGACCATTGTCTATGGTTTTACCGACATCCGCACCGTTAAAGATTCCGAATGATGCAACATATTCGTAAAGTGAGCCGAATCTTACTACACCATCAATATGGGTTAAGGAATAACCCACCATCACCAGTGGTCCAATGATGCGATAATAGGACGAGGACCCTTCCGTTCCCAAATCACCCAGACGTTCTGAGATGTAGGGGAAGGCAAATATCACGCCCACCATAAATACCGTCAGAGAGATAATCGCCAGCGGCAGTTTTTTCTTAATCGCATCTTTGTTCAGGTACTGAAACGCCCATTCCAGCAGGTAAAACAGGATAAATGTCATTACCCCTGAGAACGATCCAGACAGAACGATTCCTGCAAGAATCATAGCATCGGTCTTAGGCGTTTTGATACCAAACTGTTTGATGCTGAGCCAAATTGAGATTAACGCCAAAGCGAAAAACGCCGGTTCAAAATAGAGGGCCGTGGTACGCTTCCCGCCGAACTTGATGAAGTTCAATACATAGCTGTTGCTGTAAATGAGATATTTCGAAATTATCTCCATCAGGCTGCTGCCGCCGGTAAGAATAATTTGCGCCATCTCCATAGCAGCAAGCATAACAATTAACGCAACGGCAATATAAAAGAACCTGAGGATTTTCCGATAATTGTGCGGAGAGATCGTTTTAAAGCGAATACTCCAGACCATGCCGATAATAATGACAATATAAACAAACAGCATGGTCGAGGTGACGTATTTACTGGCATCCAGCGACTGGCCGAAGATATAGTTAAAAAGCGTCAGGCCCGTACCCAACCCTAAGGCAATCATCAGCTTCTTCAGGTTGATTTTATCGACATACAGCAGAAGCAGAACGGGCAAGAAGGTGACGATGGTTATCGGGAAGCTTTCGCCGAGCTGGGCAATCTTAACGTTGACCAGCAGGTAAATCAGCGGCAGCAGCAGATAACTACAGATTCTGATAGAACGAGACATACTCCTCCAGCATCTGTTGTCCACTGTAGGCCTTGCGGCTGCGGTTGCGGAACGATTCCAGGTCGGTGCCAAAAACGGCCTGAGCGATCTGCGCCTTCGGCAATTGCACCAGCGGCAGAACCTCCTGCTCCGCAAAAGTTTTCCCGCCGGATTTTTCCAGCACCTCACGTGCCGCATCGCTGTGTGTGGCAATCA
Organism: Enterobacter sp. GER_MD16_1505_Eko_090; assembly: GCF_003331015.1. NCBI lineage: Bacteria > Pseudomonadati > Pseudomonadota > Gammaproteobacteria > Enterobacterales > Enterobacteriaceae > Enterobacter > Enterobacter sp. GER_MD16_1505_Eko_090. The sequence goes on along the minus strand of NZ_PUQF01000018.1, from coordinate 8,512 downwards.
CCGGCACGCCGATAGAGAGCGCTTCACAGAGGATCAGCGGGTAGTTATCCACGCGGGAGCTGAACACCAGCGCATCCATTTCATTCAGCGCGCTCATCAGCTTTCGCTTATCGGTTTCAAACCCGTGGTTCACCACGTTAGCCCCTTCGAACGGTGAAAATTTGCCGAAGGTGTGAAGCTCAATTTTGTCACCCAGCGCCATCATGTCGCGCACCAGTTGCTGGTTGGTTTTCCCGTCGTAACGCAGGTCATGCGCAACGATAGCGATTTTCGGTTTGCCCGTGGTTTGCGCCACCGGCGTCAGGTCGGCGAGAATGGCTTCCGTCGCCACGTCGATACCGTTGTTAATAATCTGGCAGCGCCCTGCCCCGTACAGGCTGTTGAAGGCATCGGCCACGTGCTGGCTCGGGGAGATAAACGTACAGCCGAGCGAGAGCATGTCGCGGAAAAGCTGGCGCTTTCCGGCCACCAGCTTGTGCGCGCGATCCACCTTCACCGGCGGATAGTTGCTCAGCGTCGGGCATTTCTGGCAGTTGTTTTTCCAGCCTTCGCAGCCGTCAGTAAACGCGCAACGGCCGGTTACGCTCCAGTGATCGTGCAGCGTCCAGACGAAGCGGGTGTCGGGCTTGTGGGCCTGCACCTTCTGACAAAACGCCACCACCTCTTCCAGATTCAGCCAGTAGCTGTGGAGCACGTGAAAATGCAGCACAACCGGGCCGGTAGTGCGGGTCACCGTGCGATAAAGCGTATTCAGGTTGCCAAACAGATCGCGGTTAAACAGACGGAACAACGCAATGTTGGCAATCGAGGTCAGGCGCGGCGTGTGCTTATGCACCTGCGGGAAGTTATCGTGACTGACGCTTTTCTTGCCGCCCTTGCCATAGCCATAAATAAAACGAGACTGTAGTCCTTTTTGCAGCGCGCGCTGGTGCAGATCCAGCGCCACCCCTGCCGCTCCGCCTTCTGCGAGGCGTACGTTAAATTGCAGAATATTCATTTAATCACCTTCACGCGGGCTTTTTCTCCCACCACCAGCGCGTTATCCGGAATGGTGTCCAGCACCACGCTGCCCGCACCAATCGTGACGTTGTTACCAATCGTAATGTCGCCAATGATCACCACGTTCGCGCCCAGCTCGACGTTATTGCCAATGACCGGGCAGGCCAGGCTGTCTGGCCCACGGTTGCCAATGGTCACCCCATGGCGGATGGTGAAATCATCCCCGGCGACCACGAACTTGTTGATCACCACCGCATAGCCGTGATGGATGGTAAAGCGACGGCCAATGGTGGCAGCGGCCTGAATTTCATAGCCAAAAAAGCATTCGGTAATGATGCGGTACAGCACCAGCACGGGGGCCGCCCAGATGTTGTTCAGGATATTTTTCTTACGCCACACCGAGCAAAAATGCGCGATGCGGTACGCCAGAACCATGCAGCAAGGGCGCAGGCTCCAGCTGTTAGCGCGGCAATCTTCCAGAAACATTATTTCCCCCGAAGTCCATCAGCCAGGCGCTTGCCGTTACGTATGGACAACAGCGTCAGCAGCGTGCGCCAGTTCATGCGCTTATTGCGGATCTGATAGAGGGTAAAGAGCTGATATTTACGGCTGGCACGGTCAAACTTGTCCTTGTGCTTGCGGTAAAAATGGAAGTAGCCCGAGAACTTCTTCGGCGACGAGGTGATCTGCATCTCCCCGTGGTTGATGTGCAGGATCTGCGTGGCCTCTTCCACTTTCCACGGCTCGCCATACTCCACCACCATCCGCAGGAAGATGTCGTAATCCTGCGCGGCCTTCAGTTCGGTATCGAACAGGCACTCCTTGAAGCGCCACGCCCAGGTGAAGACCTGGTTACCAATGATGTTGCGCTTGTAGAACAGGCGTCGAGAGTACGGTGATTTCGGATAGAGCGGCAGGCTGGCAGGCTGCGAGTACACCTCGCCCTGACAGACATAGTCGTTGGCATACAGGAACGCGTGCGTGACCAGCTGCTCTTTATGCGACAGGAAAATAGACAGGCGGTTCGGCGTCCATTCGTCATCGTCGTCGATGCCGGTCAGATACTGACCTTTGGCCTGCATAATCGCCTGATTTCGTACAGCGCAGGCGCCGGAGTTAATCTCGTTGTGGGTATAGACCACCCGCGGGTCGTTGAGGTCAGTCACGAATTTTTGCAGCTGTTCATACGAGGAAGAGCAGTCATCAACGATGATCAGCTCCCAGTTATCGTAATCCTGACGTAACACCGACTTGATTGCGCGGATCGCCAGCTGCTGACGATTCCATGTCGGCATATAGATTGAAACTAAAGGGCGTTGTGTGGTCATGATCTTCCCCTGATCCCTCACCCCGCCCCTCTCCCCTCGGGAGAGGGTTAGGGTGAGGGGGATTGTTATTTGCTGTCAGACTTATATTCGTACTCGTAATACCCGTAATCCTGGTACCCGGTCGCACGGCGGAAGATGGAGTTCAGGATCACCCCTTTCACCTCAATCCCGTTCTGCTCGAAGCGGCTCAGGCTGGTTTCCACCTCTTTCAGGGTATTCACCGCGTAACGCGCCACCATCAGCGTCGTACCCGCATGGCGCCCCACAACGGCAGCGTCGGTCACGGCCAGAATCGGCGGCGTATCGATCAGCACCAGGTCGTAGTTTTTGCTCGCCCACTCCACCAGCTCGGTAAAGCGTTCGCTCATCAGCAGCTCGGACGGGTTAGGCGGTACCTGACCACGTGGGATCAGGTCAAATTTCGGCACGGTAGTCGGTTTTGCGCTCTGGCTGATGTCACCTTTGCCAAGCAGGATCTCCGACAGACCGTTGACGTTATTGGTGCCCAGCAGCTCGTGGGTGTAGCCCTTGCGCATATCGCAGTCGATCAGCAGCACGCGCTTGTTGGTCTGGCTAACGACCGCCGCCAGGTTGGCGCAGACGAAGGTTTTACCGATTGACGGGCTGACGCCGGTTAACATCAGGACGTTGTTTTTAGCCTGCATCATGGCGAAGTGCAGACTGGTACGCAGGCTGCGTATCGCTTCAATCGCCAGGTCGGTTGGGTTACCCACCGCCAGCAGCTGGCTCTGTTTGTAACGCTTAACGCCTTTGATGGTTTTCACGCTGTCACGGGATTTTTGCCACTCAGACAGCGGAATGCTGGCATAGACGTTGATACCGTTCTCTTCCAGCACCTGCGGGCTTTCGATACCGCGGTTGAACAGCGAACGCAGCAGCACGCCAACGATGGAGAGCATCAGGCCGAGAATAATGCTGCCGAGAATGATCAGCGCTTTCTTCGGCTTCAGCACGCCAGGCTGAGTAATCGCCGGGTCGACGATGCGCACGTCACCCACGGTGCTTGCCTCGGTGATTTTCAGCTCCTGCTGCTTGTTCAGCAGCTGCATGTAAACCTGCTGTCCTGACTCCACGTCGCGGGTCAGACGCACGATCTCCTGCTGCGTTTTCGGCATCGCGGTCACACGGTCATTGAGCTTCGCCTTCTCCTCTTCCAGCGTGCGGCGTTTCTCCAGCAGCGTGCGGTAAGCCGGGTGACGTTTGGTGTAAAGCTTGGAGATCTCCGCCTCTTTGAAGGTCAGCTCGTTGAGCTGAGCGTCAATGTTGACCATCGAATCGAGGACCGATTTCGCCTCCAGCGGCAGGTCGACAGAGTCTTTATCCTGGCGGTAGGCGTTCAGCTTGTTCTCGGCATCATCCAGGCGGGCGCGCACTTCCGGGAGCTGTTTCGACAGGAACGCCAGGCTTTTCGCCGCTTCAGCCGACTTACGCTCAACGTTCTGCTCAAGGTAGTTGCGGGTAATGCTGTTCAGGATGTCGCGGATCTGATCCTTATCTTCCCCGGTAAAGGTCATGCTCAGCACGCCGGTGTCCTTACCGTTTTCGGTGACGGTCAGGTTGTTTTGCAGGTTGTTGATCATCCCCAGCGTGGAGAATTTGGTGACGGTAAACTCCCCACCCTCCTGGGCGTTGATCGCACTGACCATCATGCTGACGCCGTCTTTGCTCAGCATCTGTCCGACTTCACCGCGCGCACTAAAGCCCGCGTCGCTGGTCAACTGATACTGTTTCGGGCCAAGCACCGTCAGGGTAAAGGTCTGATCGGCTGCCCCTTTTGGCAGCACGAAGTCAGTGACCTTCACCGTGTCGTTGCTTCTGCCCATCAGCCGATCCCAGCCCGCACCAAAGATTGGGAAGGTATTTTTGGTGACGGAGATATCGAGCCCAAGGTCGTGAACCGTTTTACCCAGCACCAGACGTGACTGGATGAGCTGGATTTCAGCGTCAGAGGCCGGCGGCTTGTTCGCCAGCGCAGAGCCAATGTCCTGCACCAGCGAGTTACCGGTATTCTGCTCGATCTGCACCAGCGCATCGGCGCTGTAGATAGGGGTGGCGAACAGCGTATAGACGACGGCCGCCGCGGCAAACACGGCGGTAATGCCCAGCACCCACCACTTTGCCTCGATAACCGTGCCAACCAGGCGCCCAATATCAATTTCATCACTGCCCGAAGTCGGGGCGGCAGAAGGTTTTGTTTTTTCTGTCATTGTTATCCCTGCTGAGCTTTCAGTGCCTGCGCCCACTGTTGGGCAGACTGGTCAAGTAAGGTGTAAACCGCCTCGAAAGCCTCATGGCTTTTGCGATATGGATCGGGAATTTCACGCTCATTGTCCCAGTGTCCAAACAGCATCACCTTACCGCGCATCTCCGGAGCGATATCGCACAGCGCTTGAATATGGCGTTTTTCCATCGCCAGAATCAGGTCATACTCACGGCACATGCGGCCAGTGACCTGGCGGGCAACATGCCCGTCGAGAGAGAGGTGATGGTCCCGCGCCACGCTCATTGCGCGCTCATCGGCACCTTTACCGACCAGTGCACCCAGCCCTGCCGAATCAACGGTCAGTTCGGGCTGGTAGTGTTTCAACAACCGTTCAGCCGTAGGGGAACGGCAAATGTTCCCCACGCATACCACCAGAATTTTGTTAAACATCGCGGATTACCAGGTATGAATGTCGCGCGCCGTATCCGTCATGTAGCGAACGCCACTGATGGTTGGCAGCAACTGGTTGATCAGACGGTTCCAGCGGGCAACCGGTGCGGTAGTGACATACACCACGTCGTATGGCTGGAGACGGAACTCCGTCGCCATCACCAGAGAGGTCGCATCGGACATATCCAGCTGGTAGATGTTGGCAATCTTGCCTTTCGCGCTGCCCTCACCTTTCAGCGGACGGATCACGAAGATACCGGTCGCGTTAGAGGTCGTCAGATCGATACCCTCAGCATTGCCCAGCGCTTCGGTCAGCGTCATACCGCTGAAGTCCATCTTGAGGGTGCTCTGTTTCTTCACTTCACCCATCACGAAGACTTTAAGATCGTCATTGCGTGGTACATAGAGGATGTCGCCCGGATAAAGCAGGCGGTTCTGGGTCAGATCGCCGTTTTGCATCAGCGCCTGCAGCGAAATGCGCTGCTCTTTCCCGTTGTGGGTCAGTACCACGTTGCGCCAGTCGGCGCCGTCGGTTAACCCGCCTGCGGCGTTAATGGCGTCCAGCACGGTCAGAGGAACGTTGGTGATGGCCTGCTGACCAGATTTGTTCACCTGGCCGGAGATATAGGCTTTTTGCGAGCGGAATGCGGCGATATTAACGTCCACCTGCGGATCGGCGATGTACTGCGCTAAGCGGCCGGTAATATCACTGCGGATCTCGGCAAGCGTTTTCCCTGCTACATGGACTTTACCAATGTAGGGATAGAACATGGTGCCATCTGACTGCACCCAGTTACCGGTGTCGCTTGAGCTACGGTACTGGCCCGCTGGCGTGGTCAGTTCGGGGTGATCCCAGACGGTCACGTTAATGACGTCTCCAGGCCCTACGCGATACTGGTAGGAAGCAATTTCCTGGTCCAGTGACATATTTGGCTGGGCAACGTTTGGACGTGGGCGTAATTGTTCGACCAGACGAGGCGTAAGTGGATAAACATTCACCATTTTGTCGAGATCAAAATCGGCATCCTGTTGCTTGATCACATCCTTGCCCATTGTAGACATATTGCTTCCGGGAAAGACCGTGCAACCGCTCATCAAGGTCACAGACACCAATAATGGCATCAATTTCATTTTGGAGTTCATCATTGATTATTTATCACTTTGGCAGAGTAATTATCCTGTGCAATTTAAATACGTGTGAATCTAAAATGCATTAAGAATGTAGCTAATTAAATAAAAATATAAGTGGCATCATTCCTAAAAAAAACGCTATTTGGCCAGTCACTGTTGACAACGTAATCATGGCCCACCCACACACATTCAGGCACGCTACCGCCCTTGGCTTCCAGCTACCAATACGCTATAACACAATGAATTACAGGCAAAAAAACCGCAAGAATTTTTTGCTGGTGAAATAAATGAAGCATTCAAAATACGCAGGCACTATTTCGTTAATCGCCCAAAAAAAACATCAATCTTTAACGGGAGATATCCTTTTTTAGGCTAATAATCTTGTAACAGTTAATCCCAAAACAGGCAAGAAAACGGGTTCCGAACGTCAACTTTTAAGAATTTATTTAGAAATGCACTTTATTTTTAAGAATTTCTTTATGTTGACAGCGTTATGATTGAACATCTTTTAATGCGATATTTCTTAATTTTGTTATTTCGGATAAATACAGATTTCCTGGATAAATTAAAACTATTATACCCGCCAGTTTTAATTTAATGATTATTGAGAGAAATCTCATACTGACATTGCATTTTCCCACAGCTTTATCCATGATCGAATTGTGTCATTAGTCATGTTACAGAAGGTATTGCTACTACTATGGAATGGATTGCCGATCCCTCAATCTGGGCCGGGCTGGTTACGCTGGTTGTCATCGAGCTGGTGCTCGGGATTGATAATCTGGTTTTTATCGCCATCCTCGCTGAAAAACTGCCCCCTTCCCAGCGCGATCGCGCGCGCGTAACGGGGCTGCTGCTGGCGATGGTGATGCGCTTACTGCTGCTGGCCTCTATTTCCTGGCTGGTCACGCTCACTCAGCCTCTGTTCTCCATTCACGGTCTGAGCTTTAGCGCCCGCGATCTGATCATGCTCTTCGGCGGGCTATTCCTGCTGTTCAAAGCCACCGTGGAGCTCAACGAGCGGCTGGAAGGCAAAGACAGCGAGAACCCGACCCAGCGCCGCGGAGCAAAATTCTGGCCGGTGGTCGCGCAAATCGTGGTGCTGGATGCGGTCTTCTCCCTGGACTCGGTGATCACCGCCGTCGGGATGGTGGACCACCTTGCGGTGATGATGGCCGCGGTCATTATTGCCATCACGCTGATGGTCATGGCCAGCAAGGCACTGACCCGCTTCGTGAACAGTCACCCGACCATCGTTATTCTTTGCCTGAGCTTCCTGCTGATGATTGGCTTCAGCCTGGTGGCCGACGGTTTTGGCTTCCATATTCCGAAAGGCTACCTGTATGCCGCCATCGGGTTCTCCGTCATGATTGAAGCGCTTAACCAGCTGGCGATATTCAACCGCCGTCGTTTCCTTTCCGCCAATCAGACTCTGCGTCAGCGCACAGCCGACACGGTCATGCGTCTGTTAAGCGGCAAGAAAGAGGATGCGGAGCTGGACGCCGAATCCTCCGCCATGCTGGCCGACCACAGCGACGGGCAGATCTTTGACCCGCAGGAACGACGGATGATTGAGCGAGTGCTCAATCTGAACCAGCGTACGGTCAGCAGCATTATGACGTCGCGGCATGACATTGAGCATATTGACCTGACGGCCCCGGAAGCGCACATTCGCGCCCTGCTGGATAAAAACCAGCACACCCGCGTGGTGGTGACCGGCGGGGAAGCGGAAGAGGAGCTGCTGGGCGTGGTACACGTCATTGATCTGCTCCAGCAGCAGCTCCACGGTGAGCCGCTCAATCTCCGCGCCCTGGTTCGCCAGCCGCTGGTCTTCCCGGAGGGGCTGCCGTTGCTTTCTGCCCTTGAGCAATTCCGTAACGCGCGCACCCACTTTGCCTTTGTGGTGGATGAGTTTGGTTCGGTGGAAGGGCTGGTCACGCTCAGCGACGTGATGGAAACCATTGCCGGTAATCTGCCAAACGAGGTGGATGAGATAGACGCCCGCCACGACATTCAGAAAAACGCCGACGGCTCGTGGACGGCTAACGGCCATATGCCGCTGGAAGACCTGGTGCAGTATGTGCCGCTGCCGCTGGATGATAAACGGGAATACCACACCATTGCCGGTCTGCTGATGGAGTATTTGCAGCGTATCCCACAGCCGGGGGAAGAGGTTCAGGTCGGCGACTATCGGCTTAAAACGCTCCAGATTGAAAACCATCGCGTGCAGAAGGTTCAGCTGATACCGCTGCGGGAAGAGGAAGAACTGGATTTTGAGGTGTAAAAAAGCCGGGTGGCGTTTCTGTATGACCGGATACATAGGTGACAGATCAGACCGGGAACATAGGTAACACTTTTAGTCTATCCGCACCACACTCTG
>NZ_PUQF01000017.1:0-110607 GCF_003331015.1 Enterobacter sp. GER_MD16_1505_Eko_090 | reverse complement strand
TTGTCCGAAGACATTAAGAATCCATGTCACTTTGAGTGCCCACACAGATTGTCTGATAAATTGTTAAAGAGCAGTGCCGCTTCGTTTTCGCTGCGGCGCGGGGTGTGCATATTACGCTTTCCCGCTTCAGAGTCAAGCGTTTATTTTCGCTATTCTCTGCTGACCCGGCGGCGTGTGTGCCGTTGTTCCGTGTCAGTGGAGGCGCATTATAGGGAGTTATTCTGATGTGACAAGAGGAAATTTAAAAAAAGTTTCCATCCGCGTTTTTTTTCACCAATAGAGGTGAAATCAAGCTACAAATTGTTCTATTTGATGTATCTGCAACCACAATCACATTCACGGTGGCATAATTATCAGCATGAATCTTTAAGGAATAAAAGCGATGCCATTAAGCGCGCAACAGCTGGCCGCCCAAAAAAACCTGTCTTATGTGCTGGCCGAAAAGCTGGCTCAGCGGATTTTAGCGGGTAAATATGCCCCGGGAAGCATCCTGCCGGGTGAAATGGAGCTGGGTGAGCAGTTTGGGGTGAGCCGTACCGCCGTGCGCGAAGCGGTGAAAACCCTGACGGCGAAAGGAATGGTGCTTCCGCGTCCTCGTATTGGCACACGCGTGATGCCACAGAGTAACTGGAATTTTCTCGATCAGGAGCTGCTATCCTGGTGGATGACGGAAGACAACTTTCATCAGGTGATCGATCACTTTCTGGTAATGCGCAGTAGCCTTGAGCCTCAGGCATGTCTGCTTGCTGCCACGCTTGGAACAGCGGAGCAGAAAGCGCAGCTTAATGCGTTGATGGAAGAAATGGTGTTACTGAAAAAACACTTCAACCGCGAACGCTGGGTTGAGGTCGATATGGCCTGGCATGAACATATCTATATGATGAGCGCCAATCCGTTCCTCACCTCTTTTGCCTCGTTATTCCATTCGGTGTACCACACTTACTTTACCTCTATTACACAAGACGACGTGGTAAAACTGGAATGGCACCAGGCGATAGTGGATGCCATTCAGGAAAGCGACGGGCAGCGAGCCCTGAGTGCGTGCCAGGCATTGCTGGCAGCGCCACCCCACCAGCAGGTAAATAAATGACAAAGAAAAAAGCGCGCAGCATGGCCGGATTGCCGTGGATTGCAGCCATGGCATTTTTTATGCAGGCACTGGATGCCACCATCCTCAACACCGCGCTTCCCGCTATTGCGCAAAGCCTCAACCGTTCCCCGCTGGCGATGCAGTCCGCCATCATCAGCTATACCCTGACGGTCGCGATGCTGATCCCCGTTAGCGGCTGGCTGGCCGACCGCTTCGGCACCCGCAGAGTTTTCATGCTGGCCGTAACGCTATTTACGCTCGGTTCGCTGGCCTGCGCGCTCTCCTCGTCCTTAACGGAGCTGGTTATCTTCCGCGTATTACAGGGCATTGGCGGCGCGATGATGATGCCCGTGGCGCGCCTTGCCTTATTACGAGCCTACCCTCGAAGCGAACTGCTTCCCGTGCTCAACTTCGTCACCATGCCGGGACTGGTCGGCCCGATACTTGGCCCGGTACTCGGTGGCGTGTTTGTCACCTGGGCAAGCTGGCACTGGATCTTCCTGATTAATATTCCGATTGGCGTTGCGGGGCTGCTGTATGCCCGCAAATATATGCCGAACTTCACCACGCCAAGACGCAGCTTCGATATGGGCGGCTTCTTCCTGTTTGGCCTGAGTCTGGTGCTCTTCTCCAGCGGGATGGAGCTGTTTGGCGAGAAGATCGTGGCAACATGGATGGCGCTCTCCGTTATCCTCGCCGGGATTCTGCTTTTCCTTCTTTATATACGTCACGCGCGCCGCCATCCGACGCCGTTAATCTCTCTTGGGCTCTTCAACACCCGAACGTTTTCCGTCGGGATCGCGGGAAACATTGCCTCGCGTCTGGGGACGGGCTGCGTACCGTTCCTGATGCCGCTGATGCTGCAGGTTGGTTTCGGCTATCCGGCACTGATTGCCGGCTGCATGATGGCGCCCACGGCGATGGGCTCGATTCTGGCAAAATCGACCGTGACGCAGGTGCTACGGTGGTTTGGCTATCGCAAGACGCTGGTTGGCGTGACGGTCTTTATCGGTCTGATGATTGCGCAGTTCTCGCTGCAGTCCGCCTCGCTTCCCGTCTGGATGCTGATCCTGCCGCTGTTTGTGCTGGGCATGGCTATGTCGACGCAGTTCACATCGATGAACACCATCACCCTTGCGGATCTGACCGACGAGAACGCCAGTAGCGGCAACAGCGTGCTGGCAGTCACACAGCAGCTGTCGATCAGTTTAGGGGTTGCCGTGAGTGCGGCGGTACTGCGGTTTTATGAAGGTTTCGACAGCGCGAACACCGTCGAGCAGTTCCACTATACCTTTATCACCATGGGCGCACTCACCGTCGTTTCAGCGCTGGTCTTTATGCTGTTAAAACCGAAAGACGGCCGAAACCTGATTAAAGAGCGTCACAAAGAGAAAGCTAAACCGAACCACGTTCCATCAGAACAGGAGTAAGCTGCAGGCGCTGCTGCTGCAGCGTGGGCTGAGCCATTCGGTGGATCAACACATCAATGGCCAGTTCGCCCAGTTCATCCTTCGGCTGATGAATAGTGGTCAGCGGCGGCGTCATATAGCTGGCCAGCTCGATATCATCGTAGCCGATTACCGCCATATCATGGGGAACGCGCAAACCGGCCTGATATAACGCCTGATAGGCGCCAAACGCCATGGCGTCGTTGCCGATAAACACCGCCTGCGGACGCTGCGGTTGCGCCAGCAGCGTCTGCATCGCTTCAAAACCACCGTGAAACTCAAAATCACCGGTAATACGATACCCTTCCGGCACGGAAAGTCCCGCCCGCGCCATCGCGGCGAGATATCCTTCCAGACGCAAACGCGCCGGGGTTTTGTCCAGCGGACCGGTAATACAGGCAATGCGGGTATAGCCTTTATCGATCAGATACTGGGTGGCCATATCCCCCCCCAGCAGAGAATTATCCTGAATGAGGTCGCTGGTGCCGTCGAACGGCGCCCAGTCCATCATCACCGTGGGAATGGAGGGATAGCGCTGGATAATCTCTTTCGACGGCTGGTGCGTTTCGGTACACAGCAGCAGTAGCCCGTCGACGCGTTTTTGCATCAGCGTTTCCAGGTTACGGTTCATGCGCTGCTCGTCCCCTTCGGTATTGCACAGCACCAGGCTGTAGCCACGCTCGAAGCAGCTGCGCTCCACGCCGCGAACCAGCTCAGAATAAAAGGGGTTGGTACTGGCGGTGATCAGCATACCGATCGTACGCGTCTGGTTGAGCTTAAGGCTGCGCGCCAGTGCAGACGGCGCATAGTTGAGATCTTTTACTGCCGCTTCGACTTTTTCCCGAATCGCCTCGCTGACGAAGCGATCGTTATTAATGACGTGAGAAACCGTCGAGGTAGAAACGCCCGCCAGGCGGGCGACATCTTTCATTGTGGCCAAGCGTTACCCCTGCTGACTTAAGAATTCATCGATCTCTTTACGCCACGGAACGGAAGGCTGAGCGCCCTTGCGCGTCACCGCAATCGCGGCAGCGGCATGCGCGAAGCGGATCGCATCATCCATTTTCTTGCCTTCCAGCAGCGCGGTCACCAGCGCACCATTGAAGGTGTCTCCCGCTGCGATGGTATCAATCGCCTTCACCTTAAAGCCCGGCACGCGACGGCCTTCACCGTTTACGCTTGCCCATACCCCACGGCTGCCCAGGGTGATGATCACGGTTCCGATGCCTTTGTCGTGCAGCGCACGCGCGGCTCTCGCGGCATCGTCATCGTTTTCTACGCGAATGCCCGTCAGCTTTTCGGCTTCGGTTTCGTTCGGCGTGATGATATCCACCAGCGCCAGCAGCTCGTCTGATAATACTCGGGCTGGGGCCGGGTTAAGTACGACAGTGGTATGATTTTCATGCGCAATTTTGGCCGCGGCCAGCACGCTTTCAACCGGCGACTCCAGCTGCATCAGCAGGGCCTCGGCGCCGCCAATGATTGCACGTTGCGCTTCCACGCGCTCCGTCGTCAGCGCTGCGTTAGCGCCAGCATGAATACCGATGACATTCTCACCTTCTGCGTTGACGAAAATCAACGCCACGCCGGTAGATTCCCCTGCAACAACGCTGACCGGTGCGATATCGATGTTGTCGCTCGCCAGCTGCTTGCGTACGCGCTCGCCGGTATCGTCATCACCCGTGCAGGCGATAAACGCAATATTCGCCCCGCTGCGACCGGCAGCGACGGCCTGGTTTGCACCTTTACCGCCGAATGCGACCTGATACTGGTTGCCCGTGACGGTTTCGCCCGGTGCAGGGAACGATTCAAGGTTAAGAATGTGATCGGCATTGATACTGCCAAGGACGACGAGGTTGCCTGCGGTTTTCATGGTTGGGTTGTCCATCTGAGAGCGCCACCGGTGTTACCCGGTGGCGTATGCCACACTTTTCTTTATTGGTGTCCCTCAGGCCGCCAGTGACGGCCTGATTCGCCTTTTACTGCTTGATAACCAGTTTCAGGTCAACAGGGTATTTAGCCTGAACTTTTTCGCCCTTCAGCACTTTGTCGGCAGTTTCAACGCCAGTCGCGCCAATCTGCTCAGGCAGCTGAGCGATGGTCGCAGCCAGTTTGCCATCGTTTACTGCTTTTTCACCATCCGGCGTGCCGTCAAATCCGACAACCATCACATCAGATTTACCTGCAGTCTGCAGAGCGCGCAGCGCACCCAGCGCCATTTCGTCGTTCTGCGCGAATACCGCCTGCACGTCAGGATGTGCGGTCAGCAGGTTCTGCATGACGTTCAGACCTTTAGTACGGTCGAAGTCTGCCGGCTGGCTAGCCAGTACGTTGAATTTGTGCGCTGCAACCGCCTGCTGGAAACCTTCGCCACGCTCGCGGGCGGCAGACGTACCGGCAATCCCCTGCAGTTCGATGACTTTAGCGCCTTCGCCGGCTTTCTTCGCGATGTAGTCACCCGCGATTTTGCCGCCCAGCACGTTGTCAGATGCGATATGGCTCACCACGTCGCCTTTCGTTGCCTGACGGTCCAGAGTGATCACCGGGATCTTCGCCTGGTTTGCCATTTTCACGGCGTTGCCTACGGCATCAGAATCGGTTGGGTTGATCAGCAGAATTTTGGTGCCACGAACGGTTAAGTCCTGAACGTTAGCCAGCTCTTTCGCCGGGTTGTTCTGTGAATCCAGTACCACCAGGTTGTAGCCCAGTTTATCGGCTTCTTTCTGCGCTCCATCCTTCAGGGAGACGAAGAACGGGTTGTTCAGGGTAGAGACAACCAGCGCGATGGTATCTTTCGCCATGGCGTTAGCACTTACGGTTGCGCTCAGCGCGACAGCAGAAACCAGGGTAGCCAGTTTTTTCATGTTCATATCTAAGATGTCCTGTAGTGTCGTCAGTTACTGTTTTTTGTTGTCTACCAGTACCGCCAGCAAAATCACCACTGCCTTAACGATCATCTGGTAATAGGAGGAAACACCTAACAAATTCAAACCATTATTCAGGAAACCGAGAATCAGTGCGCCGATCAATGTCCCAACAATGCGACCTTTACCGCCCGCCAGACTCGTACCGCCCAGAACCACTGCTGCAATAGCATCCAGCTCATACCCCGTACCCGCCGTCGGCTGCGCGGAAGAGAGGCGCGCCACTTCGATGATGCCCGCCAGTGACGCCAGCAGACCACACAGGGAATACACGATAACTTTGACTTTATTAACGCTGATACCGGACAGGCGCGTTGCCGCTTCGTTACCGCCCAGCGCATAGATATAACGGCCCAGACGGGTATGGTGCAGCATGTACCACGCCGCCAGGAAGACGATAGCCATGATCCAGACCGGCGTCGGGACACCCAGCGGGCGACCGATACCGAACCAGCCAAACAGATCGGCGTTATCGGTGAAGCCGGTATTGACCGGGCTGCCGTTGGTATAAACCATGGTCACCCCGCGCAGCAGCAGCATCATCACCAGCGTCGCGATGAACGCCTGAACGCGGCCTTTTGCCACAATCACGCCGGTGACGGCGCCAATCGCCGCGCCTGCCGCCAGAGCTGCGGCCACGGCCACCAGCGCGTTGACTTCAATCCCGACCAGCGAAGCGGCGATCGCACCGGTGAGGGCCAGCAGGGAACCGACGGACAGATCGATCCCTGAGGTCAAAATCACCAGCGTCATGCCGACCGCCATAATGGCGTTCACCGACGTCTGCTGCAGAATGTTGAACAGGTTATTTACGGTGAAGAAATTCGGGCTCATGGTCGACACAATCGCGATCAGCACCAGCAGGGCAATGAGCGATTTTTGTTCCATCAGCCACGCCTTTGTGAAATAGCGGCGACCAGAAACAGCCTGGGTAGTCATCTTCTTACTCCTGATTCACGCGATTAAGCTTGCCCACAGCGGCAGCCATCAGAACTTCCTGGGTGGCCTGCTCGCGAGTGAATTCACCGCCGAGATGCCCTTCATGCATGACGATAATGCGATCGCTCATGCCCAATACTTCTGGCATCTCGGAAGAGACCAGAATGATGCTCAGACCGTCGGCCTTAAACTGGTTAATCAGCTGATAGATCTCTTTCTTCGCCCCCACGTCTACGCCGCGGGTTGGCTCGTCGAGGATCAACACTTTCGGGCGCGTCATCAGCCCGCGCGCAATTGCCACTTTCTGCTGATTCCCGCCGGACAACAGGCCAATCGCCTGCTCCATCGACGGCGTTTTAACATTAAAGAGACGGATAAAATCGCTGACCGCCTGCTGCTCGTCTTTATGCTTCAGGCTGCCGCCGCTGTGGCTGAAATAGCGCAGCGCGGTCAGGGACATGTTCTCTTTTACCGACATGCCCAGCACTAAGCCGTCGCGTTTGCGGTCTTCGGAGATATAGACGATGCCGTTCGCCAGACCATCCTGCGGGGAGCGGGTGACCACTTCATGACCGTCGAGGGTGACATAACCGCTGGTGCGCGGCAGCGCGCCGTACAACACTTTCATCAGCTCGGTACGTCCCGCGCCCATAAGGCCCGCCACGCCCAGGATCTCGCCCTGGCGCAGGGTAAAGGTCACGTCGTTCACACCCGGGCCGCAGAGGTTATCCACCTTCAGGCGGATCTCACCCGGCGCTTTATCCAGATGCGGATACTGATCTTCAAGCTTGCGTCCCACCATCATTTCGATGAGCGTATCTTCCGTCAGCGTGGCCACTTCGCGCTCGGCAATAAACTGCCCGTCGCGGAAAACGGTGACGTCATCGCAGATTTCAAAGATCTCTTTCATACGGTGAGAGATATAGACAATCCCGCGCCCCTGCGATTTCAGCTCGCGAATAACGCGGAACAGGGATTCGGTTTCGGTATCGGTCAAGGCGTCTGTCGGTTCATCCATAATGATGACCTTCGACTCAAAGCTCAGCACCTTCGCGATTTCCACCATCTGCTGATCGCCGATGGAGAGATCGCCGACCAGACGGTCGCTCTTAAAGCGCAGGTTCAGTTTCGCCAGCAGCTTGTCGGCTTCGGCATACATGGTTTTCCAGTCGATCTTGCCGAAGCGGTTCACGAACTCACGGCCGAGGAAGATGTTCTCCGCAATGGTGAGCTGCGGGATCAGGTTCAGCTCCTGGTGAATAATGCCGATACCCGCTTCCTGAGAAGATTTCGGGCCAGTGAAGGTGGTTTCTTTACCCAGCCAGAGGAGTGAACCGGCATCGCGTTGATAGATACCGGTCAGCACCTTCATCATGGTGGATTTGCCGGCGCCGTTTTCGCCCACCAGCGCCATTACGCGCCCGGGGTAGACGTTCAGCGCCGCGCCGGAGAGGGCTTTTACGCCTGGGAACGACTTATCGATCCCTTTGAGTTGCAGTAATGCGTCCATGATGGCCTCAGAAGGTGACGCCAGCACAGAGAATGATATTCGCATACGGGGAACACTCCCCGCTGCGAATCACCGCCTGACTGTCTGCGGTTTGTTGTTTGAATTGTTCGTGCGTTGTGTAACGAATTTCGATGGTGTTTCCCTGGTGTTGTTGCAGCTGCTCAAGATGGCTGAGCAACGTTTCGTGGAGCTGCGGATTATGTTGTTTGATTTCCGCCGCGAGAATGGCCGTCTCAACCTGCATCTCCGCGGTCACCACGTCCAGTACCTGCATAAACGAAGGTACGCCCTGCGTTAACGCCATATCGATACGGGTTGTGCTGCGCGGAACCGGTAAGCCTGCATCGCAAACCACCAGCGTATCGGTATGCCCAAGACGGGAAATAACCGACGAGATTTCTGAGTTGAGTACAGTGCCTTTCTTCATTTTCTTGCTCCACTAGCGAAACGTT
Organism: Enterobacter sp. GER_MD16_1505_Eko_090; assembly: GCF_003331015.1. NCBI lineage: Bacteria > Pseudomonadati > Pseudomonadota > Gammaproteobacteria > Enterobacterales > Enterobacteriaceae > Enterobacter > Enterobacter sp. GER_MD16_1505_Eko_090. The sequence continues at coordinate 102,244 of NZ_PUQF01000017.1, read as the reverse complement.
TCGCTAAAAAGAGTGTAGCCTCAGGAATGTTCAGAAAACCACCATGACGTAACAGATTTGTGATCGACGTCGAAACGTTTCGCTAAGTGAAATATTGATGGGAGATATTGCCCGGCGGCGCTTCGCTTGCGCGGGCCTACGGGTTTGGTAGGCCGGGTAAGCGCAGCGCCACCCGGCATTTTCGAAAGGACTTAAATCTCGACCTGCGTACCCAGCTCTATCACGCGGTTAGGCGGGATCTCAAACTGGTCAGGCGCGCGCAGGGCGTTACGCTGCAGGATCAGGTACAGCTTGCCGCGCAGGCGCAGGTACCACGGGCGCTTACCGATGATCAGCGACTCGTGCGACATAAAGAACGACGTCTCCATCATGCGGCAGCTTAAGCCTTCCAGACCGCAGCGGTGGAACACCTCTTCCACGTTTGGCGTTTCACGCCAGCCGTAGCTCGCCACCACGCGCCAGAAGGTCGGGGAGAGCTGCTCAATCTGCACGCGGCGTACGTTGTGAACATATGGCGCATCTTCGGTGCGCAGCGTCAGCAGAATCACGCGCTCGTGCAGCACTTTGTTGTGCTTGAGGTTATGCATCAGCGCGAACGGGATCACGTTCAGGGCGCGAGACATGTACACCGCGGTGCCGGGCACGCGGACCGGCGGGGATTTCTCCAGCGAAGCGATCATCGCCTCCAGAGAATTCCCGTGCTCATGCATACGGCGCAGCAGGCGGAAGCGCTCGCTTTTCCAGGTGGTCATGACGATGAACATCACCAGCCCCAGCGTCAGCGGCAGCCAGCCGCCGGAGACAATCTTGTCGAGGTTCGCAGAGAACAGCGGCACGTCAATACACAGGAAGCCCACCAGAATCATCGCCACGAGGAATTTATTCCAGTGCCAGTTACGGTACGCCACCGTGGTGGAGAGAAGCGATGTCAGCACCATAGTGCCGGTTACCGCAATACCGTACGCCGCCGCCAGGTTGCTGGAGTGCTCGAAGCTGACAATCACAATCACAACAGCGAAGTAGAGCAGCCAGTTAACGAACGGGATGTAGATCTGGCCCGACTCCATCTCTGAGGTATGAATGATGCGCATCGGTGAGAGATACCCCAGACGCACGGCCTGGCGCGTCAGAGAAAACACGCCGGAAATCACCGCCTGAGAGGCAATGACGGTCGCCAGCGTCGCCAGGATCAGCATCGGCACCAGCGCCCAGTCAGGCGCCAGCAGGAAGAACGGGTTCTTAATCGCCTCCGGGTTTTTGAGCAACAGCGCGCCCTGGCCGAAGTAGTTGAGCACCAGCGACGGCAGCACAACCAAAAACCAGGCCACGCGGATAGGCAGCTTTCCGAAGTGACCCATATCCGCATACAGCGCTTCCACACCGGTGATGGAGAGCACGACCGCCCCCAGCGCCACGAAGGAAACTACTTTGTATTCGAGGAAGAAATGCACGGCCCAGTATGGGTTCAGCGCATGCAGCACTTCCGGGTTCGCGATAATGCTGCGTAAACCGAGCGCCGCCAGGATCAGGAACCAGGCCAGCATAATCGGCGCAAACAGTTTTCCCACCAGCCCGGTACCGTGCTTCTGGATCACAAACAGCAGCGTCAACACGATTATCGCCAGCGGGACCACCCACGTATCAAGCTGTGGCGCGATGATCTCCAGCCCCTCTATCGCCGAGAGGACCGAAATCGCGGGCGTGATAACCACCTCTCCATAGAAGAAGCTGCCGCCAATCAGGCCGATAATCACCAGCACGGAGGTCATTCTGGCGGAGGTGTTGCGCCCTGCAAGGGACATCAGGGTCAGGATACCGCCTTCGCCCGCGTTATCAGCGCGCATAACGAAGGAGAGATACTTAACGGAAACGACCAGAATCAGCAGCCAGAAGATGAGGGACAGGAAGCCAAACACGGCATCGCGCTCAACACCAAAGCCAAACTGGCCGGACAAACATTCACGAAGCGTATAAAGCGGGCTGGTGCCAATATCACCGTAGACAACCCCGATCGCCGCAAGCGTAATTGCGGGTAATGATTGCTTATTATCAGTGCTCATAGACTAGTCTTTTCGTTTAAATAACAAATGTGTTCCTGGTCCCTTGGCCCACAAAAAGCGCACAGTATGCACGATTCATTGCAAAATCGTACCCCTAAATGCAACCGCATTAATGTAGCGCAAAGAAAATTGCGCCGCACTTCAGCCTATTACCAGCCCTGACTGAAACGTCTATACTCGCTTCAATTGGCCGCCACGACGGCGAAAGGATGCAAAACTATTATGGCTCACTCACATTTATTAGCAGAAAGAATTTCCCGCCTCAGCAGCGCGCTGGAGAAAGGCCTTTTCGAGCGTAGCCACGCCATTCGCCTCTGTTTACTGGCAGCATTGAGCGGTGAAAGCGTGTTTCTGCTTGGGCCGCCGGGCATCGCCAAAAGCCTAATTGCCCGCAGGCTTAAGTTTGCTTTTCAGAACGCCCGCGCGTTTGAATACCTGATGACCCGCTTTTCCACCCCGGAAGAAGTGTTTGGCCCCCTTTCCATTCAGGCGCTGAAAGATGAAGGACGCTACGAGCGCCTGACAGCGGGGTATCTGCCTGAGGCAGAAATTGTCTTCCTTGATGAGATCTGGAAAGCCGGCCCGGCCATTCTGAACACCCTGCTCACGGCGATAAACGAACGTCGGTTCCGCAACGGCGCCAGTGAAGAGAAAATCCCGATGCGCCTGCTGGTGGCCGCCTCAAACGAACTGCCTGAAGCCGACAGCAGCCTGGAAGCGCTGTATGACCGTATGCTGATCCGCCTGTGGCTGGACAAAGTGCAGGATAAGTCCAATTTCCGTTCCATGCTGGTCAGCCAGCAGGATGAGAACGAGAACCCGGTAGCAGCGTCATTGCAGGTATCAGACGAGGAGTATTACCAGTGGCAGGAAGAGATCGGTAAAATTAAGCTGCCTGATTCCGTCTTCGAGCTGATCTTCATGCTGCGCCAGCAGCTTGATTTACTGCCCTCTGCCCCCTATGTCTCCGATCGCCGCTGGAAAAAAGCGATCCGCCTGCTGCAGGCCAGCGCCCTGTTCAGCGGTCGCGATGCCGTTGCGCCCATCGATCTGATCCTGCTGAAAGACTGCCTCTGGCACGACGCGGAAGGCATGAATCTGATGCAGCAGCAGCTCGACGTTTTGATGACCGGACACGCCTGGGGACAGCAGGCGATGCTCAATCAGCTGGGGGCGATTGCCCAGCGGCGCATCCAGCTTCAGCAGCAGCAAAGTGATAAAACCGCGCTGAAAGTGAATCGCCTGGGGGGGATGTTCGCCCGCAAACCGCACTATGAATTACCCGCCGAACTCACCAGCACGACGCTGACCCTGCTGCTCCAGCAGCCGCTCAAGCTGCATGACATGCAGGTGGTGCACGTGACGATTGAGCGCGAGGCGCTGGCGCAGTGGCTGGATAAGGGCGGAGAGATCCGCGGAAAGCTCAACGGCATCGGTTTTGCGCAGCCGCTGAATATGGAAGTAGACAGCAGCCAGCACCTGGTGATCCGCGACGTCAGCCTGCAGGGCTCGCGTCTTGCGCTTCCGGGAACCGCCTCTGAGAGCGTCCCTGAAGAGATTAAGCAGCAGCTGGACGCGCTGGACACCGAATGGCACCAGCAGCACACCCGCTTTAGCGAGCAGCAAAAATGCCTCTTTATCCATAGCGACTGGTTAGGCCGCATCGAAGCCAGCCTGCAGGACGTCAGCGCGCAGATCAAACAGGCGCGTCAATGCTAACCCTGGATACGCTTAACGTCATGCTGGCCGTCAGCGAGGAAGGGTTGATCGAAGAAGTGGTGATCACCCTTCTGGCTTCACCGCAGCTAGCGGCCTTCTTTGAAAAATTTCCGAAGCTCAAAAAGGCGATGACCGACGATCTTCCGCGCTGGCGGGATAACCTGCGTCAACGGTTTAAAGAGACCGAAGTCCCCCCTGAGTTAACGGAAGAAGTGGCCTGCTATCAGCAGTGCCAGCGACTTTCCACGTCGCAGTTTATCGTCCAGCTTCCGCAAACCCTGACGTTGCTCGACAAGGTCCACTCCCCGTTTGCCAGCCAGGCCCGTGGGCTGGTCACGGATAACGCCACGTTCACTCCCGCACTGCACACCCTCTTCTTACAGCGCTGGCGTCTCAGCCTGGTGGTGCAGGCCACGACGCTAAACCAGCAGCTGCTGGATGAAGAGCGCGAACAGCTGCTCAGTGAAGTTCAGGAACGCATGACCTTAAGCGGCCAGCTTGAGCAGGTGCTGGTGGAAAATGAGAACGCCGCAGGGCGTCTCTGGGATATGAGCGCCGGCCAGCTTCGGCGAGGGGACTATCAGCTGATCGTCAAGTACGGTGATTTTCTGGCGCAGCAGCCCGAGCTGATGAAGCTTGCAGAACAGCTGGGACGTTCAAGGGAGGCAAAGTCGGTTCCAAAGAAGGACGCCCCGATGGAAACCTTCCGCACCCTGGTGCGTGAGCCGGCCACCGTTCCGGAGCAGGTCGACGGGCTCCAGCAGAGCGATGATATTCTGCGTCTGCTGCCCACGGAGCTGAGCACGCTGGGGATGACCGAGCTGGAGTACGAGTTTTACCGTCGGCTGGTGGAAAAACAGCTCCTCACCTACCGGCTGCACGGTGAAGCCTGGCGCGAGAAAGTCAGCCAGCGGCCGGTCATTCATCAGGATTTTGACGAACAGCCGCGCGGGCCATTTATTGTCTGCGTGGATACGTCCGGCTCCATGGGCGGGTTTAACGAGCAGTGTGCAAAGGCGTTCTGTCTGGCGCTGATGCGCGTGGCGCTCGCCGATCGCCGTCGCTGCTTCATTATGCTGTTCTCCAGCGAAGTCGTGGGCTATGAGCTGACGAACCAGCAGGGGATCGAGCAGGCAATCCGCTTCCTGAGCCAGCGCTTTCGCGGCGGAACCGATCTGGCCAGCTGTTTTCGCAGCATCGTAGAGCGGATGCAGGGCGGCGACTGGTATGACGCTGACGCGGTAGTGATATCCGACTTTATTGCCCAGCGGCTGCCGGATGACGTGGTCAATAAAGTGAAGGAATTACAGCGTGTGCATCAGCACCGTTTTCATGCGGTGGCGATGTCCGCCCATGGAAAACCCGGCATCATGCGCATCTTCGATCATATCTGGCGCTTTGATACCGGGTTGCGTAGCCGCCTGCTCAGACGCTGGCAGCGTTAATTACAGAAGAGAACCGACGCTTTCACGTACCTGCTGCGGCCAGACGCCACACTGCACCTGACCAATATGGGGCAGCTGAAGCAGCAGCATGGTCAGACGGGACTGGCCGATACCGCCGCCAATCGTCTGCGGCATTTCCCCACGCAGCAGCGCCTGGTGCCACTCCAGTTTGAGACGATCTTCATCGCCGGTCACCGCCAGCTGGCGCTTCAGCGCCTCAGCATCCACGCGGATCCCCATAGAAGAAAGCTCGAATGCGTCTTCCAGCACCGGGTTCCACACCAGAATATCGCCGTTCAGCCCGGCAAATTCGCCCTCACCGGTGGTGCTCCAGTCATCATAATCCGGCGCACGAACGTCGTGGCGTTTGCCATCAGACAGTTTGCCGCCGATCCCAATCAGGAACACCGCCCCGAGCTCTTTGGCGATCGCCCGCTCGCGGCCTTTGGCATCCAGATCCGGGAAACGGGTCAGCAATTCCTGGCTGTGTACAAAGTGGATCGTTTCCGGCAGGAACGGTGCCAGACCAAACGCTTTGCTTACGGCCGCTTCGGTCGCTTTGATCCCGGCGTAGATCGCCTCAACGGTAGACTTCAGCGTGCCAACGTGGCGCTCACCATCGCTCATCACGCGCTCCCAGTCCCACTGGTCAACGTAAACGGAATGAATGGGAGACAGGCGGTCTTCATCGGGGCGAAGGGCTTTCATGTGCGTGTAGAGCCCTTCGCCCGCGCTGAAGTCATGTTGTCCCAGGGTCTGACGCTTCCACTTCGCCAGTGAATGAACCACTTCGAACTGGGCGTCTGGCAGCGTTTTCACTTTTACCTGTACCGCTTTTTCGCATCCAGAGAGGTTATCCTGCGTCCCGTCACCCACGCGGCTGAGGATCGGGGCCTGGACTTCAATCAGCCCAAGCTTCTCTTCAAGCTGGCGGGAAAAATGGGATTTTACGAAACTGATCTGGCGTTGTTTTGCGATGTAAGCGGTTTTCATTATTTATACTCCTGCGTCCTGTTGATATTGATTAAGCAACAGAAATGGCACCTTATTCAATAACCCATCAACAAAAAGCCGCCTTCACTTTTGATTCGATAAAATAAGGCGCTAGAATAGAGTGATTCATTAATCTTCATAAGAAAAAGCTATGGAAAATTATCAGATCGACAATCTCGACCGCGGCATTCTGGAGGCGTTAATGGCCAATGCCCGTACCGCCTACGCCGAACTGGCGAAACAGTTTGGCGTCAGCCCGGGAACCATTCACGTTCGCGTAGAGAAGATGAAGCAGGCGGGGATCATTACCGGCGCGCGCATTGACGTCAGCCCGAAGCAGCTGGGTTACGACGTCTGCTGCTTCATCGGCATCATTCTTAAAAGCGCCAAAGACTACCCTTCCGCCCTGGCGAAACTGAACGCGCTGGATGAAGTCACCGAGGCGTACTACACCACCGGACACTACAGCATCTTTATTAAGGTCATGTGCCGATCCATCGACGCGCTCCAGCAGGTACTTATCAACAAGATCCAAACAATCGATGAAATTCAGTCCACCGAGACCCTGATCTCCCTGCAAAACCCGATCATGCGTACCATCCGCCCGTGATCGGGCAAATCCATTCCCACATTTTCCACAGGTAGATCCCAGCTCGTTCACAGCGTACAATGGCCGTCTCTTTATCTGGGCGAGCGATCAATGGCGGACATTACCCTTATCAGCGGCAGCACCCTTGGCGGTGCGGAATACGTAGCGGAACATCTGGCTGAAAAGCTGGAAGAGGCGGGCTTTTCCACGGAAACCCTGCACGGCCCGTTGCTGGAAGATCTCCCGACTGACGGGGTCTGGCTGCTGATCACCTCCACGCACGGCGCGGGCGATCTGCCGGATAACCTGCAACCTTTATATGACGAACTGCTGGAACAGCAGCCCGACCTGTCAAACGTCCGTTTTGGCGCAGTGGGGATCGGCAGTCGTGAATATGACACCTTTTGCGGGGCAATAGAGAAAGTCGAAGCCGCTGTGACCTCCTGCGGAGCAAAACAGCTGGGTGAAACGCTCAAGATCAACATCCTCGATCATGACATTCCGGAGGATCCAGCCGAGATCTGGCTCGCGGAATGGAAAAATTTACTCAAAAACGATTAAAGATCGCGCGAACAGATGTGGATAACTCTGGTTAAAAGCTCGTATTAACCCGTAGTTATCCAAAGAACAACCGTAGCGCCGTTTTTGGCCTGTGTATAAAGTCGCGATCTGATCCCAGCTTATACGGTCTAGGATCACCGATCATTCACAGCAAACGATCCTTTCTAACTGCATGATCTTCTTTATGAGATCGGACTTATCCACACGGGTTCGCGATCCTAATAAGAGATCACAATAGAACAGATCTCTAAATAAAAAGATCTTCTTTTTAATAGCCCAGGATCCCAATGCTTTCTCGAAAGACTAAAGTTGAGTAGAATCCACGGCCCGGGCTTCAATCCATTTTCTTACCGCTTTACGCGAGGCAGACCACCATGTTTTATCAGGATCCTTTTGACGTCATCATCATTGGCGGGGGTCACGCAGGCACTGAGGCCGCAATGGCCGCAGCGCGAATGGGTCAGCAGACCCTGCTTTTGACACACAATATCGACACGCTGGGACAAATGTCCTGTAATCCGGCGATTGGCGGCATTGGGAAAGGACACCTGGTAAAAGAAGTGGATGCACTTGGCGGCCTGATGGCGAAAGCGATCGATCACGCAGGCATTCAGTTTAGGATACTAAACGCCAGTAAAGGCCCCGCTGTGCGTGCGACCCGTGCTCAGGCAGACCGCGTACTTTATCGCCAGGCGGTACGTACCGCGCTGGAGAACCAGCCGAACCTGATGATCTTCCAGCAGGCGGTTGAAGATCTTATCGTTGAGAACGATCGCGTCGTGGGCGCCGTGACCCAGATGGGCCTCAAATTCCGCGCTAAAGCCGTGGTGTTGACCGTGGGTACCTTCCTTGACGGTAAAATTCATATTGGTCTGGATAACTACAGCGGCGGCCGTGCTGGCGATCCGCCGTCTATCCCATTGTCTCGCCGTCTGCGCGAGCTGCCGCTGCGCGTCAGCCGCCTGAAAACCGGCACGCCGCCGCGTATTGATGCGCGCACCATTGATTTCAGCGTGCTGGCGCAACAGCACGGTGATAACCCAATGCCGGTCTTCTCGTTTATGGGCAATGCGGCACAGCATCCGCAGCAGGTGCCGTGCTACATCACGCACACCAACGAGAAAACCCATGATGTGATCCGCAATAACCTCGATCGCAGCCCGATGTACGCCGGCGTGATCGAAGGGATCGGTCCACGCTACTGCCCGTCGATCGAAGACAAAGTGATGCGCTTTGCCGATCGCAACCAGCACCAGATCTTCCTGGAGCCGGAAGGGTTGACCTCAAACGAAATTTACCCGAACGGCATCTCCACCAGCCTGCCGTTCGACGTACAGATGCAAATTGTTCGCTCAATGCAGGGTATGGAGAACGCAAAAATCGTTCGCCCTGGCTACGCTATTGAGTACGATTTCTTCGATCCGCGTGACCTGAAGCCGACCCTGGAGAGCAAATTCATCCACGGTCTGTTCTTCGCGGGTCAGATTAACGGCACCACCGGCTACGAAGAAGCGGCTGCACAGGGCCTGCTTGCCGGTCTGAACGCCGCGCGCTTCTCTGCTGAGAAAGAGGGCTGGGCTCCGGCGCGTTCTCAGGCTTATCTGGGCGTGCTGGTTGACGATCTCTGCACGCTGGGTACCAAAGAACCGTACCGTATGTTTACCTCTCGCGCGGAATATCGCCTGATGCTGCGTGAAGATAACGCCGACCTGCGTCTGACCGAAATGGGCCGCGAGCTGGGTCTGGTCGATGACGAGCGCTGGGCGCGCTTCAACGAGAAGCTGGAGCGCATTGAGCAGGAACGTCAGCGTCTGAAAACCACATGGGTGAATCCGCAGGCGGAAACCGCTGCTGAAGTGAACGCTCACTTAACCGCGCCGCTGTCGCGCGAAGCCAGCGGTGAAGATCTGCTGCGCCGTCCAGAAGTCACCTACGAGAACCTGGTCAAACTGACCGCGTTCGCGCCGGGCCTGGAAGACGCTGAAGCGGCAGAGCAGGTCGAGATCCAGGTGAAGTACGAAGGTTACATCGCCCGTCAGCAGGATGAGATCGAAAAACAGCAGCGTAACGAAAACACGCTGCTGCCGGAAATGCTGGACTACCGCCAGGTGACGGGCCTTTCCAACGAAGTGATCGCCAAGCTGAACGACCACAAACCGGTGTCGATCGGTCAGGCATCCCGCATCTCGGGCGTGACCCCGGCGGCGATTTCGATCCTGCTGGTGTGGCTGAAAAAGCAGGGCATGTTGCGCCGTAGCGCGTAATTGACATTGCTTTTGGCGGGTGGCGCTTCGCTGACCCGCCCTACTTATTCGTAGGCCCGGTAAGCGGCAGCGCCACCGGGCAAAAAAACTCTCAACAGGTATTCACCGTGCTCAACAAACTCTCTCGTCTGCTGGATCAGGCAGGTATTTCGCTCACCGATCACCAGAAAAATCAGCTGGTGGCCTATGTCGATATGCTGAACAAATGGAACAAAGCGTACAACCTGACGTCTGTTCGCGACCCCAACGAGATGCTCGTTCGCCACATTCTCGACAGCATCGTGGTTGCTCCCTGGCTGAAAGGTGAACGCTTTATCGACGTGGGGACGGGCCCTGGTCTGCCGGGTATTCCGCTGTCGATTGTTCGCCCTGAGAGCCATTTCACGCTGCTGGACAGCCTTGGCAAACGCGTGCGCTTTTTACGCCAGGTACAGCATGAGCTGAAGCTTGAAAACATCACGCCCGTGCAGAGCAGGGTAGAGGAGTTCCCGGCAGAGCCGCCGTTTGACGGGGTTATCAGCCGCGCATTTGCGTCGCTCAACGATATGGTGAGCTGGTGCAAGCACTTACCTGCAGAGAATGGCCGCTTTTATGCACTGAAAGGGCAGTTGCCAGGCGATGAGATTGAACAGCTTCCGGACGGTTTTGCTGTCGAGTCTATTGAGAAATTACAGATTCCTCAGCTCGAAGGCGAACGACACCTGGTGATAATTAAGCCAAACAATTTTTAAAAAATTAATAAAAAATGTGGAATTCGTGCTGTTCTTATCATGTTAAAAAACAGCACAACTACCGGGGATTTACCGAGGAGCTTTTAACCTCTGCTTCACTAAGGTTTTTCTTCCGGTTAACGAAGCAATCGTTATTCACCGAGAAGATAGTCATCTTTGAAAATATAAGTCTGCTAAAAGTGGAAGGCAGTAACCAGAACGCAATGTTAATTATTTATTAAGAATGTCAATAAAAGGTTTTTATTGTGTACTGGGCTGTTTTGAAAATAGTTGCGACATTTTGCGTTTAATTTCATAAAGATAAATTTCTGCGATTTGCGCCTTTGATAAATACAACCTTATCGCAAATGTGTGTTTTGTGATCTCGTGCACGCTTTATCGACAACGTTTTCGCGCTGTTTGCAGTTTTGGTCGAAGGTTGACGCTTTCAGCGAAAGTTAAAAAATAGCGGTGGGGAAAAATATTTAAACATTTATTCACCTTTTCGCTACTTAATGTTTGAAATCACGGGTGCGCACCGTATAATTTGACCGCTTTTTGATGCTTGACTCTGAGCCTTAAAGGACGTTTTATACGACACGCGGCATACCTCGAAGGGAGCAGGAGTAAAAACGTGATGTCTGTGTCGCTCTTGAGTAGAAACGTTGCTCGTAAGCTTCTGTTCATTCAGTTTCTGGCTGTGATAGCAAGTGGACTGCTGTTTAGCCTCAAAGACCCCTTCTGGGGCATCTCCGCCGTGTGCGGGGGTTTGGCGGTTGTGCTGCCAAACGTGTTGTTTATGATTTTTGCCTGGCGTCATCAGGCGCATACACCTGCCAAAGGCCGCGTGGCCTGGTCCTTCGCCCTCGGCGAAGTGTGTAAGGTGTTGCTGACCTTTGCTCTACTGGTGATGGCGCTGGCGGTTTTGAAAGTGGTCTTCATGCCGCTGATAGCAACGTGGGTTTTGGTGCTGGTGGTACAAGTTCTGGCTCCAGCTGTAATCAATAACAAAGGGTAAAAGGCATCATGGCTTCAGAAAATATGACGCCGCAGGATTACATAGGTCACCATCTGAATAACCTTCAGCTGGACCTGCGTACATTCTCGCTGGTGGATCCACATAACCCCCCGGCCACCTTCTGGACGATCAACATCGACTCCATGTTCTTCTCGGTGGTTTTGGGTCTTCTGTTCCTGGCCATGTTCCGCGGTGTTGCTAAACGAGCGACCAGCGGTGTACCAGGGAAATTCCAGACCTTCATCGAAATGATCATCGGCTTCGTCCATGGCAGCGTCAAAGACATGTACCATGGCAAGAGCAAGCTGATTGCTCCGCTGGCGCTGACCGTGTTCGTTTGGGTCTTCCTGATGAACCTGATGGACCTGCTGCCAATCGATCTGCTGCCGTTTATTGGCGAGCACATCTTCGGCCTGCCAGCACTGCGCGTGGTTCCGTCTGCGGACGTGAACATCACCCTGTCGATGGCGCTGGGCGTGTTTATCCTGATTCTTTTCTACAGCATCAAAATGAAAGGCGTAAGCGGCTTTGTGAAAGAGCTTACCTTGCAGCCGTTCAACCACTGGGCGTTTATTCCGGTCAACCTGATCCTGGAAGGCGTTAGCCTGCTGTCCAAACCTGTTTCACTGGGTCTGCGACTGTTCGGCAACATGTATGCGGGTGAGCTGATTTTCATTCTGATCGCGGGTCTTCTGCCGTGGTGGTCACAGTGGGTTCTGAATGTGCCGTGGGCCATTTTCCACATCCTGATCATTACGCTGCAAGCCTTTATCTTCATGGTTCTGACGATCGTCTATCTGTCGATGGCGTCTGAAGAGCACTGATTTTTTACCAACACTACTACGTTTTAATTGAAACAAACTGGAGACTGTCATGGAAAACCTGAATATGGATCTGCTGTACATGGCTGCCGCTGTGATGATGGGTCTGGCGGCTATCGGTGCTGCGATCGGTATCGGCATCCTCGGGGGCAAATTCCTGGAAGGCGCTGCGCGTCAACCTGATCTGATTCCTCTGCTGCGTACTCAGTTCTTTATCGTTATGGGTCTGGTGGATGCTATCCCAATGATCGCTGTAGGTCTGGGTCTGTACGTGATGTTTGCTGTCGCGTAGTAGTAGTTTTAAAACCCTAAGCCACAGATATTAAAGAGGTATTGTGCTGTGAACATGAACGCAACAATCCTCGGCCAGGCCATCGCGTTTATTCTCTTTGTCTGGTTCTGCATGAAGTATGTATGGCCGCCTTTAATGGCAGCCATCGAAAAACGTCAGAAAGAAATTGCTGACGGTCTGGCTTCTGCAGAACGCGCTAAGAAAGATTTGGACCTTGCACAGGCCAACGCGACAGACCAGCTGAAAAAAGCGAAAGCGGAAGCTCAGGTTATCATCGAACAGGCTAACAAACGCCGTTCGCAGATCCTGGACGAAGCGAAAGCTGAAGCAGAACAGGAACGTACTAAGATCGTGACACAGGCTCAGGCTGAAATTGAAGCTGAGCGTAAACGTGCTCGTGAAGAACTGCGTAAGCAGGTTGCGATTCTGGCTGTTGCTGGCGCCGAGAAGATCATCGAACGTTCCGTGGATGAAGCTGCTAACAGCGACATCGTGGACAAACTTGTCGCTGAACTGTAAGGAGGGAGGGGCTGATGTCTGAATTTGTTACGGTAGCTCGCCCCTACGCCAAAGCAGCTTTTGACTTTGCTATCGAACACCAAAATGTCGATCGCTGGCAGAATATGCTGGCGTTTGCCGCTGAGGTGACGAAAAACGAACAAATGGCCGAGTTGCTTTCCGGTGCGTTAGCACCTGAAACCCTCGCCGCGTCGTTTATCGCCGTGTGCGGAGAGCAATTGGATGCCAACGGCCAGAACCTGATTAAGGTGATGGCAGAAAATGGTCGTCTCCGTGTGCTCCCGGATGTTCTCGAGCAGTTTGAGCACTTACGTGCCCTTAGTGAAGCTACCGCTGAAGTCGAAGTGACTTCTGCGACTGAACTGAGTGACGAACAGCTTGCGAAAATTACCGCCGCGATGGAAAAACGTCTGTCACGCAAAGTTAAGCTGAATTGCAAAATCGATAAGTCTGTAATGGCAGGCGTAATCATCCGCTCGGGTGATATGGTCATTGATGGCAGCGTACGCGGCCGTCTTGAGCGCCTTGCAGACGTCTTGCAGTCTTAAGGGGACTGGAGCATGCAACTGAATTCCACCGAAATCAGCGAACTGATCAAGCAGCGCATTGCTCAGTTCAATGTTGTGAGTGAAGCTCACAACGAAGGTACTATTGTTTCTGTAAGTGACGGTGTTATCCGCATCCACGGCCTGGCCGATTGTATGCAGGGTGAGATGATTTCCCTGCCGGGTAACCGTTACGCTATCGCACTGAACCTGGAGCGCGACTCCGTTGGTGCAGTTGTGATGGGTCCATACGCTGACCTCGCCGAAGGCATGAAGGTTAAGTGTACTGGCCGTATTCTGGAAGTGCCGGTTGGCCGTGGCCTGCTGGGTCGCGTTGTTAACACCCTGGGTGCGCCAATCGACGGTAAAGGTCCGGTTGAGCACGATGGCTTCTCCCCAATCGAAGTTATCGCACCGGGCGTTATCGACCGTCAGTCCGTAGATCAGCCTGTTCAGACAGGTTATAAGTCCGTTGACGCCATGATCCCAATCGGTCGTGGTCAGCGTGAACTGATCATCGGTGACCGTCAGACCGGTAAAACTGCGATGGCAATCGACGCCATCATCAACCAGCGTGACTCCGGCATCAAATGTGTGTACGTGGCCATCGGCCAGAAAGCGTCCACCATTTCCAACGTGGTTCGTAAACTGGAAGAGCACGGCGCGCTGTCTAACACCATTGTTGTTGTGGCGACTGCTTCTGAATCTGCTGCACTGCAATACCTGGCACCATACGCCGGTTGCGCAATGGGCGAATACTTCCGTGACCGCGGTGAAGATGCGCTGATCGTATACGATGACCTGTCTAAGCAGGCTGTTGCTTATCGTCAGGTTTCCCTGCTGCTCCGTCGTCCACCTGGACGTGAAGCGTTCCCTGGCGACGTATTCTACCTCCACTCTCGTCTGCTGGAGCGTGCTTCCCGCGTTAACGCGGAATACGTCGAGAACTTCACCAAAGGTGAAGTGAAGGGTAAAACGGGCTCTCTGACCGCGCTGCCGATCATTGAAACCCAGGCGGGTGACGTTTCTGCGTTCGTTCCGACCAACGTAATCTCCATTACCGATGGTCAGATCTTCCTGGAAACCAACCTGTTTAACTCCGGTATTCGTCCGGCGGTTAACCCGGGTATCTCCGTATCCCGTGTGGGTGGTGCTGCTCAGACCAAGATCATCAAGAAACTGTCCGGTGGTATCCGTACCGCGCTGGCACAGTATCGCGAACTGGCTGCGTTCTCTCAGTTCGCATCCGATCTGGACGAAGCAACCCGTAAACAGCTGAGCCACGGTCAGAAAGTGACCGAGCTGCTGAAGCAGAAACAGTACGCACCAATGTCTGTTGCTCAGCAGGGCCTGGTACTGTTCGCGGCTGAACGCGGTTACCTCGAAGATGTGGAACTGGCGAAAATCGGTAGCTTCGAAGCCGCTCTGCTGGCTTACGTCGACCGTGATCACGCTCCGCTGATGCAAGAGATCAACCAGACCGGTGGCTATAACGACGAAATCGAAGGCAAGCTGAAAGCTATCCTCGATTCCTTCAAAGCAACCCAATCCTGGTAATCGTCCGGCGGCTTGTCTCAGGACAAGCCGCCTGGCATTGAGGAGAAGCTCATGGCCGGCGCAAAAGAGATACGTAGTAAGATCGCAAGCGTCCAGAACACGCAAAAGATCACTAAAGCGATGGAGATGGTCGCCGCTTCCAAAATGCGTAAATCGCAGGATCGCATGGCGGCCAGCCGTCCTTATGCAGAAACCATGCGCAAAGTGATTGGTCACCTTGCAAACGGTAATCTGGAATATAAGCACCCTTACCTGGAAGAACGCGACGTTAAGCGCGTGGGCTACCTGGTGGTGTCGACCGACCGTGGTCTGTGTGGCGGCTTGAACATTAACCTGTTCAAAAAACTGCTGGCGGATATGAAAGCATGGTCTGAAAAAGGCGTTCAGTGCGATATCGCAATGATCGGCTCTAAAGGCGTCTCTTTCTTTAACTCCGTTGGTGGCAACATTGTCGCTCAGGTGACCGGTATGGGTGATAACCCGTCCCTGTCCGAACTGATCGGCCCGGTTAAAGTGATGTTGCAGGCCTATGATGAAGGCCGTCTGGACAGACTGTACGTTGTCAGCAACAAATTCATTAACACCATGTCTCAGGTTCCAACGCTCACTCAGATGCTGCCGTTACCGGCATCAGAAGATGACGAGCTGAAGCAAAAAGCCTGGGATTACCTGTATGAACCCGATCCGAAACCGCTGCTGGATACCCTGCTGCGTCGTTACGTTGAATCTCAGGTTTATCAGGGCGTTGTAGAAAACCTGGCCAGCGAGCAGGCCGCACGAATGGTGGCGATGAAAGCCGCGACCGATAATGGCGGCAGCCTGATTAAAGAGCTGCAGTTGGTTTACAACAAAGCTCGTCAGGCCAGCATTACTCAGGAACTCACCGAGATCGTCTCGGGGGCCGCCGCGGTTTAACCAGGTTTACGAATTACGTAGAGGATTCAAGATGGCTACTGGAAAGATTGTCCAGGTAATCGGCGCCGTGGTGGACGTCGAGTTCCCTCAGGACGCCGTACCACGCGTGTACGACGCGCTTGAGGTACAGAATGGTAACGAGAGCCTGGTGCTGGAAGTTCAGCAGCAGCTCGGCGGCGGTATCGTGCGTACCATCGCGATGGGTTCTTCCGACGGTCTGCGTCGTGGTCTGGAAGTAAAAGACCTTGAGCACCCGATCGAAGTCCCGGTAGGTAAAGCAACACTGGGTCGTATCATGAACGTATTGGGTCAGCCAATCGACATGAAAGGCGACATCGGTGAAGAAGAGCGTTGGGCTATCCACCGCGCGGCACCTTCCTACGAAGAGCTGTCCAGCTCTCAGGAACTGCTGGAAACCGGTATCAAAGTTATCGACCTGATGTGTCCGTTTGCGAAGGGCGGTAAAGTGGGTCTGTTCGGTGGTGCGGGTGTAGGTAAAACCGTAAACATGATGGAGCTGATCCGTAACATCGCGATCGAGCACTCCGGTTACTCCGTATTTGCGGGCGTAGGTGAACGTACTCGTGAGGGTAACGACTTCTACCACGAAATGACCGACTCCAACGTTCTGGACAAAGTATCCCTGGTTTACGGCCAGATGAACGAGCCACCTGGAAACCGTCTGCGCGTTGCGCTGACCGGCCTGACGATGGCTGAGAAGTTCCGTGACGAAGGCCGTGACGTTCTGCTGTTCGTTGATAACATCTATCGTTACACCCTGGCCGGTACTGAAGTATCTGCACTGCTGGGTCGTATGCCTTCAGCGGTAGGTTATCAGCCAACGCTGGCGGAAGAGATGGGTGTTCTTCAGGAACGTATCACCTCTACCAAAACCGGTTCTATCACCTCCGTTCAGGCGGTATACGTACCTGCGGATGACTTGACTGACCCATCTCCAGCCACCACCTTTGCGCACTTAGATGCAACCGTGGTACTGAGCCGTCAGATCGCGTCTCTGGGTATCTACCCAGCCGTTGACCCGCTGGACTCCACCAGCCGTCAGCTGGATCCACTGGTTGTTGGTCAGGAACACTACGACACCGCGCGTGGCGTACAGTCCCTGCTGCAGCGTTACCAGGAACTGAAAGACATCATCGCCATCCTGGGTATGGATGAACTGTCTGAAGAAGACAAACTGGTGGTAGCACGTGCGCGTAAGATCCAGCGCTTCCTGTCCCAGCCGTTCTTCGTTGCGGAAGTATTCACCGGTTCTCCGGGTAAATACGTTTCCCTGAAAGACACCATCCGTGGCTTTAAAGGCATCATGGAAGGCGAATACGATCACCTGCCAGAGCAGGCGTTCTACATGGTTGGTTCCATCGAAGAAGCTGTGGAAAAAGCCAAAAAACTTTAACGCCTTAATCGGAGGGTGATATGGCAATGACTTACCACCTGGACGTCGTCAGCGCAGAGCAACAAATGTTCTCTGGTCTGGTCGAGAAAATCCAGGTAACGGGTAGTGAAGGTGAGCTGGGTATTTTCCCGGGTCACGCACCGCTGCTCACCGCCATTAAGCCTGGTATGATCCGCATCGTTAAACAGTTCGGTCACGAAGAGTTTATCTATCTGTCCGGCGGCATTCTTGAAGTGCAGCCTGGTAGTGTGACCGTTCTGGCCGATACCGCTATTCGTGGCCAGGATCTCGACGAAGCGCGAGCCCTGGAGTCGAAGCGTAAGGCTGAAGAGCACATTAGCAGCTCTCATGGTGACGTGGATTACGCTCAGGCGTCTGCGGAGCTGGCCAAAGCGATCGCGAAACTGCGCGTTATCGAGTTGACCAAAAAAGCGATGTAACACCGGCTTGAAAAGCACAAAAGCCAGTCTGGATACCAGGCTGGCTTTTTTTTCGTCCTTAATTCATGTTGAAAAAGATGTAGAATTTTAAGCATCAAACGTTTTTACTTCTCACTCAAACTACCGTCAGGATGCGTATGTCAAACAGTGCGATGAGCGTGGTGATCCTTGCCGCAGGCAAAGGGACCCGCATGTATTCCGACCTGCCTAAAGTACTTCACACGCTTGCAGGAAAGCCAATGGTGCAGCACGTCATTGATGCAGCGAATGAATTGGGTGCCAGTCAGGTCCACCTGGTCTACGGCCACGGCGGCGATCTGCTGAAAAAGACGCTGAGCGACGACAAGCTCAACTGGGTGCTTCAGGCTGAACAGTTGGGTACAGGCCATGCTATGCAGCAGGCAGCGCCCTTCTTTGCGGATGACGAAGACATTTTGATGCTCTACGGCGATGTCCCGCTGATCTCCGTTGAAACGCTGACTCGCCTGCGTGAAGCCAAACCGCAGGGCGGCATCGGTTTATTAACTGTTGTGCTGGACGATCCAACCGGTTATGGCCGTATCACCCGTGAAAACGGCAACGTTACGGGTATTGTTGAGCATAAAGATGCCAGCGAGGCGCAGCGTCAGATTCAGGAGATCAACACCGGTATCCTGATTGCCAATGGTGCGGATATGAAGCGCTGGCTGTCGAAGCTCAATAACAATAACGCGCAGGGTGAATACTACATCACCGACATCATTGCGATGGCATACCAGGAAGGGCGCGAGATTGCGGCGGTCCATCCGGCGCGCATCAGCGAAACCGAAGGGGTGAACAACCGCCTTCAACTCTCCCGTCTTGAGCGCGTTTATCAGTCCGAACAGGCCGAGAAACTCCTTCTGGCTGGCGTGATGCTGCGCGATCCGGCGCGTTTCGATCTGCGTGGAACGTTAGCGCACGGGCGCGACGTTGAAATTGATACTAACGTTATCCTCGAAGGTCACGTCACGCTGGGCAATCGCGTCAAAATTGGCGCTGGCTGCGTGATCAAAAACAGCGTCATTGGTGACGACTGTGAAATCAGCCCGTACAGCGTGGTGGAAGATGCCCGTCTGGATGTGGCCTGTACCATCGGCCCGTTTGCGCGTTTGCGCCCGGGCGCTGAGCTGCTGGAAGGCGCTCACGTGGGCAACTTCGTTGAGATGAAAAAAGCGCGTCTGGGTAAAGGCTCAAAAGCCGGTCATTTAACCTATCTGGGCGACGCGGAAATTGGTGACAACGTCAACATTGGCGCAGGCACAATCACCTGTAACTATGACGGCGCCAATAAGTTTAAAACCATCATCGGTGATGATGTGTTTGTCGGTTCCGACACCCAGCTGGTGGCACCTGTTACCGTGGGTAACGGCGTAACGATTGCCGCCGGGACAACCGTTACGCGCGATATCGCCGATAACGAACTGGTATTAAGCCGTGTGCCGCAGGTGCACAAGCAGGGCTGGAAACGTCCTGTGAAGAAGAAGTAACAACAAGGCGGGTGGCGCTACGCTTACCCGCCCTACGATTGAGTAGGCCTGATAAGGCGTAGCCGTCATCAGGCAAACCCGGGTGAGGAGATAAACATATATCTCCCCCCACAAGCAGTACCCATAAAAATAACCCCACTCTCTACAAGGCTCGGGGCGCCCGGAAAGGGCAAATACAGGTCAGCGACAACGCAGGCATTATGCCTAAATTCGGAATCTAAAATTATGTGTGGAATTGTTGGCGCAGTTGCGCAGCGTGATATTGCTGAAATCCTTCTCGAAGGTTTACGTCGTCTGGAATACCGTGGTTACGACTCTGCCGGTCTGGCTGTCGTCGATGCAGAAGGTCATATGACCCGTCTGCGCCGTCTCGGTAAAGTGCAGATGCTGGCCCAGGCCGCGGAAGAACATCCGCTGCACGGGGGAACCGGTATTGCGCACACCCGCTGGGCGACGCACGGCGAACCGTCTGAAGGCAACGCGCACCCGCATGTGTCTGAACACATCGTGGTCGTGCACAATGGCATTATCGAAAACCACGAACCGCTGCGTGAAGCACTGAAAGCGCGCGGCTACACCTTCGTCTCTGAAACCGACACCGAAGTGATTGCTCACCTGGTGCACTGGGAACTTGAGCAGGGCGGTACGCTGCGTGATGCGGTGCTGCGTGCTATTCCTCAGCTACGCGGTGCGTACGGTACGGTGATCATGGATTCCCGCGACCCGTCCACGCTGCTGGCCGCGCGTTCCGGTAGCCCGATGGTTATCGGCCTGGGCATGGGTGAAAACTTTATCGCTTCCGATCAGCTGGCACTGCTGCCGGTAACGCGTCGCTTTATCTTCCTTGAAGAGGGGGATATCGCCGAAGTGACTCGCCGCAGCGTAACCGTGTTCGATACCAAAGGCGAGCAGGTGAAACGTCAGGAGATCGAATCGAATCTGCAGTACGACGCGGGCGACAAAGGCGCTTACCGTCACTACATGCAGAAAGAGATTTACGAGCAGCCAAACGCCATCAAAAACACCCTGACCGGGCGCATCAGCCATGGTGAAGTGGATCTGAGCGAGCTGGGCGCAAACGCGAACGAACTGCTCAGCAAGGTTGAGCATATTCAGATCGTAGCCTGCGGTACCTCCTACAACTCCGGTATGGTCTCTCGCTACTGGTTTGAATCTCTGGCGGGCGTGCCGTGCGACGTGGAAATTGCCTCTGAGTTCCGCTATCGCAAATCTGCCGTACGTCGTAACAGCCTGATGATCACCCTTTCCCAGTCAGGTGAAACGGCAGATACCCTGGCGGCGCTGCGTCTCTCTAAAGAGCTGGGTTATCTGGGTTCTCTGGCCATCTGTAACGTCCCGGGCTCATCGCTGGTGCGTGAATCCGATCTGGCGCTGATGACCAAAGCGGGTACCGAAATCGGCGTGGCCTCCACCAAGGCGTTTACCACTCAGCTGACGGTTCTGCTGATGCTGGTGGCGAAACTGGCGCGTCTGAAAGGTGAAGATGCCTCTGTTGAGCATGACATCGTTCACGGTCTGCAGGCGCTGCCGAGCCGTATTGAGCAGATGCTGTCTCAGGACAAACGCATTGAAGCTCTGGCGGAAGATTTCTCTGACAAACATCACGCCCTGTTCCTGGGCCGTGGCGATCAGTATCCGATTGCGCTGGAAGGCGCGCTGAAGCTGAAAGAGATCTCTTACATTCACGCTGAAGCCTATGCGGCAGGCGAGCTGAAACACGGTCCGTTGGCGCTGATTGACGCGGATATGCCGGTTATCGTCGTGGCACCGAACAACGAACTGCTGGAAAAACTGAAGTCCAACATCGAAGAAGTCCGCGCCCGTGGCGGCGTGTTGTACGTCTTTGCTGATAAAGATGCCGGTTTCGCCAGCAGCGACAACATGCACATCATCGAGATGCCGCATGTGGAAGAGGTGATTGCGCCGATCTTCTACACCGTTCCGCTGCAGCTGCTGGCCTATCACGTGGCGCTGATCAAAGGCACCGACGTCGACCAGCCGCGTAACCTGGCGAAATCGGTCACTGTAGAATAAACCCTTCAGGCTCCACCTTCGGGTGGAGCTTTTTTATCCTGCCTGGTTTGTTTTTCATCAATCCTTTCTCATTTTTAATAATGACAATTTGTCATCTTCAGCTACTTTTTTCAGTGTCACATAAAGAAAATATTTCTGAAAACAACCTGTCATAAAAGTGGCTAACTTGATGAAAATTAAGCTTTATTTTGTTTAATTTTAAGTTAAATTTTCATTGTCATAAAACTGTCATAATTCGTACATTTATCTGTCACCTGTTTGTCCTATTTTGCTCATCGTAGCCACTAAACAACGATTTACGAAAATCTTGCAGGAGACATTATGAAAGTTATGCGTACCACTGTCGCAACTGTTGTCGCCGCGACCTTATCTCTGAGCGCGTTCTCTGTATTTGCAGAAGCAAGCCTGACTGGCGCTGGTGCAACCTTCCCTGCGCCGGTGTATGCCAAATGGGCGGATACCTACCAGAAAGAAACCGGTAACAAGGTTAACTATCAGGGTATCGGCTCCTCCGGTGGCGTAAAACAAATTACCGCGAACACGGTTGATTTCGGCGCATCAGATGCTCCGCTGTCTGATGACAAACTGGCTCAGGAAGGCCTGTTCCAGTTCCCTACCGTGATCGGTGGCGTGGTTCTGGCGATCAACCTGCCGGGCGTGAAGTCCGGTGAGTTGGTGCTGGACGGCAAAACCCTGGGTGACATCTACCTGGGCAAAATCAAAAAATGGGATGACGAAGCGATCGCCAAACTCAACCCAGGCCTGAAGCTGCCTTCCCAGAACATCGCCGTGGTTCGCCGCGCGGATGGTTCTGGTACCTCTTTCGTGTTCACCAGCTACCTGGCGAAAGTGAACGAAGAGTGGAAATCTAAAGTCGGCTCCGGCTCTACCGTTAACTGGCCTACCGGTCTGGGCGGTAAAGGTAACGACGGTATCGCCGCGTTCGTACAGCGTCTGCCTGGCTCCATCGGCTACGTAGAGTATGCGTACGCGAAGCAGAACAACCTGTCCTACACCAAACTGGTGTCTGCCGACGGCAAACCGGTTAGCCCGACCGAAGAGAACTTTGCTAACGCCGCCAAAGGCGCTGACTGGAGCAAATCCTTCGCGCAGGATCTGACTAACCAGAAGGGCGAAGGGGCGTGGCCAATCACCTCTACCACCTTCATCCTGGTGCACAAAGAGCAGAAGAAACCTGAACAGGGCGCTGAAGTGCTGAAGTTCTTCGACTGGGCATACAAAAACGGCGGCAAACAGGCTAACGCTCTGGATTACGCCACCCTGCCAGACAACGTGGTTGAGCAGATTCGCGCTGCATGGAAAACCAACGTGAAAGACAGCAGCGGTAAAGCGCTGTACTAACAGGATATATTTAACGAAGATGGCGGGTGGCGCTGCGCTTACCCGCCCTACGGTTTACTCTGTAGGCCCGGTAAGCGTCAGCGCCACCGGGCATATTCGTAAAAACGTCTCAAACAGAAGAGTAATTTATGGCTGCAACCAAGCCTGCATTTAACCCTCCGGGTAAAAAAGGTGACATGATTTTCAGCGCGCTGGTCAAACTGGCTGCGCTGATTGTGCTATTGCTGCTGGGCGGCATTATCGTGTCTCTGATTTTCTCCTCCTGGCCGAGCATCCAGAAATTCGGTTTCTCCTTCCTGTGGAGTAAAGAGTGGGATGCGCCGAACGATATCTACGGTGCACTGGTGCCGATTTACGGCACGCTGGTGACCTCGTTCATCGCCCTGCTGATTGCGGTTCCGGTAAGTTTCGGTATCGCCCTGTTCCTGACGGAGCTGGCACCGGGCTGGCTGCGTCGCCCATTGGGTATCGCCATCGAACTGCTGGCGGCCATCCCAAGTATCGTCTACGGCATGTGGGGTCTGTTTATCTTTGCGCCGCTGTTCGCCACGTACTTCCAGGAACCGGTGGGTAACGTCCTCTCTGCCATTCCGTTTGTGGGGGCCCTGTTCTCTGGCCCGGCTTTCGGTATCGGCATTCTGGCGGCGGGTGTGATCCTCGCCATCATGATTATTCCGTACATTGCGGCGGTGATGCGCGATGTGTTCGAACAAACGCCGGTGATGATGAAAGAGTCGGCCTACGGCATCGGCTGCACCACCTGGGAAGTGATCTGGCGCATTGTTCTTCCGTTCACCAAAAATGGGGTGATCGGGGGCGTGATGCTGGGCCTGGGTCGTGCACTGGGTGAAACCATGGCGGTCACCTTCATCATCGGTAACACCTATCAGCTCGACAGCGCGTCGCTTTATATGCCGGGTAACAGTATTACCTCTGCACTGGCAAACGAATTTGCGGAAGCGGAATCCGGCCTGCACGTTGCGGCGCTGATGGAGCTGGGTCTGATTCTGTTCGTTATTACCTTCATTGTTCTGGCGATTTCCAAGCTGATGATTATGCGTCTCGCTAAAAATGAGGGAGCACGCTAATGGCCACTCTCGAAATGCAAGCTACTGCTGAACTGGCGGAATCCCGCCGCAAAATGCAGGCCAGACGCCGCATGAAAAACCGCATTGCCCTGACGCTCTCTATGGCGACGATGGCATTCGGTCTGTTCTGGCTTGTCTGGATCCTCTTCTCAACGGTCGTTCGCGGGATTGACGGAATGTCATTCTCGCTGTTCACCGAAATGACGCCGCCGCCGAACACGGCGGGTGGTGGCCTGGCGAATGCCCTGGCGGGCAGCGGATTGCTGATCCTCTGGGCCACGGTCTTCGGCACGCCGCTGGGCATCATGGCGGGCATCTACCTGGCAGAATACGGTCGTAAATCCTTGCTGGCGGAAGTGATTCGTTTCATTAACGACATTTTGCTGTCAGCCCCGTCTATCGTCGTGGGTCTGTTCGTTTACACCGTCGTGGTGGCGCAGATGGAACACTTCTCCGGCTGGGCGGGTGTGATTGCGCTGGCGCTGCTGCAGGTGCCGATTGTGATTCGAACCACCGAGAACATGCTAAAACTGGTGCCGGACAGCCTGCGTGAAGCGGCTTACGCGCTGGGTACGCCAAAATGGAAGATGATCTCTGCGATTACGCTGAAGGCGTCGGTCTCCGGGATCATGACCGGTATCCTGCTGGCGGTGGCGCGTATTGCGGGTGAAACGGCGCCGCTGCTGTTTACGTCCCTCTCCAACCAGTTCTGGAGCACGGACATGATGCAGCCGATCGCCAACCTGCCGGTGACGATCTTTAAATTTGCGATGAGCCCCTTCGCGGAATGGCAGCAGCTGGCCTGGGCCGGGGTGCTGATCATTACCCTTTGCGTACTGTTGCTGAACATTCTGGCGCGCGTCATTTTCGCGAAGAAGAAACACGGTTAATTTTTTACGGCGCGGCAGCTCGCGGCGCCGAATGAGGAAATGAGTCAATGAGTATGGTTGATACTGCCCCGGGTAAGATTCAGGTTCGTGATTTGAACTTCTACTACGGCAAATTCCATGCCCTGAAGAACATCAACCTGGATATCGCGAAGAACCAGGTCACGGCATTTATCGGTCCGTCCGGCTGTGGGAAATCCACGCTGCTGCGTACCTTTAACAAAATGTATTCGCTCTATCCGGAGCAGCGTGCTGAAGGGGAAATCATCCT
Source organism: Enterobacter sp. GER_MD16_1505_Eko_090 (assembly GCF_003331015.1). NCBI lineage: Bacteria > Pseudomonadati > Pseudomonadota > Gammaproteobacteria > Enterobacterales > Enterobacteriaceae > Enterobacter > Enterobacter sp. GER_MD16_1505_Eko_090. The sequence goes on along the minus strand of NZ_PUQF01000017.1, from coordinate 77,211 downwards.
CGACGGTGAAAACATTCTGACCCAGGCTCAGGATATCGCCCTGCTGCGCGCGAAAGTGGGGATGGTGTTCCAGAAACCCACGCCGTTCCCGATGTCCATTTATGACAACATCGCCTTTGGCGTTCGCCTGTTTGAAAAGCTCTCCCGTGCCGATATGGACGAGCGCGTGCAGTGGGCTTTGACCAAGGCCGCATTATGGAACGAAACCAAAGATAAGTTGCACCAGAGCGGGTACTCTCTCTCCGGTGGTCAGCAGCAGCGTCTGTGCATTGCGCGCGGTATTGCGATTCGCCCGGAAGTGTTGCTGCTGGATGAGCCGTGTTCAGCGCTGGACCCGATTTCAACCGGTCGTATTGAAGAACTGATCACCGAGCTGAAGCAGGATTACACCGTGGTTATCGTGACCCACAACATGCAGCAGGCTGCGCGTTGCTCCGATCACACGGCGTTTATGTACCTGGGTGAATTGATTGAGTTCAGTAACACGGACGATCTGTTCACTAAGCCCGCGAAGAAACAAACCGAAGATTATATTACTGGCCGCTACGGTTGATTTGCCTTAGTGCATGTGGAGAAACCATGGACAACCTCAATCTTAATAAACACATTTCCGGCCAGTTCAACGCAGAGCTGGAAAGCATTCGCACCCAGGTGATGACCATGGGCGGCATGGTCGAGCAGCAGCTTTCTGATGCGATTACGGCGATGCACAACCAGGACAGCGAGCTGGCGAAGCGCGTCATTGAAGGCGATAAAAACGTCAACATGATGGAAGTGGCTATCGACGAAGCCTGCGTGCGCATTATCGCGAAACGTCAGCCGACGGCGAGCGACCTGCGTCTGGTGATGGCGATCATCAAAACCATCGCCGAGCTGGAACGTATTGGTGACGTCGCCGATAAAATCTGCCGCACCGCGCTGGAGAAGTTCTCTCAGCAGCATCAGCCGCTGCTGGTGAGCCTCGAATCGCTGGGACGCCACACCGTGCAGATGCTGCACGACGTGCTGGATGCCTTTGCGCGGATGGATCTGGACGAAGCGGTGCGTATCTACCGTGAAGACAAGAAGGTCGATCAGGAGTATGAAGGCATCGTGCGCCAGCTGATGACCTACATGATGGAAGATTCCCGCACGATCCCGAGCGTGCTGACGGCCCTGTTCTGCGCGCGTTCTATCGAGCGTATCGGTGACCGCTGCCAGAATATTTGCGAATACATTTTCTACTTCGTGAAGGGTCAGGACTTCCGTCACGTGGGCGGCGACGAGCTGGACAAGCTGCTGGCGGGTAAAGACCCGAAAGAGTAATCCTGTCATCTGATAACAACGCCGGTACTCACCGGCGTTGTTATTTCTAGTGTAATCACAATTTTCCCCTTCATCCGTTGCCTGACGTTCGAAACGCGCTAACGTGAGACGAAAAAACAGCAAAGGATGGTATATGAAAAATTCATTAGCGTGCCTGGCGATGGCCATCAGCATCGGGATCGGTACTGGAACAGACGTGATTGCCGCACCGTTGCCGGTCACACCTGACCAGACTACCCCGGTCAGCCACTATGTGACCCAGGTTAATGCGGATAAAAGCATTACGTTTCGCCTGTTTGCACCCGGCGCAACGCGAGTCTCCGTGGTGACGGGGTCAATGCCTGAAAGCCAGGTTTCCCATGATATGACGAAAGAGAAAAATGGCGTCTGGTCATGGAAAAGCGAGCCGATGGCCCCGAATCTCTACGAATATTATTTCGACATCGATGGTTTCCGTTCAGTTGACACGGGAAGCCGCTATCAAAAACCCCAGCGGCAGGTGAACACCAACCTGATTCTGGTTCCGGGCAGTATTCTCGACGATCGTCCTGTACCGCATGGCGATCTGACGACCTTGACCTGGCACTCGCCGTCACTCAAGTCAGAGCGCCGCGTCTATGTATGGACTCCCCCTGGCTACAACGGCACAGGGGAACCCTTACCGGTGCTCTACTTCTACCATGGTTTTGGGGATACCGGGCTCTCTGCCATCGATCAGGGCCGTCTGCCGCAAATCATGGATAACCTGATGGCCGAAGGGAAAATCAAACCGATGCTGGTGGTGGTACCCGACACCGAGACGGAGAGCACTGAGGCCATCCCCGAGAACTTCCCACCGGCAGAACGACGGAAGTCTTTCTATCCGCTCAATGCGAAAGCCGCAGACCGTGAACTGATGAGCGAGATTATTCCGCTGGTGGATACACGCTTCAACGTGCGTAAAGATGCGGCAGGCCGGGCACTGGCGGGATTGTCACAGGGCGGTTATCAGGCGCTGGTCTCCGGGATGAATCATCTGGAGAGCTTCGGCTGGCTGGGAACGTTCAGCGGCGTTACCACGACAACCGTGCCTGACGAAGGCGTGGCCGCACGCTTTAAGCAGCCTGAGGCCATTAACCGGCAGCTGCATAACTTCACCGTCGTTGTGGGAGAGCGCGATTCGGTGACCGGCAAAGATATCGCCGGTCTGAAAGCGGAGCTGGAAAAGCAGGGCATCAAATTCGACTATAAAATGTACCCCGGTCTGAACCACGAAATGGACGTCTGGCGTCCGGCCTATGCTGAGTTTGTTCAAAAGCTCTTCAGATAAACCTGTCGCCCTCCCTGCCGGGAGGGTCTGCTTAGCGCGTAATATTCCAACCGCGGGCCTTCCACAGCGCGGGTAGCTGCGCCAGATCGGTGAAGGTCGTGACTTTTGGATGAACGATCGGCTTGTTGTGCGGGTCGGCGCAGAAGTAAAACACCTCCATCCCCGCATCAATCCCCGACTGCGCGCCCGCAGACGAGTCATCCACCAGAATGCAGTGCTCTACGTTAACGTTCATCGCCTTTGCCGCATGGAACATCAGTGCCGGGTCCGGCTTCCAGCGCTGGATATCGTAGCCGCTGAACAGTTTTTCCGGGAAGTGGTGCAGCATCTCAAGCTTGCCGAGCGAGTGCTGCATTTTGCTGACAGGCCCGTTGGAGACCACGCAGATCGGCACCGTCATGGCATCCAGCAGCGCGTTTGCGCCCGGAATCACCTCCAGCTCCGAATCGAACAGGCGCGCAACCTCGGCGCGATACACCGGTTCCAGAGCCGCTTTATCCAGAACGACGCCGTGTTCTTCGTTAATGATGTCGATGATCTCGTAGAGCTTCACGCCCTTAAAGCGCTTAAACACCTCGTCGAGTTCCAGCGTAATGCCAAATTCCTGGAACATGGCGACATACGCGCGGGAACAAATGACCTCACTGTCGACCAGCGTACCGTCGCAGTCGAAAAATACCGCTTCAATTCCGGACATGCCTTTCCCTTTTAACCAGTTTAACGTTTACGTACGGCAGTTCACCGGAACGCAATCGTTGCCGTATAAGCAAATTCAATGAAAAAAGTATCACGTAACCGCCACTATTGTCGCATTTTGGTATAGGATAGCGACGAATTTTCCCTCCTTGTTCGGAAATTGATGATGAGTCAACAACACACTACCCAGACATCTGGTCAGGGTCTGCTTGAGCGCGTGTTTAAACTGCGCGAGCACGGCACGACGGCACGCACCGAAGTGATCGCCGGTTTCACCACCTTCCTGACGATGGTCTATATCGTTTTTGTTAACCCTCAAATTCTGGGCGTTGCTGGCATGGATACCAGCGCCGTCTTCGTGACTACCTGTCTGATCGCGGCCCTCGGCAGCATTCTGATGGGTGTGTTCGCTAACCTGCCGGTCGCGCTGGCCCCGGCGATGGGTCTGAATGCGTTCTTTGCCTTCGTGGTGGTTCAGGCGATGGGGCTGCCGTGGCAGGTGGGTATGGGCGCCATCTTCTGGGGCGCGGTTGGCCTGCTGCTGCTGACCATTTTCCGCGTGCGTTACTGGATGATTGCGAACATTCCCGTGAGCCTGCGCGTGGGCATCACCAGCGGTATCGGTCTGTTTATCGGGATGATGGGGCTGAAAAACGCCGGCGTGATCGTGGCGAACCCGGATACGCTGGTGAGCATCGGTCACTTGACCTCGCATAACGTGCTGCTGGGCGTGCTGGGCTTCTTTATCATCGCCATCCTGGCTTCCCGCAATATTCATGCGGCGGTGCTGGTCTCCATCGTGGTGACCACGCTGCTGGGCTGGATGCTGGGCGACGTTCACTATAACGGCATCGTTTCCGCGCCACCGAGCGTCTCTACCGTTGTTGGTCATGTTGATCTGGCGGGTTCCCTGAACCTGGGCCTGGCGGGCGTGATTTTCTCCTTCATGCTGGTGAACCTGTTCGACTCCTCCGGTACGCTGATCGGCGTGACCGACAAAGCGGGTCTGGCAGATGAGAAAGGCAAATTCCCGCGCATGAAGCAGGCGCTGTTTGTGGACAGTATCTCCTCTGTGACCGGCTCATTTATCGGGACCTCGTCTGTGACCGCTTACATTGAATCCTCTTCCGGGGTTTCTGTGGGCGGCCGTACCGGCCTGACGGCGGTTGTCGTGGGTATTCTGTTCCTGCTGGTGATCTTCCTCTCGCCGCTGGCGGGCATGGTGCCTCCGTACGCTGCGGCCGGCGCGCTGATCTATGTGGGTGTGCTGATGACCTCCAGCCTGTCTCGCGTGAAGTGGGATGATTTAACCGAAGCGGTGCCGGCGTTTATTACCGCCGTGATGATGCCGTTCAGCTTCTCGATTACCGAAGGTATCGCGCTGGGCTTTATCTCTTACTGCGTAATGAAGATCGGTACCGGCCGCTTCCGCGACCTCAGCCCGTGCGTCATCGTTGTGGCGCTGCTGTTTGTGCTGAAGATTGTGTTTATTGACGCGCACTAAGGTGCGGTTTGTGGTGTCAGGTGGCGCTTCGCTTACCTGACCTACTGACGAGTGTAGGCCCGGTAAGCGCTAGCGCCACCGGGCTTTTTTATCAGGCTTTAACCCGCTTAATATAATCCCCGAACGCCGTCAGCTGGCCAGACAGATGGTCGCGCGTGCTCTGATCCACCACCTCACCCGTTTGCGGGTCGACCTTGTTCTGAATCACTCCGCCCATAAATTCCGGCTTGTTCATCACCATCGCATCGAGGAAGACCAGGATCTGACGCAGGTGATACTGGCAGCGCGCGCCGCCAATCGCGCCCATGGAGCTGGTCTGGATCAGCACCGGTTTGCCTGACAGCGGCTGCTCAGGTAAACGGGACAGCCAGTCGATGGCATTCTTCAGACCACCGGGTACAGAGTAGTTGTACTCTGGCGTGACGATGACCACGCCGTCAGCCTGGCGGATCTGTTCGGCCAGCGCTTCAACGCTCTGCGGGAACCCTTCTTCCTGCTGTACGTCAGCATCATAAAGCGGAATATCGCCAATAGACGGCAGGGCGCTAATTTCCATACCTGCAGGTGCCAGCTGTGGCAGCGTGCGGGCTACCATCCCGTTAAATGAACCTTTGCGTAGGCTTCCCAGTAACGTAACAACTTTCAACGTATCAGACATGATTACTCCTGTTTCATCATGATGACCCTGATTGGATCAGCTAAGGGTGAATGCTTTTTCTGCCGGTAAACTGGTTAATCGCATCAGACGTGCGGCGGGCTCGTTGGCGCGCTCGGGCACATCAGGAAGGCTACGCCATCCCTGTTGACTGTCAAATTCCCAGATTTTCATGCGTTCGATGGCGGGGGTCACCGCGATGGACCAGATAAGCACATCCTCCGCGTCGCAGAGCGCTTCTACCAGCGTGGCCTGGGTGGCGCGCAGACGTCCGGAGCCAGGCAACAGCTGCAGCAGGCTGGCGTCGTCTGAGGCGCATCCGCAGAGCTTGCGAATGCTCTGGCGCAGGGTAATGAGCTGGGCTCTGGCTTCAACAGGATCGTTCTGGTTGCGTACCCACAGCTTCTCATTGCTGGAGAGCGGATAGTCTTCATGCGCGTTACCACCGTGGAAGCTGCGCGTCGCGCGCTGAAGCTCCATATCGAGCCCACAGTCCCCTTCGGTGGTCAGCGCGACCCCAATGATATTGCCCGTGTAGGCAATGGAAAAACGAGGGAGATCCGGGTCGGCAAAGACCGGGCGGCCTTCTGGCTGGGTAATGATGTCCGGCAGCTCGCTGGTGCCGTACAGCATAAACATCAGTTCTGCGAGAAGCGCTCGGGACGCTAAAAACCGCGACCTGCGATGCTCCGGAAGAGTGAGTGCTTCACGGTGACAGGCTGAAGAAATTCTTGCCGATACGAGACGTCCTTCTGTAAGTATCCCTCTTGCAAAGTGCGTAGCCATTTTTCGCTCCTTGATAATGGTCGTAATCGGTTAAACGGTTACATGATTATCGCTTAACTTGCCTCCTGTTTTAATCAGTAAATGGAAGTAAGAGAAGCCTTAGGACCGAACTTTACATTTTCTTAGGCAAAAATTGGATCGCTCGCACCGTACAGCGCCTTGATGGTCTCCCGCAGCCAGAGAATTTTGGGATTATGGCTGTTCCGTTTATGCCAGATCAGCGTGAAGGGCACGGTCAATTTATCCGCCTGCTCCTCATCAATGGGGATCGGAAGCGCGATCAGCTTACGCTGGTGGAGTTCATTGTAGTGATGACAGTAGTGCGGGGCGGTGGCGATATAGTGATGGCCGGGCTGCGCCGCCATAAACATCGCCTGTTCGAAGCCCGGCAGGCTCATGGCGATAGTGCGATCGCGTCCCATCTCCTTTAACACCTCATCAAGCGCCCAGGTATCGCTGCGTTCCCAGAAGATGCTGATGTGGGGATAGCGCAGGAAGGTCTCCAGATTCCATTCTTGCTGAAGCGCCGGATGATCCTCGCGCAGATAGACGCAGGGGCGGTCGCTGAACAGGATTTCGTAGTCGATAAACCACGGCATCAGCTTAAGCAGCTCGCGGGATCGCGGATGCGTTTCACGCCCGGTGAAGCCCAAATCCACCTCGCCACGCGTAATCGCGTCCAGCGAGTCGTAATCCCACTGGCGCATTTTCACCGTCGCCTGCGGATAGCGCTGGTTCACCTGCTCCAGCAGGGTATTGAAGCGGATCAGCATCAGCGGCGTTTCCGCGGCCAGCACGAACGTCAGCCCGCCCGGAGAATCATGATGGAATTTATCGAGGATCTGGTTGCCGATTTGCATCCAGTCAGCCAGATCCTGCTCCAGGCTCACCGTCAGCGGCGTCGGCAGCAGCCCTAGCGGCGTTTTGACAAACAGCGGGTCGTCAAACCAGTCACGCAGCTTGGCCAGTGATTTACTCACCGCCGACGGCGTCACGTTCATCCGCTTCGCCGCTTTGGTAACGCTGCGCTCCTGCAGCAAAAGCTGCAGGCACAGCAACAGGTTAAGATCGAGACTGCTGATGGGCTTCTTCATAGTGCGCCGCGGGCTGGATGACCATAAGTAAGGTAATGCAGACTATGCTACAGCCAATCAGAACCCCGATCAGCATATTCAGCGCGTTCAGGCCAACTACGGCTGCCAGCCAAATCCACAGCGACGAGCCGCAGACCTGCGCGATCCCCAGCACCGAACTCGCCACGCCTGCCCGCAGCGAGAAGGGACCAAGCGCCTGGCTCATCGCCACGCCAAAGCCAACCGAGAACCCGGCGCAAATGAGCGTAATGCCCACCAGCATCACCGCATGTGAGCTGGTGGTCGCCAGGATCGCGCCTGCGGCAAGGAATAAAACCTGTGAGGTCACCATCAGCGTGCGCTGGCGGAAGATATTCAGCGCAAACGGCGTCGAAAACGAAACGGCCATACTGACCATCGCGGTTAATGCCATCACCGTGGAATACTCACCGCGATCGAAGCCCATGGTCTCCATCAGCAACACCGGGGAAACGTTTACATAGGTCAGGATCACCGCCACGCTTAACGTGGTCACGGTCAGACGGCTGAGGAAAAAGCGGTTGAGAAGCTTCTCTGCCGGGTGAAGGGTTGCGGTATGGCCGGTATTCTGCGAGCCCGGGTGGGTCTCTTTCAGCACGGCAATCGACAGGACAAACACCAGCGCGCCCATCGCCGCCATGGTCCAGAACAGGCTCTGCCACGGGAATTTCAGCATGATCAGATAGCCCACGACCGGGGCCAGCACCGGGATGATGCAGGTAATGCCGTTTAGCATCGACAGCACTTTGGCGCGACGCTGGGCGCTTAAGGTGTCGCGCAAAATGGCAAACGCCACCACGTAGCAGCCGCCCGCCCCGATGCCCTGGATAAAGCGCCCGGTCAGAAACACGGTGCTGTTTTGCGCCTGTGAGCAGAGAAGGGACGCCAGGGCAAAAACGATGGCACCGGAGATAGCGACAGGCTGACGGCCTGCCTTATCCGCGATCTTCCCCGCAAACACCATCGACGACGCCATCCCCGCGAGGTAGGCCGAAAACGCGATGTGCAGCTGCGCTTCGCTGGCGCCCAGATCGCGGGCGATATGCGGTAATCCCACCAGATACATATCAATACCGGACGGATAAAGCAGAACTAATGCGAAACTACAAAACAGAAAACGCGCCATAAACCCCCCATAGATGCAGGCATGCAGGATAGGGGGTGAAAAGGGATTAGGCGAGTTGCCATTTGGACAATGGTGATTTCCCAGGAGGAAATCACCATGGATTAGCGGGCATTACTTGCCAATACAGAAGCTCGAGAAGATCCGTCCCAGCAGATCGTCCGACGTAAACTCCCCGGTGATCTCGCTCAGATTCTGCTGCGCCAGACGCAGCTCTTCCGCCAGCAGTTCACCTGCCCACGCGCCAATCAGCTGCGCTTTGCCCTGGTCAAGATGGCGTGCCGCCTCTTCCAGCGCCTGCAGGTGACGGCGACGCGCCAGGAAGCCGCCTTCCATGCTGGTATCAAAGCCCATGCTCTGCTTGAGATGGTTACGCAGGTCGTCCACGCCTTCACCGGTCCGCGCCGACAGGCGAATTAGTGAGTGACCATTCACATCGCTGATACCGAGCGTTTCGCCGGTCACGTCCGCTTTGTTACGCACCACGGTGATCGGCAGTTTGGCCGGCAGACGGGCAATAAAGTCCGGCCAGATCTCTGCCGGGTCAACGGCGTCGGTGGTGGTGCCGTCCACCATAAACAGCACGCGGTCGGCCTGCTCGATCTCCTGCCAGGCGCGTTCGATACCGATGCGCTCAACCTCGTCGCTGGCATCGCGCAGACCGGCGGTATCGATGATGTGCAGAGGCATGCCGTCGATGTGGATGTGCTCGCGCAGCACGTCGCGAGTGGTACCGGCAATGTCGGTTACGATTGCTGCTTCACGGCCCGCCAGGGCGTTCAGCAGGCTCGATTTACCGGCGTTCGGGCGTCCGGCAATCACCACCTTCATCCCTTCGCGCAGCAGGCTGCCCTGGCGCGCTTCGGCACGAACGGCGTCGAGATCGGCCATTACCTGGTTGAGCTGGGCTTCGATTTTGCCGTCAGAGAGGAAGTCGATCTCCTCGTCCGGGAAGTCGATAGCCGCTTCCACGTAGATCCTAAGGTGAGTAAGTGCTTCCACGAGGTGATTCACACGCGCGGAAAATGCCCCCTGCAGCGAGTTCAGAGCAGAGCGGGCCGCCTGTTCAGAACTGGCGTCGATCAGGTCTGCAATGGCCTCCGCCTGCGCCAGGTCGAGCTTGTCGTTGAGGAAGGCACGTTCGGAGAACTCGCCCGGCTTCGCAATGCGCAGGCCCGGCAGGGTCAGGATCCGTTTTAACAGCAGGTCGAGGATAACCGGGCCGCCGTGGCCCTGCAGCTCCAACACGTCTTCACCGGTAAAGGAGTTCGGGCCGGGGAACCACAGCGCAATGCCCTGGTCCAGCGGGGTGCCGTCGACATCTTTAAACGGCAGGTAATCAGCGTAGCGCGGCTTTGGCAGTTTACCCAGCACCGCTTCGGCCACCTCGCGTGCCTTCAGGCCGGAGATACGCAGAATGCCTACACCACCGCGTCCCGGTGGGGTTGCCTGGGCGACGATAGTGTCGTTATGGCTCATGGTTGCTCTCGTTCAATACAAATAAAAAAGGCGGTCAATCGACCGCCCTTATTTTAGCGTTAACTTATCGGATCAGGACTTTTTCTTTTCGCGGCTATGCAGGCCACGTTTTTCCAGACCACGGTAAATCAGCTGCTGTTGGATGATGGTCACCAGGTTGCTGACGATATAGTACAGCACCAGACCTGACGGGAACCACAGGAAGAACACGGTGAAGATGACCGGCATAAAGGTCATGATCTTCTGCTGCATCGGGTCGGTCACGGTGGTCGGCGACATCTTCTGGATGAAGAACATCGTCACGCCCATCAGGATCGGCAGGATGTAGTACGGGTCCTGTGCGGACAGGTCATGGATCCACAGCGCGAACGGCGCGTGGCGCAGCTCAACGGAACCCATCAGCATGTAGTACAGCGCAAGGAAGATTGGCATCTGAATCAGCAGCGGGAAGCAACCACCCAGTGGGTTCACTTTCTCTGCTTTATACAGGGCCATCATCTCCTGGCTCTGACGCTGTTTGTCATCGCCCAGACGCTCACGCATTGCCTGAATCTTCGGCTGCAGCATGCGCATCTTCGCCATGGAGGTGTACTGCGCTTTAGTCAGCGGGTACATGATGCCACGAACGATGAAGGTGATAACGATGATGGAGAAGCCCCAGTTACCCAGGAAGCTGTGGATGAACTTCAGCAGCTTAAACAGCGGCTGAGAGATGAACCACAACCAACCGTAATCCACGGTCAGATCCAGGTGCGGCGCAACAGCGGCCATTTTGTCCTGAATTTCCGGGCCAACCCACAGGGTGCTGGCGAGCTTACCGGTTTGACCCGGCTGTACCAGAACCGGCTGAGATTTGTAGCCGATGGCTGCAAGGCCGTTACCCAGGTTCGCGGTATAGAAGTTGTTGGTACCGTCGTTATTTGGCACCCACGCCGTCGCGAAATACTGCTGCAGCATCGCCACCCAACCGCCTTTAGCGCTGACGTTCAGGTTTTCGTTATCGGCAATGGTGTCGAATTTGTATTTCTCGTACTTCGCGTCAGGCGTGGAGTACGCCGCGCCACGGAAGGTGTGCAGCGCAAAGTTGCTGCTTCCGGTGTCACGGTGAGACGGCAGATTGATGGACTGCTTCAGCTGGCCAAAGGTCGACAGCTCCAGCGGTTTCGCACTGGCGTTCTGTACGCTGTAGCCCACGTTCACCGCATACTCACCGCGCTTCAGGGTGAAGGTTTTGGTGAAGGTGTTGCCTGCGGCGTCGGTATAGGTCATCGGGATAACGAGTTCGTTCTGGCCATCAGCCAGTACAAAGGTGTCGTTCTCGACGTTATACAGTGGACGCGCACCGTTAGCCGGGTTATCCGGGCCATCACGACCGGTCAGGCCGCTCTGCGCCTGGTAGATAAACTCAGGCGTGGTTTCCAGTAACTGGAACGGTTCGTTAGACTTCAGCTCTTTCGGGTAGGTCAACAGCAGCGCCTGCTCAACATCACCACCACGGGTGTTGATTGTCAGCTCAAGCACATCGGTCTTAACCGTAATCTGTTTCCCCTGGCCACTGGCCGGTACGCCCTGGTCGGCGGCGCTACCCGCTGCGGTGGTCGTAGTCTGCGTGGTCTGCTGCTGGGGTTGAGGATTTTTATCCTGCTCCCATGCCTGCCAGATCATGAAAGACACGAACAACAAAGCGATGATAAGAAGATTGCGTTGCGAATCCATCGTTAGTGTTCTCTGGTATCAAAGGGTCCTGGGGGGACGGGGTCGTCTCCACCGGGGTGTAAAGGGTGGCATTTTAATACGCGTTTCACCGTCAACCAACTGCCTTTTATCACTCCAAACCTGCGCAATGCCTCAATTCCGTAGCTTGAGCATGTTGGTGTGAAACGGCAGTGCGGCCCGAGTAGCGGACTAATCAGGCGTTGATAGACCCGAATGAGGGCTATCAGGACCCGGGAGCCAGGCGACAGTGGCGGCGCCATAATTTTTCCAACGCTTCCGAGAGAGCACGGTTATCGAGGTCGGCAACCCCTTTCTTCGCCACCACCACGAAATCCATTGAAGGCAGTTCGTGCTGACGTAAACGGAAGCTTTCACGCGTCAGACGTTTAATCCGATTGCGTTCATGCGCACGCTTAACATTTTTCTTGGCGACTGTGAGACCGATGCGGGGATGCCCCAGCGAATTTTGGCGGCCGAGGATGGTGATTTGCGGCGTGCCAGCCCGTTGTGGCTGCTGGAAGACGAAAGTGAAATGAGCGGGAGTTAACAAACGTAACTCCCTGGGAAATGCTAGCTTAACCACTCAGGGGTTAGCTTTATTACTTGGAAACGGTCAGACGAGCGCGGCCTTTAGCACGACGACGTGCCAGAACCTGACGACCATTTTTAGTAGCCATACGAGCACGGAAGCCGTGAGAACGGTTGCGCTTCAGTACAGACGGTTGAAAAGTGCGTTTCATGGCGATTTCTACCTAAACTTGAATAAATTCACTGACTTTTGCGTATACCCGAACGAGTTTCGAACGACTAACGCCTCAGCGTGGGTGATTAAAGAGGCCGGATTGTAATAATTGTACACTCCGGAGTCAATTCTCTTTCCTTATTTCCCGCGTATTTCCGCACGTTTTCGCGTGGAAAATGAGCAACGGACGACGCAGGAAGATGACCATCACGCGCCGGGTCGAGGATTATACGGGCTCACCGATAAAGCGCAAGGATCGTCCCGGATCTTCGTTAGATCATTTAAGCAATAAATTGGCTGTGCTCATTAATTTTTCCAATATGCGGGCTAAATCGTGGGGCACTCGCGCCAGGATCGTTTACACTTAACCGGTTTCTGATCTTCCTGTGGATAAATCGGGAAGAATCTGTGAGAAACAGAAGATCTCTGGCTCAGTTTAGGCTATGATCCGCGGTCCCGATCGGGATCCCAGGATCCTGGTCAGGATAAATTGCAGATAGCAATTCGCACGTCCCCCTTTACACAGGGTCATGCCGATGTGCGCCAACAATCATGAATATTCAATAGTTTTCTTTTATTGTTCGAGTGGAGTCCGCCGTGTCACTTTCGCTTTGGCAGCAGTGTCTTGCCCGATTGCAGGATGAGTTACCAGCCACAGAATTCAGTATGTGGATCCGCCCGTTGCAGGCGGAACTGAGCGATAACACGCTGGCTTTGTACGCGCCAAACCGTTTTGTGCTCGATTGGGTAAGGGACAAGTACCTTAATAACATCAATGGACTGCTGAACGATTTCTGCGGGTCAGATGCCCCACAGCTGCGCTTTGAAGTGGGCACAAAGCCGGTCACCCAAACCGTACGTGAAACCGTGAACGTGGCTGCGCCTGCTCAGGCCGCACCCGCGCCGGCCCCTCGCGTCGCTCCTGCTCGTCAGGGTTGGGATAATGTTCCTGCACCGGCTGAGCCAACCTACCGCTCTAACGTAAACGTCAAACACACGTTCGATAACTTCGTTGAAGGTAAGTCGAACCAGCTGGCGCGCGCGGCGGCTCGCCAGGTTGCTGATAACCCCGGTGGGGCCTACAACCCGCTGTTCCTGTATGGCGGCACGGGTCTCGGTAAAACGCACCTGCTGCACGCGGTGGGCAACGGCATTATGGCGCGCAAGCCCAATGCCAAAGTGGTGTATATGCACTCCGAACGCTTCGTTCAGGACATGGTAAAAGCCCTGCAAAACAATGCGATCGAAGAGTTTAAACGCTACTACCGTTCCGTTGACGCGCTGCTGATCGATGACATTCAGTTCTTTGCCAATAAAGAACGATCGCAGGAAGAATTTTTCCACACCTTCAATGCCCTGCTGGAAGGCAATCAGCAGATCATTTTGACCTCGGATCGTTATCCAAAAGAGATCAACGGCGTTGAAGATCGTCTGAAATCCCGCTTCGGCTGGGGCCTGACCGTGGCGATCGAGCCACCGGAGCTGGAAACCCGCGTCGCGATCCTGATGAAGAAAGCCGATGAAAACGACATTCGCCTGCCGGGTGAAGTGGCGTTCTTCATTGCCAAGCGTCTGCGCTCCAACGTGCGTGAGCTCGAAGGGGCACTGAACCGCGTTATCGCCAATGCCAACTTTACCGGTCGTGCGATCACCATCGATTTTGTGCGTGAAGCGCTGCGTGATTTGCTGGCATTGCAGGAAAAACTGGTCACTATCGACAATATTCAAAAGACGGTGGCTGAGTACTACAAGATCAAAGTGGCAGATTTACTGTCTAAACGTCGTTCCCGCTCGGTGGCGCGCCCGCGTCAGATGGCGATGGCGCTGGCAAAGGAGTTAACCAACCACAGTCTGCCGGAAATCGGCGATGCGTTTGGTGGCCGTGACCATACGACCGTGCTGCACGCCTGTCGCAAGATTGAGCAGTTACGCGAAGAAAGCCACGACATAAAAGAAGATTTTTCCAATCTAATCAGAACATTATCATCGTGACGCTATGAAATTTACCGTTGAACGTGAACATTTATTAAAACCGCTGCAACAGGTGAGTGGCCCATTAGGCGGCCGCCCAACGCTGCCTATTCTCGGAAACCTGCTGCTTCAGGTCGCGGACGGTACGCTGTCGCTGACCGGTACAGATCTGGAAATGGAAATGATCGCGCGCGTTACGCTGACGCAGCCGCACGACGCGGGCGCGACCACGGTTCCGGCACGTAAATTCTTTGATATCTGCCGCGGGCTGCCGGAAGGTGCTGAAATCGCCGTGCAGCTGGAAGGCGACCGTATGCTGGTGCGCTCTGGCCGCAGCCGTTTCTCGCTCTCCACGCTGCCTGCAGCGGACTTCCCGAACCTGGACGACTGGCAGAGCGAAGTGGAATTCACCCTGCCGCAGGCGACGATGAAGCGTCTGATTGAAGCCACCCAGTTCTCCATGGCGCATCAGGACGTTCGTTACTACTTAAACGGCATGCTGTTCGAAACCGAAGGTGAAGAGCTGCGTACCGTGGCGACCGACGGCCACCGTCTGGCGGTCTGTTCCATGCCGATTGGCGACTCGCTGCCAAACCATTCGGTGATCGTGCCGCGTAAAGGGGTGATTGAGCTGATGCGTATGCTCGACGGCGGCGACACGCCGCTGCGCGTGCAGATCGGCAGCAATAACATCCGCGCTCACGTGGGCGATTTTGTCTTCACATCGAAGCTGGTTGACGGTCGTTTTCCGGATTATCGCCGCGTATTGCCGAAGAACCCGGACAAAACGCTGGAAGCCGGTTGCGACAGCCTCAAGCAGGCCTTTGCCCGTGCCGCGATCCTCTCCAACGAGAAATTCCGCGGCGTGCGCCTGTACGTGAGTGAAAACCAGATCAAAATCACCGCCAACAACCCGGAGCAGGAAGAGGCAGAAGAGATTCTGGACGTCACCTACGCCGGGGCTGAGATGGAAATCGGCTTCAACGTTAGCTACGTGCTGGATGTGCTGAACGCGCTGAAATGTGAGAACGTGCGCATCCTGCTGACCGACTCCGTTTCGAGCGTACAGATTGAAGATGCCGCATCACAGTCGGCTGCCTATGTTGTCATGCCAATGAGACTGTAATGTCGCTCACCCGTCTGTTGATCCGCGACTTTCGCAACATCGAAAGCGCGGATCTCGCTTTATCCCCTGGCTTTAATTTCCTGGTTGGCGCGAACGGTAGCGGCAAAACCAGCGTGCTGGAAGCCATCTATACGCTCGGCCACGGCCGGGCGTTTCGCAGTTTGCAGATTGGTCGCGTGATTCGCCACGAGCAGGAATCTTTTGTTCTGCACGGGCGTTTGCAGGGCGAGGAGCGGGAGACCGCCATCGGCCTGACCAAAGACAAGCAGGGCGACAGCAAGGTGCGCATCGACGGTACCGACGGCCACAAGGTGGCCGAGCTGGCGCTGCTGATGCCGATGCAGCTGATCACGCCCGAGGGGTTTACTTTACTCAACGGCGGCCCCAAATACAGAAGAGCGTTCCTCGACTGGGGATGCTTTCACAACGAAGCCGGATTCTTTAACGCCTGGAGCAACCTGAAGCGTCTGCTCAAGCAGCGTAACGCCGCGTTGCGCCAGGTGACGCGCTACGCCCAGCTGCGTCCGTGGGACATGGAGTTAATCCCTCTTGCGGAACAAATCAGCAACTGGCGTGCCGAATACAGCGCAGGTATTGCCGAAGACATGGCCGACACCTGCAAACAGTTTTTACCCGAGTTCTCTCTCACCTTCTCCTTCCAGCGCGGCTGGGAGAAAGAGACGGACTATGCCGAGGTGTTAGAGAGAAGCTTCGAGCGCGACCGCATGTTGACCTACACCGCGCACGGCCCGCACAAGGCGGATTTCCGCATTCGTGCCGACGGTGCGCCGGTGGAAGACACGCTGTCGCGCGGGCAGCTCAAGCTCCTGATGTGTGCGTTGCGCCTGGCGCAGGGGGAGTTCCTTACCCGCGAGAGCGGGCGACGCTGCCTGTACCTGATAGATGATTTTGCCTCGGAACTTGACGACGCGCGGCGCGGGCTGCTTGCCAGCCGCTTAAAAGCCACGCAGTCGCAGGTTTTCGTCAGCGCCATTAGCGCTGAACACGTTATGGACATGTCGGACGAAAATTCGAAGATGTTTACCGTGGAAAAGGGTAAAATAACGGATTAACCCAAGTTGAAATGAGCGAGAAACGTTGATGTCGAATTCTTATGACTCCTCCAGTATCAAAGTCCTGAAAGGGCTGGATGCGGTGCGTAAGCGCCCGGGTATGTATATCGGCGACACGGATGACGGCACCGGTCTGCACCACATGGTATTCGAGGTGGTAGATAACGCTATCGACGAAGCGCTCGCGGGTCACTGTAAAGACATCGTGGTCACCATCCATGCGGATAACTCCGTCTCCGTCACCGATGACGGCCGTGGCATCCCAACCGGTATTCACCCGGAAGAGGGCGTCTCCGCGGCGGAAGTGATCATGACCGTCCTGCACGCAGGCGGTAAGTTCGACGATAACTCCTATAAAGTTTCCGGCGGCCTGCACGGCGTAGGTGTTTCGGTAGTAAACGCCCTGTCGCAGAAGCTGGAGCTGGTTATCCAGCGCGAAGGCAAAATTCACCGTCAGCTTTACACGCACGGCGTGCCGCAGGCACCGCTGGCCGTTACCGGCGAAACCGACAAAACCGGTACCATGGTGCGTTTCTGGCCGAGCCTCGAAACCTTCACCAACGTCACCGAGTTCGAGTACGACATCCTGGCGAAACGCCTGCGTGAACTGTCGTTCCTGAACTCCGGCGTCTCGATTCGCCTGCGCGACAAGCGTGACAACAAAGAAGACCACTTCCATTACGAAGGCGGTATCAAGGCGTTTGTTGAGTATCTGAACAAGAACAAAACGCCTATTCACCCGAATATCTTCTACTTTTCCACCGAAAAAGACGGTATCGGCGTGGAAGTGGCGCTGCAGTGGAACGACGGTTTCCAGGAAAACATCTACTGCTTTACCAACAACATTCCACAGCGTGACGGTGGTACTCACCTTGCTGGCTTCCGTGCGGCGATGACCCGTACCCTGAACGCCTACATGGACAAAGAAGGCTACAGCAAGAAAGCGAAAGTCAGCGCCACCGGTGACGATGCCCGTGAAGGCCTGATTGCCGTGGTTTCCGTGAAGGTGCCGGATCCGAAGTTCTCCTCACAGACCAAAGACAAGCTGGTCTCTTCTGAGGTGAAATCGGCGGTTGAGCAGCAGATGAACGAACTGCTGAGCGAGTACCTGCTGGAAAACCCGTCCGACGCGAAAATCGTGGTGGGCAAAATTATTGATGCGGCGCGTGCCCGTGAAGCGGCGCGTAAAGCCCGTGAAATGACCCGTCGTAAAGGCGCGCTGGACTTAGCCGGCCTGCCGGGCAAGCTGGCTGACTGCCAGGAACGCGACCCGGCGCTGTCCGAACTGTACCTCGTGGAAGGGGACTCCGCGGGCGGTTCTGCGAAGCAGGGACGTAACCGTAAGAACCAGGCGATTCTGCCGCTGAAGGGTAAAATCCTCAACGTTGAGAAAGCCCGTTTCGACAAGATGCTCTCTTCTCAGGAAGTGGCGACGCTCATCACCGCGCTGGGCTGCGGCATCGGCCGTGACGAGTACAACCCGGACAAACTGCGCTACCACAGCATCATCATCATGACCGATGCGGACGTCGACGGCTCGCACATTCGTACGCTGCTGTTGACCTTCTTCTATCGTCAGATGCCTGAAATCGTTGAGCGTGGTCACGTCTACATTGCCCAGCCGCCGCTGTACAAAGTGAAGAAAGGCAAGCAGGAACAGTACATCAAAGATGACGAAGCGATGGATCAGTACCAAATCGCAATCGCGCTTGATGGCGCGACCCTGCACGCGAACTCGCACGCCCCTGCACTGGCCGGTGAGCCGCTGGAGCGTCTGGTGTCCGAGTTCAACGCCACGCAGAAAATGATTACGCGTATGGAACGTCGTTATCCGAAAACGCTGCTGAAGGAGCTGGTTTATCAGCCAACCCTGACCGAAGCCGATCTGAGCAGCGAGCAGACCGTCACCCGCTGGGTGAACGCTCTGGTGACCGATCTGAACGAAAAAGAGCAGCATGGCAGCCAGTGGAAATGCGATGTTCAGCAGAACGCTGACGGGCAGTTCGAGCCGATCGTTCGCGTGCGTACCCACGGCGTCGACACCGACTACCCGCTGGAGCACGAGTTTGTCACCGGTCCGGAATACCGTCGTATCTGCACGCTCGGCGAGAAGCTGCGCGGCCTGATCGAAGACGATGCGTTCATCGAACGTGGCGAACGTCGTCAGCCGGTAGCCAGCTTCGAGCAGGCGCTGGACTGGCTGGTGAAAGAGTCCCGTCGCGGCCTCGCGATCCAGCGCTATAAAGGTCTGGGCGAAATGAACCCGGAGCAGCTGTGGGAAACCACCATGGATCCGGAAAGCCGTCGCATGCTGCGCGTGACCGTTAAGGACGCGATTGCTGCAGACCAGCTGTTCACGACCCTGATGGGCGATGCGGTTGAACCACGTCGTGCCTTCATCGAAGAGAACGCCCTGAAAGCGGCAAATATCGATATTTAATCGACGTGATACCACACGATAACTGGCCGCGCGTTTAGCGCGGCTTTTTTATGGGCGCGGGCATATCCTGCGACAGCACTGACGGTAAGCGACTGGCGAGCGTATCGACGGCAATCCTCACTCTCAGCGGCAGGTGCGGCGTTTGCTGCCAGACGGCATGAACGTCAAAATGGACATCGGGCGCCTGTTTCAGGAGCGGGACGAGCTTTCCCTGATGAATTTCTTTAATGGCCATCCAGCAGGGGAGCCAGGCAATCCCGTGTCCGGCCAGCGCCGCGTCGCAGATGGCCTGCAAATCGTCCATATTGAGCGATGAACGGGGAGTAAAGGTGTGCGAGGTCCCTTCGTTATCCATCAGTTGCCAGGGTAACACTCTGCCTGCGCGCAGATAGTTAATGGCCGTATGATGGGGTAAGTCAGCCACGCTTTGCGGCTGGCCTTTGTTCTGCAGATAATCCGGCGCAGCGCACAGCACCATGCGGTGTTCCCCCAGCTTTCTGGCGACCAGCATGCTGCTGTCCTGCAGCGTGCCGTTACGCACCGCCATATCAAACCCTTCCTCTACCAGATCCACCACGCGGTCGCTGAACGACATTTCAAGCTCAAGCCCGGGATGTTCCTGCGCCAGTTCAATCAACAGCGGCGCGACGCACTGGCGGCCAAACAGTACCGGCATGGCAACGCGCAGGCGGCCGCTGACCTGCTGTTTCCCCGTTTCAAGCAGCGACTCTGCGCCCCGAATTTCCTCCAGCGCACGCAGGCACCGTTCATAAAAAAGGGCGCCGTTATCGGTCAGGCTCTGGCTGCGGGTGGTGCGCTGAAACAGCCGTACCCCCAGTCGCTCCTCGAGACGAGCGATGCTTTTTCCTACCGCCGAGCGTGACAAATGCAGACGAATGGCGGCCTGTGCAAAGCTTCCCGCCTCTACGGCAGCCACAAAAACAGGGATATCCTTCAGCGTGTCGGTCATGAATTGTATCTTTTTTGGCGTCAATATAGAGAAAACTTATCGCCACTGGCGACCATGCGTCAACGGTAGACTGTCAGTACTAAAGCTTACTTGATGGCCGGAGAAAAAAATGACCGAGACAATGCAACGCTGGACGATGAGCGCCCTCGGGCGCGAGAGCCTCACGCTTATTCAGGAGCCCATTCCCCAGCCAGGTCCGGGTGAAGTGCGCGTAAGGGTGAATGCCGTTGCGCTCAACTATCGCGACAAAATGGTGATTGAAGGCACGATGCCGATTCCGCTTTCCTTCCCGTTTACCCCGGCGTCTGACATGGCGGGCGTCGTCGACAGCGTTGGTGAAGGCGTCACGCGTTTCCAGCCCGGTGCCCGCGTCATCTCAACCTTCTTTCCGGAGTGGATCGACGGTAAGCCGCAGGCGGACGCGCGCAATTTGCCCTATAAAACGTCCGGCGGCTATTTCCAGGGAATGCTGGCCGAGTACGTGATTGTGAAGGAAGACGCGCTGGCGGCATCGCCGGAAACCCTGGATGACGCAGAGGCCAGCACCTTACCCTGCGCGGGGCTTACCGCCTGGTTCGCACTGGTGGAACGCGGTCAGCTGCGCGCCGGGCAATCGGTGCTGGTACAGGGAACGGGCGGCGTGGCGATTTTCGCCCTGCAAATCGCAAAAGCGCACGGCGCAGAGGTCATTGTTACGTCCGGGAGCGATGAAAAGCTGGCGCTGGCCAAAAAGCTGGGGGCCAGCCAGGGCATCAACCGCCTGAAAGGCGACTGGGCTGAAGAGGCGCTGGCGCTGACGCAGGATCGCGGCATCGACCATATTATTGAAACCGTGGGGGGCGAGAACCTGAAGCACTCCCTGCGCGCCGTTGCCGTTCATGGACGTATCTCGGTCATTGGCGTGCTGGCCGGGTCTGACATTTCGCTCTCTGCTGGCGAACTGTTGCTGAAATCTCCCGTCATTCAGGGGATCGGCGTGGGGCACCGCCGGGCGCTGGAGGATTTCGTCCGCGCCGTGGATGTCACCGGGTTGAAACCCGTGATTGAGCATCGCTACCGTTTTAACGAGCTTGAACAGGCACTTGAGCATCTGGATCGCGGTGCGTTTGGTAAAATCGTTCTCACCCGCGAGTAGGTCTTTGTTCCTCGGGATAGGCGTAAAAGGGGGCTTTTGTTGCGCAAGGTAGCTCTATTTTTGTGTGCTTAATCGCGTTAGCATGAGGCAGCACTCATTTATCCCGGGGAACTCATGGCTATCAAACTTATTGCAATCGATATGGACGGCACGCTGTTGCTGCCAGACCACACTATCTCTCCAGCCGTTAAGAACGCGATCGCCGCGGCACGCGCAAAGGGCGTGAATGTGGTCCTCACCACGGGGCGTCCGTATGCGGGCGTGCACAGCTACCTGAAAGAGCTGCACATGAATCAGCCCGGCGACTACTGCATCACCTATAACGGCGCGCTGGTGCAGAAAGCCGCGGATGGCAGTACGGTTGCGCAAACCGCGCTAAGCTACGATGACTACCGGTTCCTGGAAAAACTGTCCCGTGAGGTGGGTTCCCACTTCCACGCTCTCGATCGCAATACGCTTTACACCGCCAACCGTGATATCAGCTACTACACGGTACATGAATCCTACGTGGCGACCATTCCGCTGGTGTTCTGTGAAGCCGAGAAGATGGATCCGGCCACCCAGTTCCTGAAAGTGATGATGATCGACGAGCCGGAGATCCTGGATAAAGCGATTGCGCGCATTCCGGCCGAAGTGAAAGAGAAATACACCGTGCTGAAAAGTGCGCCGTACTTCCTTGAAATCCTCGATAAACGCGTCAATAAAGGCACCGGCGTGAAATCGCTGGCCGACGCGCTGGGCATCAAGCCGGACGAAATCATGGCGCTGGGCGATCAGGAAAACGACATCGCGATGATTGAATTCGCGGGCATGGGCGTAGCGATGGATAACGCTATTCCGTCGGTGAAAGAAGTGGCTAATTTTGTCACCAAATCCAACCTCGAAGACGGCGTGGCTTACGCCATTGAGAAGTTTGTGCTGAACTAAACACCCGCTTGCGATACCCTGATGCGATAACTGCGCATCAGGGTATCCTCATGAAACAAATCACCTTCGCTTCCCGCAACCACCAGCTTACTAACATCAATACCTGGACGCCGGACAGCCAGTGGCTGGTCTATGACGTGCGCCCGTCAGGTGCATCGTTCACCGGTGAAACCATCGAGCGGGTTAATGTTGTTACGGGCGAAGTCGAGGTGATTTATCGCGCCACTGACGGTGCGCACGTTGGCGTGGTGACCGTTCATCCCGCGCAGGAGAAATACGTCTTTATCCACGGCCCGAAAAACCCGGATGCGGAGTGGCACTACGATTTTCATCATCGTCAGGGGGTGATTGCGCATCACGGGCAGGTGAGCAACCTGGACGCAATGGATATCACTTCACCGTTCACCCCGGGCGCGCTGCGCGGCGGCAGCCACGTCCATGTCTTCAGCCCGAACGGCCAGCTTGTCAGCTTTACCTATAACGACCACGTGCTGCACGTGCGCGATGCGAAGCTTGATTTACGCAACGTCGGCGTGGCGGCGCCTTATGGCCCGGTGAATCCGCCGGGAAACCATCCTCGTGAATACCCGGGGACTTACTGGAGCGTGCTGGTCAGCCGCACGACGCCCAACCCGCAGCCGGGCAGCGACGAGATTAACCGCGCCTACGAAGAGGGCTGGGTGGGCAACGACAGACTGGCGTTTATCGGCGATACCCTGTCTGCAACGGGCGAGAAAGTGCCTGAACTGTTTATTGTTAACCTGCCAGAAGATGAACAGAGCTGGAAAAGGGCGGGCGATGCGCCGCTTCAGGGCACCGCAGAGACCCTGCCGGCCCCGCCTGCTGGGGTGAAGCAGCGTCGTTTGACCTTTACGCATCAAAGGGCCTATTCGGGCCTGGTGAACGTGCCGCGTCACTGGGTTCGCAGCAACCCGGAGGGGACACAGATCGCGTTTCTGATGCGCGACGATAACGGCATTGTGCAGCTGTGGCTGATCTCACCTGATGGCGGCGAGCCGCGCCAGCTGACGCGTAACGGGAGCGATATTCAGTCTGCGTTTAACTGGCATCCGGCGGGTGACCGGCTGGGGTTTGTGCTCGAAAACCGGATCGCCTGCTGTGACGCGCAGACCGGACAGGTGACGTTTTTGACGTCCGA
This sequence comes from Enterobacter sp. GER_MD16_1505_Eko_090, assembly GCF_003331015.1. Taxonomy (NCBI): domain Bacteria; kingdom Pseudomonadati; phylum Pseudomonadota; class Gammaproteobacteria; order Enterobacterales; family Enterobacteriaceae; genus Enterobacter; species Enterobacter sp. GER_MD16_1505_Eko_090. The sequence goes on along the minus strand of NZ_PUQF01000017.1, from coordinate 53,983 downwards.
TCACGGCAATCCGCCGTCTGCGGATGCCGTCGTATTTTCCCCGGACGGGCGCTTTATTGCGTGGATGGAAGAGACGGACGGTTTCCGTCAGCTCTGGTTAGCGGAAACCGCGCAGAACTAGCGCGGCGGCATCTCTGCGGGCGGAATGACGGCGTTTGTCGCCAGATTTTCCTGCTCGCTTTTCTCTACCCGTGAGCGCACGGAGTCGTCCTTACGGAATAAATCCCACGGCAGCAGAAGCGTGTCCGCCACAGCCGTAAACGGCATATCCAGGATAACCAGGGATTTGGTGCCCCAGTTTGTATCGTCATCGGAGATCATCGCCGCGCTGGCGCGCGTCCCCGGATATGTTCCTTCTTTACCGCCGGTGTGAGACATCACGCTCGAACACCCGCAAAGTAAAACTACCCCGCTGAACGTCGTCAGCTTTATCAGAACATTTTTCATCATCACTCAGTCATCGTTAATGGCACTGCATAGACCTGCAACTCAGGGTTATAGCGAGCCTTATCCAAAATGGATAGCCCGATAACCCCGCACTGTGGCAGCCATCGCAATTTAACCCTTTGTGCTGTTGTCCCAGTCTATGCGAGATGCAGGAAAGTGCAAAAAAAAGTGCAGTTGTCATGCTTGAAAAGCCCGGTTGCAGACCCATTTTAAGAATACGACCCGATAACGAACTCGCCTGATGGGTGTTCGGGGGGCGTAAAGGCCTGTCCATGGTGGAAGGCTTACTTTTCTCGCTGATTTCAGGAGTTTTATTTATGCGTAACTTCGATCTTTCTCCGCTGTACCGTTCTGCAATTGGTTTTGACCGCCTGTTTAACCATTTAGAAAATAACCAAAGCCAGAGCAACGGCTACCCTCCATACAATGTTGAGCTGGTTGACGAAAACCACTACCGCATCGCCATTGCCGTCGCCGGTTTTGCAGAAAACGAACTGGAGATCACCGCGCAGGACAACCTGCTGGTGGTGAAAGGTTCCCATACGGCCGAGCAGAAAGAACGTACCTACCTTTACCAGGGCATCGCTGAGCGCAACTTTGAACGCAAGTTCCAGTTAGCTGAGAACATTCACGTGAAAGGCGCGAACCTGGTCAACGGCCTGCTGTTTATCGAACTGGAACGTGTGATTCCGGAAGAGAAAAAACCGCGTCGTATCGAAATTAACTAATTATGCGGGTCGCGCGAGCGGCCCACCCAGACCTGCTTGCCGTAACGGGAGCATATGCGAATCCATCAGGATTTGCAGGAACAACTGCGCACAACATTAAACTGTGCCGAACTCGCTTCTCAGAAGGAGATTTAGTATGCGTAACTACGATTTATCCCCCTTACTTCGTCAGTGGATTGGTTTTGACAAACTGGCTAATGCCCTGCAAAACACCGCTGAGCAACAGACGTTTCCGCCGTACAACATCGAAAAAAGCGACGATAACCACTATCGCATCACCCTGGCGCTGGCCGGCTTCCGTCAGGAGGATCTGGATATTCAGCTCGAAGGCACGCGTCTGACCGTGAAAGGTACGCCGGAGAAACAAGAGACCGAGACCAAATGGCTTCATCAGGGGCTGGTTAATCAGCCGTTTAGCCTGAGCTTTACCCTGGCAGACCATATGGACGTCTCCGGCGCAACGTTTACCAACGGGCTGCTGCATATTGACCTGACCCGTAACGTGCCGGAAGCCATCGCGCCGCAGCGTATCGCCATTAGCGACCGGCCGGCGTTAAACAGTTAACAAGCCCGCCGAACCTGTAGGTCGGGTAAGGCGCAGCCGCCACCCGACACCGCTCACAGACCGCACAAGGCCCTGCCCCGGCAGGGCTTTTTTGTGCGCCATCGCCCATACAACTGCCCACGGCTCTGAGAGAATCCTTAGCATAACTAAGGTTATGCCAAGGAAGTGGATCATGAGTGATATCGCGTTAACCGTCAGCGTGTTGGCCCTGGTCGCTGTTGTTGGCCTGTGGATAGGGAATATCAAAATCCGCGGCGTCGGGTTTGGGATAGGCGGGGTGCTGTTCGGCGGCATTTTAGTCGGCCACTTTGCCGACCAGCTCGGGCTGGTGCTGAGCGCCGAAATGCTCCACTTTACCCAGGAGTTCGGCCTGATCCTGTTCGTCTATACCATCGGGATTCAGGTGGGGCCGGGTTTTTTCGCCTCACTTCGGGTCTCCGGCTTACGGCTCAACCTGTTTGCCCTTGGCATTGTGGTGATGGGCGGGCTGGTCACCGCCATTCTGCATAAAATCTTTGCTATCCCGCTGCCCGTGGTGCTGGGCATTTTCTCCGGGGCGGTCACCAACACGCCTGCGCTCGGCGCGGGGCAGCAAATCCTGCGCGATTTGGGCATCGAACCCGGCATTGTCGACCAGATGGGGATGAGCTACGCCATGGCCTATCCGTTTGGTATTTGCGGCATTCTGCTCTCCATGTGGCTGGTCCGCGTCCTGTTTCGCATTAACGTCGATAAAGAGGCGAAGGACCACGAAACCACGCTTACCAACGGCCATATGCCGATCAAAACCATCAACATTCGGGTTGATAACCCCAACCTGAACAATATGGCGATTCAGGACGTGCCGATTCTGAACAGCGCCAATATTATCTGCTCCCGCCTTAAGCGCGACGATATGCTGATGGTGCCCGCGCCCGGCACCATCATTCAGCAAGGCGATCTGCTGCACCTGGTGGGCCAGCCCGGCGATTTGAAAAACGCCCGTCTGGTGATTGGTCAGGAAGTGGATACCTCGCTCTCCACGCGCGGCACCGATATGCGGGTGGAACGCGTTGTGGTAACCAACGAGCACGTCCTTGGCAAAAAAATACGCGATCTGCAGGTAAAAGAGCGTTATGACGTCGTGATCTCCCGCCTTAACCGTGCGGGTGTCGAGCTGGTCGCCAGCCCGGAGGCCAGCCTGCAGTTCGGGGATATCCTCAACCTGGTTGGGCGCCCGTCTTCCATCGACGCCGTCGCGGATATGGTGGGTAACGCCCAGCAGAAACTGCAGCAGGTGCAGATGCTACCGGTGTTTATCGGTATTGGGCTTGGCGTGCTGCTGGGCTCCATCCCGCTGTACGTGCCGGGCTTCCCGGTGGCGCTCAAGCTGGGCCTGGCGGGCGGGCCGCTGATTATGGCGCTGATCCTCGGGCGTATCGGCTGCATCGGTAAGCTCTACTGGTTTATGCCGCCGAGCGCCAACCTGGCGCTGCGCGAGCTGGGCATCGTGCTGTTCCTGGCGGTGGTCGGGCTGAAGTCCGGCGGGGATTTCGTCGACACCCTGGTCAAGGGTGAAGGGATGAGCTGGGTCGGCTACGGCATCTTTATCACGGCGATCCCGCTGCTGACGGTGGGCATACTGGCGCGGATGTTCGCCAAAATGAACTACCTGACGCTGTGCGGCATGCTGGCGGGTTCCATGACCGATCCGCCCGCGCTGGCCTTTGCCAATAACCTGCACACCACCAGCGGCGCGGCCGCGCTCTCCTATGCCACCGTCTACCCGCTGGTGATGTTCCTGCGCATCATTACCCCGCAGCTACTGGCGGTGCTGTTCTGGGGGATGAGCTAGTAAATCTTCCGGGTGGATGCGCCGCAGATGGTAGTCCACCTGGTAATCACTGGTATTTCGGAACATCACGGAATAGTTGAGGAACTCGCCGCTGTCGCTGTAGGAAAGGGAGGTGATACGCAACAGCGGCGTCTGTTCCGGCAGATTCATATAACCCGCCAGCTGCTTATCGGCCAGCACCGGCGTCAGGCTCTCGTAGTTGCCGCTGATGGTGATCCCGCACTCCTTCTCGATGTAATCAAACTTTGACCCTTCAAGATGCGCCAGCGACAGATTGCGAAACAGCTTCACCGGCATAAAGCTGTCCTCCAGCATCAGCGGTTTTCCGTCCACGTAGCGCACCCGCCGGGAAAAGTAGATCCGCTCATCCACCTGAATTCGCAGCTGGCTGGCGATGGCGGGCGGGGCGGGCATCACTTCAAACTGCAGCACCTTGCTCTGCACCTCTTTTCCCTGCTGACGCAACACTTCAACCAGCCCGGTCAGGTTGGTGGTTTCGTGGTGAACGTCTTTGCGCGCCACAAACGTGCCGCTGCCGTGCCGCCGTTCAACCAGCCCCCAGCTCACCAGCAGATCCAGCGCCTTGCGGATGGTCATTCGCGCCACGCCAAACTCCTGCGCCAGCGCTTTCTCGCCCGGCAGCGGACTGCCGATGTTGTAGTCCGATGAATTCAGCCGCAGCCGCAATCTGTCAGCAATGGATTTGTAGATCACCAGTAGACCTCTTTGCCCTTATCAGGGCGTGGATGGCGTCCTGACATGTCCATATTTACCGTAAAAAGTAGACCTGATTGGTCAAAATAAAACCATGAATGCGATCACGAATCGCAGCGGCACGCCATGTTCACGCATCAGTAAGTTCTTATGCTCACCTCAGGCCAGCAAAAAACCATAAAGGCCTCTACCCCTACAGGTTGTTTCATGAGGATTTAAAAATGCTCAGTCAAATACAACGTTTTGGCGGTGCCATGTTTACCCCGGTGTTGCTGTTTCCTTTCGCCGGGATCGTGGTGGGAATCGCCATCATGCTTCGCAACCCGCTGTTTGTCGGCGAAGCCTTAACGGCCCCCGATCATCTTTTCGCGCAGATTGTTCACATCATTGAAGAGGGCGGCTGGGCGGTGTTCCGCAATATGCCGCTGATTTTTGCCGTCGGCCTGCCGATTGGCCTGGCGAAGCAGGCCCAGGGCCGCGCCTGTCTGGCGGTGCTGATTAGCTTCCTGACCTGGAACTACTTCATCAACGCGATGGGGATGACCTGGGGCGACTTCTTCGGCGTCGACTTCTCCGCCGAACCGACAGCGGGAAGCGGGCTGGCGATGATTGCCGGGATCAAAACGCTCGATACCAGCATCATCGGCGCTATCGTGATTTCAGGCATCGTCACCGCCATCCACAACCGCTATTTTGACAAGCCGCTGCCGGTGTTTCTGGGGATTTTCCAGGGCAGCTCGTTTGTCGTGATCCTCGCGTTCTTCGTCATGATCCCCTGCGCCTGGCTGACGCTGCTGGGCTGGCCGAAAGTGCAGATGGGCATTGAGTCCCTGCAGGCGTTCCTGCGTTCTGCCGGTGCGCTGGGCGTATGGGTCTATACCTTCCTGGAACGCATTCTGATCCCAACCGGATTGCACCACTTCGTCTACGGTCCGTTCATTTTTGGCCCGGCGGCGGTGGAAGGGGGAATTCAGGTCTACTGGGCGCAGCACCTGCAGGAATTCAGCCAGAGCACCCTGCCGCTGAAAACTCTTTTCCCGGAAGGCGGGTTCGCGCTGCACGGCAACTCCAAAGTGTTCGGCTCGGTCGGGATTGCGCTGGCGATCTGGTACACCGCGTCGCCGGAAAACCGCGTCAAGGTCGCGGGGCTGCTGGTCCCGGCCACGCTTACCGCGGTGCTGGTGGGCATTACCGAACCGCTCGAATTCACCTTCCTGTTTATCTCGCCGCTATTGTTTGCCGTTCACGCCGTGCTGGCGGCCACCATGGCAACGGTGATGTACACCTTCGGCGTGGTCGGGAACATGGGCGGCGGCCTGCTGGACCAGTTCCTGCCGCAAAACTGGATCCCGATGTTCCACAACCACGCCTCGACGGTATTCACTCAGATCGGCATTGGCGTCTGCTTTACCGGAGTTTACTTCGTGGTCTTCAAAACGCTGATTGCGCGTCTGAACCTGAAAACCCCGGGCCGGGAAGAGAGCGAAATCAAGCTCTACAGCAAGGCCGACTATAAGGCGGCGCGCGGGCAAACCACCGCCCCGGCCGCGGCCAGCCAGCAGGTCGGGCAGGCCGCCGGATTCCTGCAGGCGCTGGGCGGCGCGGCCAACATCGAAAGCATCAACAACTGCGCCACCCGCCTGCGCATCGCCCTGGTCGATATGGCGAAAACGCAAAGCGATGACGTCTTCAAAGCCCTCGGCGCCCACGGCGTGGTGCGACGCGGCAACGGCATTCAGGTGATTGTCGGTCTGCACGTTCCTCAGGTGCGCGACCAGCTGGAATCGCTGATGAAAACCCCCTTAACGAATGAACAAACCACCCTGACAGAGGCTATATCATGAAAAAATTCTCAGTTGTCATTGCAGGCGGCGGCAGCACCTTCACGCCTGGTATCGTCCTGATGCTGTTAGCCAACCGTGACCGTTTCCCGCTGCGCGCCCTGAAGTTCTATGACAACGACGGCGCGCGTCAGGAAACCATCGCCGAAGCGTGCAAAATCATCCTTAAGGAGCAGGCCCCGGAGATTGAATTCAGCTACACCACCGATCCGAAAGCGGCGTTTAGCGATGTCGATTTCGTGATGGCGCATATCCGCGTGGGCAAATACCCGATGCGAGAAAAGGATGAAAAAATCCCGCTGCGCCACGGCGTGCTGGGCCAGGAAACCTGCGGCCCGGGCGGGATCGCCTACGGCATGCGCTCTATCGGCGGCGTGCTGGAGCTGGTGGATTACATGGAGCAGTACTCTCCGAACGCGTGGATGCTGAACTACTCCAACCCGGCGGCGATTGTTGCGGAAGCCACGCGCCGCCTGCGTCCGAACGCCAAAATCCTCAACATCTGCGACATGCCAATCGGCATTGAAGGGCGCATGGCGCAGATTGTCGGCCTGAAAGACCGTAAAGAGATGCGCGTGCGCTACTATGGCCTGAACCATTTCGGCTGGTGGACGTCGATTGAAGACCTGAAAGGCAACGATCTGATGCCGAAGCTGCGCGAATACGTGGCGAAAAACGGCTATGTTCCCCCTTCTGACGATGCCCATACCGAAGCGAGCTGGAACGATACGTTCGCCAAAGCAAAAGACGTGCAGGCGCTGGATCCCGACACCATGCCGAACACCTACCTGAAGTATTATTTGTTCCCGGACTACGTGGTCGCGCATTCCAACCCGGAACGCACCCGCGCCAATGAGGTCATGGATCACCGTGAGAAGCACGTGTTCAGTTCCTGCCGGGCGATTATTGAGGCGGGCAAATCCTCCACCGGCGAGCTGGAAATCGACGAACATGCGTCGTACATCGTCGATCTTGCAACCGCCATTGCCTTTAACACCCAGGAGCGGATGCTGCTGATTGTGCCCAACAACGGGGCCATCCATAACTTTGATGCCGATGCGATGGTGGAAATTCCTTGCCTGGTTGGCCATAACGGACCGGAGCCGCTCACGGTGGGCGATATTCCGCACTTCCAGAAAGGGCTGATGAGCCAGCAGGTGGCGGTGGAAAAACTGGTGGTGGATGCCTGGGAGCAGCGCTCGTATCAGAAACTCTGGCAGGCGATTACCCTGTCGAAAACCGTGCCGAGCGCGTCCGTCGCGAAAGCGATTCTGGATGACCTGATCGAGGCCAACAAGGATTACTGGCCAGCGCTGCACTGATCGTCCTGACCGGCATCGCCCGATGCCGGTCTCCTTGTCCTTGTTGATTTACGCTATGCTGAAGCCTGCCCGTAGCTCGACAAGGAACCTTCATGAAAATTTCCCGCCTCGGCGAAGCGCCGGACTACCGCTTCTCGCTGGCTAATGAACGCACGTTTTTAGCGTGGATCCGCACCGCGCTGGGGTTTCTTGCCGCCGGGGTGGGGCTCGACCAGCTCGCGCCTGATTTCGCCACCCCGCTGATTCGCGAGGTGCTGGCGCTGCTGCTGTGCCTGTTCGCGGGCGTGCTGGCGATTTACGGCTACCTGCGCTGGCTGCGCAATGAGAAGGCGATGCGTCTGAAGCAGGATCTGCCCTATACGCGTGGGTTACTCATCATCAGCGCGATTTTGCTGGCGGTGGCGGGCGTGGTGATGGTGCTGGTGTTCTATGGCGGATAGCCGCAAAGCGCGACGCGAAGCGGACCCCGGCCTGCAGCCGGAGCGGACGTCACTCGCCTGGCTGCGCACGCTGCTGGGGTATGGCGCGCTGATCGCCCTGGCGATTAAGCACAACTGGCACCGCACCGGGGTGCCGTTCTGGATCTCGCTTGTTGTGCTGGCGCTGGTGGCAATCGTTTTATGGCGCTATACCCGCAGCCGTAACCTGATGGACGTAGCGCAGGACGACTTTGTGCAGCCGAAGGCGGTGCGGGATAAGTTCCTCATCGCCCTGGCCGTGCTGTCGCTGTCTTTACTCTTCGCAGTGACTCACATTCAGCAAATTGTGAGCTTTTAAAGCCCGGTGGCGGCTACGCCTTACCGGGCCTACAACTGCCGCGAACCGTAGGCCGGGTAAGGCGTAGCCGCCACCCGGCAGAATTACTGCCCTTTAGCCAGATACTTCGCCATCTCGTCTTCCGGCACCATGCCGCCGCCGGTCGCCCACACCAGGTGGGTAACGCTGGCATCTGAAGGCACGCGCAGCGGCCCGGCCATGCCCGCCAGCGCGGACGGTTCCAGCCGAATGCCTTCCTCCTGCGCCAGCCAGCCGAGCATGTCGTACATGCTCTGATCGGAAAGCGTATAGAACCCGTCGAGCAGGCGCTCCATCGCGCGGCCCACGAAGCCGGAGGCGCGTCCTACCGCCAGCCCGTCCGCCGCCGTCACGTTATCAATGCCCAGATCCTGCACCGCGATTTCATCGTGCAGGCCGGTGTAAACGCCCAGCAGCATGCACGGGGAGTGCGTGGGCTCTGCGAAGAAGCAGTGAACGTAATCGCCAAAGGCCAGCTTCAGGCCAAACGCCACGCCGCCGGGGCCGCCGCCGACGCCGCACGGCAGGTAGACGTACAGCGGATGATCGGCATCCACCACGCGGCCCTGAGCGGCAAACTGTGCCTTCAGGCGCTCGCCCGCCACCGCGTAGCCCAGGAACAGGGTGCGGGAGTTTTCATCGTCAATGAAGAAGCAGTTCGGATCGCTTTCCGCCGCTTTGCGTCCCTGCTCCACCGCCACGCCATAATCCTGCTCATATTCCACGACGATGACGCCGTGGCTGCGCAGTTTGGCTTTTTTCCACTCGCGGGCGTCGGCGGACATATGTACCGTCACCTTAAAGCCGATGCGGGCGCTCATGATGCCGATAGACATCCCCAGGTTGCCGGTTGAGCCTACCGCAATGCTGTACTGGCTGAAGAAGTCCTTAAAGCGCGGCTCCAGCAGGATGCTGTAGTCGTCTTCAACGCTCAGCAACCCGGCGTCCAGCGCCAGTTTTTCCGCGTGGGTCAGCACCTCATAGATACCGCCGCGCGCTTTAATCGAGCCGGAGATCGGCAGATGGCTGTCTTTTTTCAGCAGCAGCGTGCCGGGAATGGCTTTGCCAGATTCTTTCTCCAGCCGCGCCCGCATTGCCGGGATGGCGACCAGTTCGGATTCAATAATCCCGCCCGTTGCGGCCGTTTCCGGGAAGGCTTTCGCCAGATACGGCGCGAAGCGGTTGAGGCGCGCATGCGCATCGTCCACGTCGGCTTTGGTCAGCCTGACATAGGGCAGCCCTTCTTCAAGCGTGGTGGTGTTCGGGTTAAGCCAGGTGGTTTCTTTCAGGGCAATCAGATCCTCAACCAGAGGAAACTGTGCGGTTAAAGTGGTGATAGTTGCGTTTTCCATAATACGTCTCTTCGCGCTCAGATAATGAAAGAAAGCAGGAATGTGCCGCCAAGTGCAAGCACCGAGGCGATAAACGTCGCCGTCGTATAGTATTTGAAGGTCTCATTCAGGGTCGCGCCGCAGTATTGCTTCACCAGCCAGAAGAGGGAATCGGTCACGATTGTGCAGCCAATGGCGCCGGAACCGATGGCAATGGTGATGATCTCCGGGCTGACGTTCGGGTAGAGCGGCAGCATCGGCGCGACGATGGCCGTGGCGCCCATCATCGCGACCGTGGCGGAGCCTACGGCGGCATGCAGCACCAGCGCCACCAGCCAGGCGAGCAGGATAGGGTGCATGTGCAGGTTCGAGAGAATTTGCGCCAGCGAGTCCGCCAGTCCGCTGGTTTTCAGGATGGCGTTGAACGCGCCGCCCGCGCCGATAATCAGCAAAATGTTGGCGATAGAGCCAAAGCCGTGCTCGGTGTGCGTCAGCATCGCGCCCATGCCCATATGCTGGCGGATGCCCAGCAGGTAGTAGGCGACAAACACGGCGATAAACATGGCGGTGATGGGGTTGCCGATAAACTCCAGCAGCGTATACAGCGTGCCGTCTTTTGCCATATTCAGTTCGGCGATGGTCTTCACCAGCATCAGGGCAATCGGCAGCAGCACCGTAAACAGCGTGGCGCCCAGCGACGGCAGGGTATGCTCCTCCCGCACCTTCAGGTCTGAAAATTCCGCCGGAACCGGTTTAAACGGCAGACGATTGCCGAGCAGCTTCAGGAACAGCGGGCCGCCGACCAGAGAGGCCATCAGGCCGACCAGCAGGCCGTAGACGATTACCGTCCCAACGTCCGCCCCTAATTTATTGGTCACAAACAGCGCGGCCGGATGCGGCGGCACCACGCAGTGCACCGCCATCAGCGCGGTACAAAGCGGAATGGCCAGCTTGAGCAGCGACGTGTGGGTCTTTTTGGCGATGGAAAACGCCAGCGGTATCAGCAGGACCACGCCCACTTCCACGAACAGCGTGATCCCGCAGATCAGGCCCACCAGCACCATAATCACGTCTGCTGACAGCCAGCGGCAGCGCTGCAGGGCGATCCCGATGCGCTCTGCCGCGCCGGAAACCTCCATCATCTTGCCGAGAATGGTGCCCAGACCAATCACGGCCGCCAGGAAGCCCAGCGTGCCGCCAATCCCGCTCTCAATGGCGTTTACCATATCCAGCGGGCTCATTCCCATCATTGCGCCGACGAAAAAGCTCGCCAGCAGCAGCGCGAGGAACGGGTGAAACTTCAGCTTAACGATGGTTAAAACAATCAACACAATGCTGACCAGCAGCGTTGCCACAACCCAGACCTGAGATCCCATATCTCACCTCACCCTTATGTCATCTGGGGGTATTGGACGAAAAAGCGGCGTGGGCTGACAAACGATATAAATTGGCGTTCAGGTGAGCCAGATTGAATCAACTGAGTGACTGCGCTCTAAAAAACGCACTTAATCCGCATTAGGTTCACATAAATTCACCCATGAACGGTATGCTGGGCGCAGAAAACACGCGTGAGAATTGTGATGACCGATGCAAATGAAGCCAGAAACCGACTATTAAACGGCTGGCAGCTGTCGAAAATGTACACCTTTGAAGTGGCGGCCCGGCATGAATCCTTCGCGCTGGCGGCGGAGGAGCTGTCGCTCAGCCCCAGCGCGGTGAGCCACCGCATCAACCTGCTGGAAGAAGAGCTGGGTATTCAGCTGTTTGTCCGTTCGCACCGTAAAGTCGAGCTGACGCAGGAGGGAAAGCGCGTTTACTGGACGCTAAAATCGTCCCTCGACACCCTGAATCAGGAGATCCTGGACATCAAAAACCAGGCGCTGTCCGGCACGCTGACGGTCTACTCCCGGCCGTCGATCGCTCAGTGCTGGCTGGTACCCATGCTGGGTGACTTTACCCGCCGCTATCCGTCAATATCGCTCACCGTCCTGACCGGCAATGATTACGTCAATATGCAGCGAACGGGCGTCGATCTGGCGCTCTATTTCGACGATACGCCGCCCAACCATCTGTCTCATCACTTCCTGATGGACGAAGAGATTTTGCCCGTCTGCTCGCCGCAGTGTGCCCGCGAGCATGAGCTGCTGAAAAACCCCGATAACCTTAGCCACTGCACGCTGCTGCACGACCGTCAGGCCTGGAGCAATGATTCCGGTACGGATGAGTGGCTGAGCTGGGCGCAGCATTTTGGGGTAAATATGCCGCCATCGTCGGGTATTGGTTTCGATCGTTCGGACTTAGCGATTATTGCGGCCATCAACCACGTCGGCGTCGCGATGGGCAGAAAGCGGCTGGTGCAAAAACGGCTTGAACGGGGCGAACTGATCGCCCCGTTTGGTGACAAGACCCTGAAATGCCATCAGCACTACTATGTTTCGACGCTTTCGGGCCGACAGTGGCCGAAAATAGACGCCTTTATCGGCTGGCTGAGAGAACTGGCAGGTTGAAGAATTATTACGCTTTCGCGCTACACCAAATGTGAAAAAGCGTGCTAAATACAGGTAATGCTTTCGATTTATCCAGGGTAAACCGTGTTAAAGCCTCTTATAGCGACCGCGTTACTGATCTCTTCCGGCTGGGCCATTGCCGCTGAGCCGCCGCTGACGGCTGCCCGTTATGCGCAGCAGCTTGGCGTCGGTATGGATGTGGACTGGGCGCGCACCGAGCGCGGCATACGCGAATTCGACCCGCTGGTGGTCCGCGATTTTCGGGCTAAAGGCATTACCCACGTGCGCATCCGCGTGGCCGACGAGCCGACGGAAGCTCGGCTGATCCACCTGCGCAAGCTGGTAGAAGCCTGTGAGCAGTATGGCGTGATCCCGATAGTCGCGTATCAGGCTGATGAATATAAAAACGACCCGAAAGCCGATAACGAGAAAGAGACGGTCAACTGGTGGATTGCCGTGGCGCACTATTTCGGTCAAAGCTACCCGTTGCTGGGTTTTGATCTCATTTATGAGCCGGCCGACAAGCTCAACCACAATCTGGCGTCGCTAAACCGCGTGTATGAAAAAACCGTTAAAGCGATCCACGACATCGACCCGCAGCGCATGATCTTCATTGCGCCACGCCTGCGTGCCGCGCCGGAGGAGTTACCCAGCCTGAAGCTGCCCGCGCACAGCCAAACCTATCTGCTGGCGGAGTGGCATATTTTCCCGTGGGGGCCGCTGAAAAATGGCGGTAAATACCCGTGGACGTCCGGCACGGCGGCGGAGAAAGCGGCTATCCGTAACCGCATCAATGCCGCGCTGCACTGGCAGCAAAAAACCGGGCACGTTAGCTGGGTCGGGGGCTGGGGCGTGGGGGAGTCAAGTCGCTTAACGCCAACCGCCTCGCAAATGGCCTTTGCCACCTATATGGCCTGCGAGCTGCAAAAGGCGAAAATTCCGTATGCGCTTAACGCGGACTTCCAGTTTTACGACGGGGAAGAGGGGGCCTGGCGGCCAGCGCCAGAGCCGTTACTGCAGGCGATGATTGCGCCCGTCTGTGAAAAGCCCGGCGAGAAGCCGGGCCATCATGCGGTTAAACCGGCTGCTCGTGATGCGGGACACGCGACGCCAGCGGCAGCCAGCACAGTAAAATCAGCAGCCCCATCAGCGTCATCAGCAGGCCCAAACTAGCCTGCCCGGTCTGCGGCATCATCGCCGAGAGCCAGGCCAGCGCGCCGGAACCGATGTTCTGCAAACCGCCCACCAGCGCGCCCGCCGTACCTGCGAGGAACGGGAACGGCTCCATCGCGCCGCTGGTGGCGAGCGGGAACAGCATCCCCGCGCCGAAGAAGAACAGCGCCGCCGGGATGAGCAGCGTCCAGACGGTCATCACGCCAAACAGCCCCGGGATCCACATCATCAGACCCGCCAGCAGACAGCTGATCACCGACTGCCACATCAGGGTGGAGAAGCGCTTGTTTGGTCGTCCGGCAAACCACGCGCCGAAGAACGCCGCCGGGATCGGCAGAATAAACAGAATGCTCACCACCATGCTGCTCAGGCCCAGCCCCGCGCCCAGCAGCACGCCGGAGCAGGCTTCGAACACCGCGATGCCCGCCAGGCCGCCGATGAGCATCAGCAGGTAGCAGGTGAACGCGCCGTTGCCGAACAGCGTTTTATAGCTGGCGATCAGCTTCGTGCGCGGCGCGTCCTGCGGACGCGTTTCCGGCATCCAGCGCGCCATGCTGAAGGTGACAATGATGCACAGCACCAGCAGGAAGGCGTAGCAGGCGCGCCAGGACCACATCGTGTCCAGCAGGCCGCCGATCAGCGGGGCCAGCAGCGGGCTGACCAGAATCCCCATATTCAACAGACTATTGGCATGACGGAGCTGGGTGCCCTGATACATATCGCGCGGTAAGGTTCGCGCCATCACCCCGCCAACGCCGGTCCCCACGCCCTGCAGGGCGCTGGCGGCAATCAGTACGGTCAGGCTGTGGGTGGTAATGGCAATTACCGTCGCCACCATGAAAATGCTCATGCCCACCAGGATCACCGGGCGACGCCCGACGCGGTCGGAGAGCGGGCCGTAGAAGAGCTGCGAAACGCCATAGGTCAGCAGGTAGGCCGCCATTACGCTCTGTACCGCGCCCTCGCGGACGTTCAATTCCTTTGCCATGTCGGCAATCGCCGGAATGTAGATGGTTTGCGCCATCTGACCGACGGCCACCAGTAACACCAGCATCAACAATAAGTTAACGTTCCGTTGCTTTTTCATGTCGCTGAATACTTTTGCCAAAAGAGAAAAATGAAGAATAAGTGACTGCGCATTCCCATAAATGCGCGAGGAATCTACCACAGAGAGATGACAATTTAAGCATTGTCGCGGTGAATGAAAAAACCGGTAAAGGCAGGATTTGTAAACAATAACGGCAACTAATGTTGCCAGTGCTTTACGCCAGGCGCAGCAGAATGGCGCCGCCGGCGATACCCAGCGCCGCCGCGATGCGCAGGCCCGCAACCTTCTCTTTTAAAAGCAGAAATGCGATCAGCGCGCCAAAGAGTATGGAGGTTTCACGCAGCGCCGCAACCACCGCCAGCGGCGCCTGCGTCATCGCCCACAGCGCCAGACCGTAAGAGCCCATGGTCCCCACCCCGCCAAGCAGCCCCTTTTTCCAGTGCAGACGCAGGTAGCCGGACGCCTCGCGCCGACGCGCGACCATCGCCCAGCCGAGCAGGCAGAAGCCGTTCATAAAGAAGGTCCACAGCGTATAGCCCAGCGCGGTCTCCGACAGCCGCACGCCGGTGCCGTCCACCAGCGTATATCCCGCAATAAAGCAGGCGTTCAGCAGCGCCAGCCAGATCCCCTTGCGTGACTGCATGCGCCCGTTCATTGCCATCGCCAGAATCGACAGGCAAATTACCCCGATGCCGGACCAGGCGAGCCAGGAGAGACGATCGCCGAGCACCAGCACGCTGATCAGCGCCACCAGCAGCGGGGCGGTGCCGCGCATCAGCGGGTAGGTCTGGCTCATATCGGAGACCTGATAGGTCTTCGCGACCAGCACGGTGTAGACCACCTGTAAGGCGCAGGAGACGATCAAAAACGGCCAGCTTGCGGCAGAGGGCTGTGGAGAGAAGGGGAGCAGCACCAGGGCAATCAGCGTGGCGGAGCCGCTGACGCTGATTGCAGAATAAAGCTTGTCCGTTCCGGCTTTGACGATGGCGTTCCAGCTGGCATGCAGCAGCGCGGCGAAGAGTAAAATGCAGAATACGGTGAGGGTCATGGCGTATCGGGTGATGAATTGTCACTCAACTGTAACATTCACGTCCTGAAGCTGCCAGCCGGTTACACCGCACAAAAAAGGCGGTGCGTCACCCGCGGTTCGTCCGAGACCAGCGTAAACCCTGCCTGGCGATAAAACCCGTAGGCAGCGTCCGGCGCATGGGTATTGAGGAAATCGAACCAGATGCTGGCATCGGCCATCACGACGGTTAAAAGCTGCTTGCCAATCCCCAGCCCGCGGCACTTCTCGCTGACGTAGAGATGGCGAATACGCCCGGCGCGCGGCTGCTGGCTGAACGGATCGCGATTCAGACCGCACACGCCAACCAGCTTGCCGTTGAGAAACGCCCCCAGCAGCTTTTCACCCGGCGCGTTAAAGCGGTTCTCACCCCGCTGCCAGCTCTCTTCCAGCCTGCGCAGCATGTTGAAATTCGATGCGATACTTTCAGCCTTCAGGGCGATGTACCCCGGCTCTTCTGGCGTGACAGGCTCAATTAACAGACGCGACATAGCATTCCCTCGTTATTAAAGAGGGGCGGTTGCCCGCCCCTCTCAGGTGCGACTTGAACCTGAATTACCGAACGAATTTCAGGACAGCATCAAGCAGTTGCAGTACAGCAACAATGAGTTTGAGGATAAGTATCACCATATCCACTACGCTCATACGCGTCTCCTTTTGGTTAAAAGGAGCACGATGCTGGCGTACCTTTCCGCCGCCTGTTGCCAGCACCTGGATTGACGTAACACAGTGTGCTCACTTCAGGGGTTAAGGCACTGACGGCACCACCCGTTTCAGCCAGGACTTCGTTGCGCCGGTAGAACTGCGGCCCCCTCGCTCACTGCGAACACCCTCAGTATAGATAAATACTGTACGTATGAACAGTATTTTGTGGACAAAATCTGGAAGGCGATCCATACTCAAAAACGTCAAAATCCGTGCCGGAATTGCGCGTTCGTCTTCGATCGCGTATACTTTTTGCGTTGACGTAACACAGTGTGTTCTGCGGCGACCAACCGCAAAACCCTGATTAAAACCTCGCTCCGGCGGGGTTTTTTGTTTTCTGGGCTATCCCTTTTTAAGGAGAAGAACCTGATAAATTTTGCACGATAACATCACCAAATACGAAAATAATATAAATGAGTTGTATTGATACCCATCATAAAATTTAAATTGAATTATTTATTGCCGTAATAAATAACGGTGAAAGCATTTATTTATTACATGAATATATATTTAAATTACTCTATTGGTTTGAATTGCGCAGCCTTGCAATGTACATTGCTATAACCACAAAAACGATATGGATAAATTATGCAGGCCGCTGATTATTTAAAGATGAAGTTCCAGAGCGACAGACAGTTGGCTCTTTATGGACAGCAAGGCGTTGCCGGAACATGGAAAGCATTAAAGGGAATCGGCTCTGATATCTATTCAGGAATGGAGCGTGTAAGCTGGTACTCATCATGCTTAATCCCCAGCTATCACGATGTATGTGATGAACTTCTCTCAGAAGAAAAGAGGATGTACCTCTCAATTGTGTCTCTTTACCGTTATCGCGATGTAATAGCACAGATGCTCTATCTTTATTTTAAAAGTGTTCTAAATGACTCTGAAAATGGAAATGAACAAAATCGCGCCCGCAAGACGGGTTCACAGGTAACCGGACTTGTTAAAAATATCCCGACAAGCAAAGCAGCGCGTTTAGCAATAGCATGGGGGTTGGCAATATATCTCTCCAAATCTGGCCTGCTCTCAGAAATCGTCGTCGAACGGCTTGCACGTCGTGTACCGAACGTTGTCATGGCATTTCAACTCATTGGCACGGACCAGAAGTGCGCGCTTGCTGCTCGTCGCCTGAAAACGTTGGACCCAAAGTATTACGCCACCCTCTATGCCGCACAACTGGAGATGCTCTATTACTTTATTGAACCATTCCTGTCTGAACTGATTAAGAAAGTTCAAATGGGATTCTACAGGGATTTTGAAGCGATTTATGACGACTTAAGGAACAAGTAGCATGTTTAAGAGTCTGCTATCAATTCTCTTTGCTGATATTTTATTTCCCGTTTATGTTTTTGTATGCGCCTCTTTGTTTCTGTGGTTGGTGCCTGACTACTGGGTATTACTCACATTTATTGCTATCGGTGTTTTTATCATTGTTCATCCAATAATTTTCGGTCGCTTTGATAAGTACGATTGAGTTTTAAAAAAGGGATTCTTTATGTCAAATCCGGCTTATTTATTTCTTACAGATGAAAATGGTTCCCCCATGATTGGCCCCTGCCTTGTGACAGGGCGTGAAGGTTCAATTGAACTTAAATCGTTCACTCATAATGTCAACATCCCAGTCGACGGGAATACCGGGAAATTGACGGGCACGCGCATACACATGCCCATCATGTTCCAGAAAGAATTTGATCGTGTAACCCCGCTTCTTTTTCGCGCGCTGAGTACGGGAAGAACACTCCAGTCAGCCATCATTAAGATGTATCAGATTAATGAGGCGGGTTTAGAACAGGAATATTTTAATATCCTCCTGGAGAATGTGAAAATAACCTCAATCACACCTGACCTGTATCCCGGCGCAAACACGGGAACACACCTTGAAACGGTTCTCATACGCTATGAGAAAATCACCTGGAAGCATTGCGACGGCAATGTCATCTATAGTGACGCCTGGAATGAGCGGGCAACGTACTGAAACGTGATCCCTGACGCATTTTTGCGCAGATGAAAATATTTCCATTGTCACGCCCGAAAACCTGTGTTTGTATAAATTCCATCAATGATTCCAAACACAGGTCCCCAATGACTTCATCCCTCTTCACTTCGACCCTACTAAAAACTGCGCAACCAGCCGCAGTGGTCGTCGTGCGTGTGGTGGTGGTCGTCGGCAATGCGCCGTAGGGACTGGATCAACACACGAATCCAAAACCCCGCCGGCGCAAACCGGGCGGGGTTTTTCGTTTAGGACCCTCCCCGGAAAGTCGGCTCAGAAGAAAAGGACTGGAGCATGGCAAGTTCGGGCACAACATCCACCAAGACGCGTTTTACCGGCGCGCAGCTGATCGTTCATCTGCTGGAGCGACAGGGCATCACCACGGTTGCGGGCATCCCCGGCGGCACAGTGCTGCCGCTGTACGATGCGTTAAGCCAAAGCACGCAGATCCGCCACGTGCTGGCGCGCCACGAGCAGGGGGCGGGGTTCATCGCTCAGGGCATGGCGCGCACGCAGGGTAAACCGGCGGTCTGCATGGCCTGCAGCGGCCCGGGCGCAACCAACCTGGTCACCGCCATCGCCGACGCGCGCCTCGACTCCATTCCGCTGATCTGCATTACCGGCCAGGTGCCGTCCTCGATGATCGGTACCGATGCGTTCCAGGAAGTGGATACCTACGGCATCTCTATCCCCATCACCAAACATAACTATTTAGTTCGCGACATCGCCGAGCTTCCTCAGGTTATCAGCGATGCGTTCCGCATTGCGCAGTCCGGCCGCCCGGGCCCGGTGTGGATAGACATTCCTAAGGATGTCCAGACCGCAGAGATCGAGATCGACGTGTTGCCGGAGCCGGGCGAGCGTGCCCCCGCGCCGGAGTTCAGCGCTGAGAGCGTGCGCGACGCCGCCGCCATGATTAACGCCGCCAAACGCCCGGTGCTCTATCTGGGCGGCGGGGCGATTAACGCTGCGGATGAAATCTGCCAGTTTGCGGAAAAAGCCAACCTGCCGACCACCATGACCCTGATGGCGCTGGGTATGCTGCCAAAAGCGCACCCGCTGTCCCTGGGGATGCTGGGCATGCACGGCGCGCGCAGCACCAACTACATCCTGCAAGAGGCGGATTTGCTGATTGTGATGGGCGCGCGTTTTGATGACCGGGCGATTGGCAAAACCGAGGAGTTCTGCCCGAACGCGAAAATCATTCACGTGGATATTGACCGCGCCGAGCTGGGTAAAATCAAGCAACCGCACGTGGCGATTCAGGGGGACGTAGCCGAAGTGCTGGCGCAGCTGATCCCGCAAACCGAGGCGACCGATCGCGCCGACTGGCGCCAGCTGGTGGCCGACCTGCAGCGCGAGTTCCCGGGCGCGATCCCAACTGAAGGCGATCCGCTGAGCCACTATGGCCTGATCAACGCCGTGGCCGCCTGCGTCGACGACAGCGCGATTATCACCACCGACGTGGGCCAGCACCAGATGTGGACCGCCCAGGCCTACCCGCTGAACCGTCCGCGCCAGTGGCTGACCTCAGGCGGCCTCGGCACCATGGGCTTTGGTCTGCCTGCAGCAGTAGGTGCAGCGCTGGCGAATCCGGACCGCAAGGTCATCTGCTTCTCCGGCGACGGCAGCCTGATGATGAACATTCAGGAGATGGCGACCGCGGCCGAAAACCAGTTAGACGTGAAAATCATCCTGATGAACAACGAGGCGCTGGGGCTGGTGCACCAGCAGCAGAGCCTGTTCTACAAGCAGGGCGTGTTTGCGGCGACCTATCCGGGGATGATTAACTTTATGCAGATTGCCGCCGGCTTTGGCCTGCACACCTGCGATCTGAACGCGGAAGAGGATGCCCACGCGGCGCTGCAGGCGGCGATCTCGCGTCCGGGCCCGGCGCTGATCCACGTGCGTATCGACCCTGAACAAAAAGTGTATCCGATGGTGCCGCCGGGTGCGGCAAATACTGAGATGGTGGGAGAATAAGCCATGCAGAAACAACATGATAACGTCATTCTGGAACTCACCGTCCGCAACCACCCTGGCGTCATGACCCACGTCTGCGGGCTGTTTGCCCGCCGGGCGTTTAACGTGGAAGGCATTCTCTGTCTGCCGATTCAGGGCAGCGAGCACAGCCGCATCTGGCTACTGGTCAACGATGACCAGCGTCTGGAGCAGATGATGGCGCAGATCGACAAGCTGGAGGACGTCACCAACGTGGCGCGCAACCAGTCCGATCCCACCATGTTTAACAAAATTGCGGTGTTCTTCGAATAGATCGCTTAAGGTAAGCGTCTTTCGCTCTTGTAGGCCGGATAAGCGCAGCGCCATCCGGCTTTTTCAGATCGCAGGAACACACATGACCACCATCGCCCTTATCGACGACCACCTTATCGTCCGCTCTGGCTTTGCCCAGCTTCTCAACCTCGAACCGGATTTCCAGGTCGTGGCCGAGTTTGGCTCCGGCCGCGAGGCGCTGGCGGGCCTGCCGGGGCGCGGGGTGCAGGTCTGTATCTGCGACATTTCGATGCCGGATCTCTCCGGGCTGGAGCTGTTAAGCCAGCTGCCGAAAGGGATGGCGACCATTATGCTCTCGGTCCACGACAGCCCGGCGCTGGTCGAGCAGGCGCTCAACGCGGGCGCGCGGGGGTTCCTCTCCAAACGCTGTAGCCCGGACGAGCTGATCGCCGCCGTGCGCACCGTCTCCACCGGCGGCTGCTACCTGACGCCGGAAATCGCCATCAAGCTGGCGGCCGGACGACAGGATCCGCTCACCCGGCGCGAGCGTCAGGTGGCTGAGAAGCTCGCGCAGGGGATGTCGGTAAAAGAGATTGCCGCCGAGCTGGATCTGTCGCCGAAGACCGTGCACGTCCATCGCGCCAACCTGATGGAAAAACTCAACGTCAGCAACGACGTCGAGCTGGCGCGCCGCATGTTTGACAGCTGGCAATGAGTCCCGTCTTTTCGCGGCTGATCGCCGTCGTTGCCAGCTTTTTCATCTTCTCCGCCGCGTGGTTCTGCCTGTGGAGCATCAGCCTGCATCTGGTGGAACGTCCTGAGCTGGCGGTGCTGCTGTTTCCCTTCGGCCTGCGTCTGGGGTTAATGCTCCAGTGCCCGCGCGGCTACTGGCCCGTGTTGCTGGGCGCAGAGTGGCTGCTGCTGGTCTGGCTGGCGCAGGAAGTGGCCCTCGCGCATCTGCCCTTATTGATGACCGGAAGTCTGCTCACGCTTCTCCCGGTTGCGCTCATTTCCCGCTATCGTCACCAGCGCGACTGGCGCACGCTGCTGCGCCAGGGGGCGGCGCTGATTGCCGCCGCGCTGCTGCAGTCCCTGCCGTGGGTTGGCGACAAGGAGATGCTCAACGCGCTGCTGCTCACCCTCACCGGCGGCCTGACGCTGGCGCCGACCTGTCTGGTTTTCTGGCACTATCTCTCCAGCACCGTCTGGCAACCGCTTGGTCCGGGGCTGGTTTCCCAACCGGTGAACTGGCGCGCCCGGCATCTCATCTGGTATCTGCTGCTGTTCGTGGTGAGCCTCTGGCTTCAGCTCGGTCTTCCCGCCGAGCTTTCACGCTTCACGCCGTTTTGCCTGGCGCTGCCGATTATCGCCCTGGCCTGGCACTACGGCTGGCAGGGGGCGCTGATCGCCACCCTGATGAACGCCATCGCGCTGATCGCCAGCCAGACCTGGCACGACCATCCGGTGGATCTGCTGCTCTCGCTGCTGGCCCAGAGCCTGACCGGGCTGCTGCTGGGGGCGGGCATTCAGCGCCTGCGCGAGCTGAACCAGTCCCTGCAAACCGAGCTGGCGCGCAACCGGCGTCTGGCTGAACGCCTGCTGGAGACGGAAGAGAGCGTGCGGCAGGAGGTGGCCCGCGAGCTGCACGATGACATCGGGCAGACCATTACCGCCATCCGCACCCAGGCGGGCATTGTTCAGCGCCTGGCGGCAGAAAACGCAGGCGTGAAGCAGGGCGGGGCGCATATTGAACAGCTTTCGCTGGGCGTCTATGATTCCGTTCGTCGCCTGTTAGGGCGGCTGCGGCCGCGCCAGCTTGACGACCTGTCGCTTGAGCAGGCGGTGCGTTCCCTGATGCGCGAGATGGAGCTGGAAAGCCGCGGCATTGTCAGCCATCTCGACTGGCGCATTAGCGAACCTGCGCTGAGCGAAGGCCAGCGCGTAACCCTGTTCCGCGTCTGTCAGGAAGGGCTGAACAATATCGTCAAACACGCCAGTGCCAGCGCGGTCACGATCCAGGGCTGGCAGCAGGACGAGCGCCTGATGCTGGTGATTGAAGACGACGGCTGCGGCCTGCCGCCGGGCTCCGGCCAGCAGGGCTTTGGCCTGGCGGGCATGCGCGAGCGGGTGAAGGCGCTTGGCGGCACGCTGAGCCTCTCCTGCACCCACGGGACGCGCGTCAGCGTCAGCCTGCCGTTAAGGACGCATCATGTTTAAAACCCCAGCCAGCGCCGCCCCGTTAAGCAACAAAGCGGAAATCGACGCCCGCTACCGCTACTGGCGTCGTCATATCCTGATCACTATCTGGCTCGGCTACGCGCTGTTCTACTTCACCCGCAAAAGCTTCAACGCCGCCGCGCCGGAAATCCTCGCCAGCGGGGTGATGACCCGCACCGATATCGGCCTGCTGGCGACGCTGTTTTATATCACCTACGGCCTGTCGAAGTTCTTCTCCGGCATCGTCAGCGATCGCTCAAATGCCCGTTATTTCATGGGCGTTGGGCTGATCGCCACCGGCGTGGTGAATATTCTGTTTGGCTTCTCCACCTCGCTGTGGGCCTTTGCCCTGCTGTGGGCGCTGAACGCCTTCTTCCAGGGCTGGGGCGCGCCGGTCTGCGCGCGTCTGCTCACCGCCTGGTACTCACGCAACGAACGCGGCGGCTGGTGGGCCGTCTGGAACACCGCGCACAACGTCGGCGGGGCGCTGATCCCGATGGTGGTGGGGGCCGCGGCGCTGCACTACGGCTGGCGCGCGGGGATGATGATTGCCGGTGGCCTGGCGATTGTCGCCGGGCTGTTCCTCTGCTGGCGCCTGCGTGACAGGCCGCAGACCGTGGGCCTGCCTGCGGTGGGCGACTGGCGGCACGACGAGATGGAGATTGCCCAGCAGCAGGAGGGCGCGGGGCTGACCCGCAGGGAGATCCTCACCAAATATGTGCTGAAAAATCCGTACATCTGGCTGCTGTCGCTCTGCTACGTGCTGGTCTACGTGGTGCGCGCGGCCATCAACGACTGGGGCAATCTGTACATGTCCGAGACGCTCGGCGTGGACCTCGTGACCGCCAACTCGGCGGTCACGATGTTCGAGCTGGGCGGGTTTATCGGCGCGCTGGTGGCGGGCTGGGGCTCGGATAAGCTGTTCAACGGCAACCGCGGCCCGATGAACCTGATCTTTGCCGCCGGGATCTTGCTCTCCGTCGGCTCGCTGTGGCTGATGCCGTTCGCCAGCTACGTCATGCAGGCGGCGTGCTTCTTCACCACCGGCTTCTTCGTGTTTGGCCCGCAGATGCTGATCGGCATGGCGGCGGCGGAGTGCTCGCACAAGGAGGCGGCAGGCGCGGCGACGGGCTTTGTCGGGCTGTTTGCCTATCTTGGCGCATCGCTCTCCGGCTGGCCGCTGGCGCGGGTCATCGACATCTGGCACTGGAGTGGCTTCTTCGCGGTGATCGCCATCGCGGCGGGAATTTCCGCCCTGCTGCTGCTGCCGTTTTTACATGCGCAGGCCCCGCGTGAAGCCAGCGTGATGTGATGCGCCTCACCTTTTCACCCCGAGTGGCGCAAAACTAGGAAATTTTCCCGGTTTTACCTGGACGCTGTCTCAGGCATCTCTCCCGGCTGATTTTTACAATGCTGCAAAAATCAGCTCAGGAGTAAACCAACCATGCTGGCCTTCTTAAACCAGGTGCGCAAGCCGACTCTGGATCTGCCGCTCGACGTGCGGCGCAAGATGTGGTTCAAACCGTTCATGCAGTCCTATCTGGTGGTCTTCATCGGCTACCTGACCATGTACCTGATCCGCAAAAACTTTAACATCGCGCAGAACGACATGATCTCGACCTACGGGCTGAGCATGACGCAGCTGGGGATGATTGGCCTGGGCTTCTCCATTACGTACGGCGTGGGGAAAACCGTTGTCTCGTACTATGCAGACGGCAAAAACACCAAGCAGTTCCTGCCGTTTATGCTGATCCTCTCCGCCATCTGTATGCTCGGCTTCAGCGCCAGCATGGGCGCGGGTTCCGTTAGCCTGTTCCTGATGATCGCCTTCTACGCCCTGAGCGGTTTCTTCCAGAGCACCGGCGGGTCGTGCAGCTACTCCACCATTACCAAATGGACCCCGCGCCGCAAGCGTGGTTCCTACCTCGGCATGTGGAACATCTCCCACAACCTTGGCGGGGCGGGCGCGGCTGGCGTAGCGCTGTTCGGCGCAAACTACCTGTTCGACGGCCACGTCATCGGGATGTTTATTTTCCCGTCGATTATCGCCCTGATCGTCGGCTTTATCGGCCTGCGTTTCGGCAGCGACTCCCCGGAATCGTACGGCCTCGGCAAAGCGGAAGAGCTGTTCGGCGAGGAGATCAGCGAAGAGGACAAAGAGACCGAAGAAAACGAGATGTCCAAATGGCAGATCTTTGTTGAGTACGTGCTGAAAAACAAAGTGATCTGGCTGCTCTGCTTCTCGAATATTTTCCTGTACGTGGTGCGTATCGGCATTGACCAGTGGTCCACCGTGTACGCCTTCCAGGAGCTGAAGCTTTCTAAAGAGGTAGCAATTCAGGGCTTCACCCTGTTCGAAGTGGGCGCGCTGGTCGGCACGCTGCTGTGGGGCTGGCTCTCCGACCTCGCCAACGGCCGTCGCGCACTGGTGGCCTGCATCGCGCTGGCGTTGATTATCGCCACCCTCGGCATCTACCAGCACGCCAGCAACCAGTACGTTTACCTCGCATCCCTGTTCGCGCTCGGCTTCCTGGTGTTTGGTCCGCAGCTGCTGATCGGCGTGGCGGCAGTGGGCTTCGTACCGAAAAAAGCGATCGGCGCTGCCGATGGGATTAAAGGCACCTTCGCCTATCTGATCGGCGACAGCTTTGCCAAGCTGGGTCTGGGGATGATCGCCGACGGCACGCCAATTTTCGGCCTCACCGGCTGGGCGGGCACCTTCGCAGCGCTGGATGCGGCAGCGATCGGCTGTATCGTCCTGATGGCGATGGTCGCGGTGCTGGAAGAACGTAAAATTCGCCGTGAAAATCGCGCGCAGAAATTAAAAACAGCCTGAGTGTGCAGGTAACTTCTTTGCCCGGTGTGTGATGCCGGGCTTTTTTATTTGCGCCAACGGCGTTAATACCTGATCCCCCATTCCGCAACGTCTTTTCAGAGCACTATTCTGGTTATGCCCGCTGTTGACGCCGTGCGTTTCCCGCTATGATGAGCGGCTAGTCAAAGGAGAACGCATGGTCTGGATAATGCTGGCAACGCTTGCCGTGGTCTTTGTGGTGGGATTTCGCGTCCTGACCTCAGATTCCCGCCGCGCCATCAAACGTTTAAGCGAGCGTCTTGGCATCACCCCGATGCCGGTTGAGTCGATGATCGATCAGTTCGGTAAAACGCCGGGCAATGAGTTTATCCGCTACCTTGAACGGCCGGACGAGGCGCATCTGCAAAACGCCGCGCAGGTGCTGCTGATCTGGCAGGTCTGCATTGTCGACGGCAGTGAAGAGAACCTGCACACGTGGCACCGCCTGCTGCGTAAAGCCCGCCTGGCCGCGCCGATCACCGATGCGCAAATTCGTCTGGCGCTCGGCTTTATGCGCGAGATGGAGCCCGATCCGCAGGAGCTGAACGCCTTCCAGCTACGCTATAACCAGCTCTTCCTGCCGGAAGAGGGCGTGTTTTACCTGCACTGATCCCCTCTAAAACCACAAAAGTTGTCTAAACGTTAAATTCGTCACACTTTTGATGATAAACTGCGCGACTTTTCCGCACGTTTTTATCTTCAGGTGACGCCATGACAGAACATATCCAGCCCACGACCCGACCGCAGACCAAAGAGGTTACTCGCCCCAACTGGTCGGCGGTTTTCTCCGTGGCGTTCTGCGTCGCCTGCCTGATTACCGTTGAGTTTCTGCCGGTGAGCCTGCTGACGCCGATGGCGCAGGATCTGGGCATTTCCGAAGGCGTGGCGGGGCAGTCCGTTACCGTCACCGCCTTTGTGGCGATGTTTGCCAGCCTGTTTATCACCCAGGTGATTGGCACCATCGACCGCCGCAAGGTGGTCATTCTGTTCAGCGTGCTGCTGACGCTCTCCTGCCTGCTGGTCTCCTTCGCGGAAAGCTTCACCCTGCTGCTGCTGGGGCGCGCCTGCCTGGGGCTGGGGCTCGGCGGCTTCTGGGCGATGTCGGCCTCGCTCACCATGCGCCTGGTGCCCGCGCGGACGGTGCCAAAAGCGCTTTCCGTTATCTTCGGTGCGGTCTCTATCGCGCTGGTGATTGCCGCGCCGCTTGGCAGCTTCCTCGGCGGGATTATCGGCTGGCGTAACGTCTTCAACGCCGCGGCGGTGATGGGCCTGCTCTGTATCATTTGGGTGTGGAAAGCGCTGCCGTCCCTGCCGGGCGAAGCGGCGCACCATAAGCAGAACATGTTCGCGCTGCTCAAGCGCCCCGGCGTGCTGGCGGGGATGACCGCCATCTTCATGGCCTTTGCCGGGCAGTTTGCCTTCTTTACCTATATCCGCCCGGTGTTTATGACCATGGCGGGCTTTGACGTGGACGGCCTGACGCTGGTGCTGCTGAGCTTCGGTATCGCCAGCTTTGTCGGTACCTCGCTGTCGTCCCAGTTCCTGAAACGCTCCCTGAAGGTGGCGCTGGCGGGTGCGCCGCTGGTGCTGGCGGCGAGCGCCACGGTGCTGGTGCTGTGGGGCAGCGATAAGTGGGTCGCGTCTGCCATTGCGATTATCTGGGGCTTTGCCTTTGCGCTGGTGCCGGTGGGCTGGTCGACGTGGATCACCCGCTCGCTTGCCGATCAGGCGGAAAAAGCCGGGTCGATTCAGGTGGCGGTGATCCAGCTGGCGAACACCTGCGGCGCGGCCATTGGCGGCGTGGCGCTCGACCATCTGGGGCTGACGTCACCGCTGGTGATTTCCGGTACGCTGATGCTGCTGACGGCGCTGCTGGTGGCAGGGAAGGTTAAAGCGAAGTAGTGTTTTTCTCCCTCTCCCGTGGGAGAGGGTTGGGGTGAGGGCATCAGGCTACGCCGATGCCTTAACCCTTCTACGCGAATCCATCGAAATCAGCACCACCGACGACACGATCAGCAGCGTCCCCAGCCAGTCCGGCAGGGTGAACGCCACGCCCAGCAACACCACCGACAGCAGCGCGCTGCTCAGCGGCTCGGCGCAGCTCAGGATGCTCGCCTTCGGCCCGCCGATCATCTGTGCGCCTTTCAGATACAGGCTGAACGTCAGCGCGGTGCCAATCACCACCAGGTAGAAAAACGCCAGCAGCAGGCCGCCGTCGATCACGAAGGTGGTGCCGCGTCCGGCGTAGAACGGCGTCAGCAATAATCCGGCAATCAACATACTCCAGCCGACAATCGGCAATGTGCCGTAGCGGGCAATCAGCGTTGACGGATAGGTGGTGTAAAACGCGGCGGCAAACGCCGAGGCGATGCCGAAGAACAGGGCGGCAGGCGAGATGGAGAGCGAGGTTGGGTCGCCGTGGGTGACCAGCAGGAACGTCCCGACAAGCGAGGTCACAATCGCGGACAAAACAAACACGCCGGGGCGCTTTTTCCGCGCCAGCGCGAACCACGCCACGATAATCGTTGGCGACAGAAACTGGAGCACGGTGGCCGTTGCCGCATTGGATTTTTCAATCGTCAGCAGGAAGGTGAGCTGCACGGTGAGCGCGCCGACCAGCGAGAAAAACAGCAGGCTGAGGGCGTCTTTGCGATGTTTGATGACCGAGAAAATCTTGTCGCCGTGAACGAAGGAGAGCGTCAGCAGGATCACGCCGGTAAACAGCAGGCGAACCATGGTCAGGTAAGGCGAAGAAATGTGGCTTTTCTCCATGATGTACTGCGCGCAAACGCCGGAACTGCCCCATAAAACGGCGGCGATCAGGACGTTCAGCATCCCTTTACGTGTGGAACCCATTTTCTCCCCTGTTATGTTGGTTTTTTTGTAGCATAACATGGGATCTTGCCGGGTGGCGCTACGCTTACCCGGCCTACAAAACCTTGTAGGCCCGTGCAAGCGCAGCGCCGCCGGGCGAAACAAACGACGCTTTATTAGAACCACGCCTCCCACATCGCGCCGACGTTGAAGTCGTCGAGCGTCTCGTCTTTGGTGTTGTTCACGCGCGCGGTGCGTGCGTTATCCACCTTGCCGCCGGTCACGTAGAAGCGCAGCATCGGACGGAACTCCGGCCCCATGGCGATAGACATGTTCTGCGACAGGGTCAGCTTCCAGCCTTTGTTGTCGCCGCCGTTGTCGTAATCCACGTGCTGCCAGCCCGCTTCCAGCCAGGTGGAGTGAACGTCGTTCCACCAGTGCATCGGACGCACGATGGCGCTGTAGTTCTTACGGTTGTCGGTCTTATCACGGCTGTTGTCGTAGTCGTGGAAGGCGAGGATGTACTCCACCTGCGTGGCCTGGGTGAATTTGTACAGCCCTTCGAAGCTGGCGTAGACCGTGGTCAGGTCTTCGGTTTTATTGAACACGCTGTTGTCCGAGTTATCGGAGTAGCGGGCGATCACCTTGTTCACGCCGCTGTCGTTGGTGTGGCTCAGCACCACGCCGCCCTGCCAGGCGTTCAGACGCTCGTCGCTCTCCACCGCTTTTGAATCAAAGCCGTAGTTGGCGTACAGCTCCAGATCCAGCGGACCGAGCTTCATGCCGTGGATTTTAGAGGTGGCCGCGTAGTTACCTTTGTCGCCCGTGCCGGACCCGCCGGTACAGGTGATGCGTGACGGGTTCGCTTCGTCTTCCATCACTTCCGGGCTACAGGATTCCACTGCCGCCACGGCAGCGACGTCAAACTGCACGCCGCCGATATCGAAGTTCTTCACCCCGGCGCCCTGGCCGTCGTGGTTCATCCAGAAGTAATCGTTGATGCCCTGCTGCGGACGCTGGTGGAAGTCGCGACCGGCCCAGAAGTAGGCGTTCGGGTTGGAGGCCATAATATTGGTCACCCCCGCGTAGGCTTTTTTCAGGTTAACTTCGTCGCCCCAGTGGTCGATCATCACGTTGATGTCCCAGATGGCGCCGTTTTCTCCCTTGAAGGCTTTAGAGAGCTGGAACTCGCCGCCGTTGCCTTCGTTACCCAGACGACCGATCGCGGACGCGCCGTTGTAGGAGCCATCCACCGCCACATATTTCTGATCGGCGGCCTGGAAGTGCGCGCCGTAGCGGGCGTAGCCGGTAAATTTAATGCCGAACGGAATCGCCATGTCCGGGGATTGCGCCGCGCTTTGCGGCTCGGTCACCACGTCCGCTTTTTTCGCGACGGCGGCATCCATTTTGGCCTGACGTTCGGCCAGGGCTTTATCCACCGCTTTCGCCACAATGGCGTCGATTTGCTCCTGCGTGAATTCCTGTGCGAGCACGGAAATTGGGCAAAGCGCGGCGATAACCGCCATGGTTAATGGAAGTTTTTTAATCGTATTCATGGTTATCTCAATATAGTTTAATTTTATTCAGACAATAACCATCCCGCTCCGATCTGACAGAATATGTCGCTATCATCAGAACAAGTGGATTTCTAGTTTTAGGTACAGAGGTATTACATTAATTTATTTCGCCATAGACTATCTCTGATATAAATGAATAATTTCTTCAGACAATTCACGCGCTAATAGCGAATTCATTAAATGATCCTGCGCGTGCACCATGATTAAGGTCATCGGCTGGCGGGCTTCGCCCGCATCCTGCTCGATCAGTTTGGTCTGCATCTTGTGCGCCTGGCGCGCATAGCCGTCGGCTTCGCGAAGCAGGCTTTTGGCTTCGTCAATGTTGCCCTGGCGCGCCGCGTGCAGCGCCTCAAAGCACAGGCTGCGGGACTGGCCAGCATTGACGATAATTTCCATTACGGCTTCTTCTAGTGCGATCATCATCATTACTCTTTATCAAAGCTATTATTTAAGGCGGTGGCGGCAAACCACTCCCCGCTTTTCTTAATGGTGCGCTGCTGCGTCTTTAAATCGAGCTGGATAAATCCGTAGCGATTTTTATACGCGTTACACCACGACCAGTTATCAATAAACGTCCACATATGGTAACCAAGACAATTGCACCCTTCGCTAATACCCTTATGCAGCCAGGCTAAATGTTCGGAAATAAACTCGATGCGGTATTGATCGTTAATCTGGCCATTTTCAATAAAGCGCTGCTCATTTTCGACGCCCATGCCGTTTTCAGAAATAAAGCAGCAGGGGTTGCCGTAATTGTCGCGCAGGTTAATCAGAATATCGTAAATACCCGGCGCGTAGATTTCCCAGCCGCGGTAGAGGTTCATCTTGCGGCCCGGCATCTCGTAGCTATCAAAGAACCATTCCGGCATAAACGGCGACTGCGGGTTCACCGCGCTGTCGCGACACTTCACGCGACGCGGCTGATAGTAGTTAATGCCGAGCAGGTCGATTTTTCCTTCCGCAATCAGGAAGCCGTCTTCCGTCTTGCAGGCGGGCAGCTGGTCGTAAGATTTCAGCAGCGCCACCAGATCGGCCGGGTATTCGCCGCGCAGGACCGGGTCGAGGAAGCTGCGGTTAAACATCAGATCCGCAACGTGCGCCGCCTTCACGTCTGCCGGGTTCTGCGAACGCGGATACGACGGCGTCAGGTTCAGCACGATGCCGATCTCCCCCGCGTAGTGCCCGGCGCGGTAGGCCTGAACCGCCTTCGCATGGGCCAGCACCGTGTGATACGCCACGGTGGCCGCCCGGCGGAAATCCACTACGTTGGGGTAGTGGAAGTCGTACAGATAACCGCCTTCCACCGGCACGATCGGCTCGTTGAAGGTAAACCAGTGCAGCACGCGGTCGCCGAACAGCTCGAAGCAAATCTGCGCATAGCGGGCGTACGCGTCCACCACGTCACGGTTTTCCCAGCCGCCTATCTCCTGCATCGCCATCGGCATGTCGAAATGGAACAGGGTGATAAACGGCGTGATGCCCTGTTCATTCAGCTCATCAATGACCTGATTATAAAAATCGACCGCGTCCGGGTTCACTTCACCGATACCGTCGGGGATCAGGCGCGCCCAGCTAATCGAGGTACGAAAGCTGTTGTGGTTCAGCTGTTTTAACAGCTGAATGTCCGTTTTCCAGTGCTGATAAAACGTGGAGGTGTGCTGCGGCCCCACGCCGTTGTGAAAACGGTTCGGCTCGCGGGCAAACCAGTAGTCCCACGTGGTTTCACCCTCTCGTGTCCCTTCCGTCTGGAGAGCGGAGCTTGCGCTGCCCCACCAGAAGTTATCGGGAAATGCGTATTTCATGACCCTTCCTCTTTGACTTAATTACTTGCGGCTTCAGCGGTACTGACGGTTGCCTGGGCTTTCTGCTCTTCGTTTTTAATCAGCGTACGCTCATAGGCGCGCAGGAACGGCAGGTACATCAGCGCGGACATCACCATACAGACAAGGCACATGATCACCGGACTGAGCGCCCAGTTTGCCGCCCACGAGGCACCAATCGGCGCGGGGGTGGTCCACGGGGTCAACGACACAACCTGTGCCAGCCAGCCGAGTTTGGTTGCGCCGTACGCCAGGCAGGCGTTGACCAGCGGAACAAACACGAACGGGATAAACAGCATCGGGTTCATGATGATCGGCGCGCCGAACAGAATCGGCTCATTGATGTTAAAGAAGCTCGGCACAATGCCCATTTTGCCGATGGTGCGCAGATGCGTGGCGCGGCTGCGCAGCAGCAGGAAGGCCAGCGGCAGGGTGGAACCGACGCCGCCAATCAGCAGGTAGTGATCCCAGAAACCCTGCAGATAAACGTGCGGCAGCGCCGCGCCTGCGGCCAGTGCCGCCTGGTTTGCCGAGAGGTTCGCCATCCAGAACGGGTTCATGATGCCGGTAACAATCAGCGAGCCGTGGATACCCGCGAACCAGAAGATCTGGCACAGCAGCACGGAGAGCAGAATGGCGGGCAGGGAGTCAGACGCGGACACCAGCGGCTCCAGCAGGTGCATGATCGCCTGCGGGATAATCATCCCGGTCTGCGCTTCAATGAACAGGTTCAGCGGGTGCAGCGTGCCGATCACCACCATCACCGGGATCAGGATCTCAAACGAACGCGCCACGCCGGTGGGCACTTCCTTCGGCAGGCGGATGGTGACGTTGTTCTGCTTCAGCCAGGCGTACACGCGGGTTGAGTAAATGGCGGCGATCAGGGCGGTGAAGATGCCCTGGCCGGAGAGGTACTGGGTTGAGATTTTGCCGTCGGCATACGGCGCGGCGACCAGCAGGAAGGCCATAAAGGCCAGCAGGCCGGACATCACCGGGTCGAGGTTAAACTGACGCCCCAGGCTCGCCCCAATCCCTACCGAGATGAAGAAGGTCATCACGCCCATGCTGAGGTTAAACGGCAGCATCAGCTGTTCGCGGTAGGTCTGGGAGAAATCCAGCCAGCCGCGGGCGAAGCTATTGGTGGTATCCGCCGAGAACGGCGGGAAGATGAACACCAGCATAAACGAGCCGATGATCATAAACGGCAGCGCGGCGGTAAAGCCGTCGCGGATGGCAATCACGTACTTTTGCTGACCGAGCTTCGCGGCCAGCGGGGTAATTGACTGCTCAATCACCGCAACCATGGATTGATATAACGAACTCATGTGAACACCTTTTAGTGTGCCGCTTCGATGAGCGACAGAGCAAAGTCCAGTACTTTATCGCCACGCTGCATGCCGTAGTCCATCATGTCGATGGGCTGCACCGGAATGCCATGCGTCGCCGCCTTGTCTGAGAGTGTCTGTAACATGTATTTCACTTGCGGTCCGAGAAGTACCACCTGGTATTGCGGAAACTGCGTATCAAATTCGGAAACACCGTACGCATCAATCTTCACCGGCAAACCACGTTCTTTCGCGACATCGACCATTTTGCTGACCAGCAGGCTGGTGGACATCCCGGCAGAGCAGCACAGCATAATCTTGAACATCGACAACCATCCTCTAAATGTAAAAAGTTATTGCGAGGATGATTGGACATGATACGGAAACCGGTTTCCATTCATAAAAGACAGAACTGTGACAACCATCAAGATCCAATACTTATGAGGCTAATTAACCGGATGCAGGTCACATAATTTGGCTGTTTTGACATCATTTGGAGTGGAAACGGAAAATCGGTTTCCATGGAAAACGGAAACGGATATACTCCGCTCTGGCTATAATGTGAGCCGAAGCGGTCATGGAATTTGCAGGCGCGAGGTAAGCCTGCCAGGGGAAAGAGATGTCGACAATCAATGATGTATCACGTCTTGCCGGGGTGTCTAAAGCCACGGTATCGCGAGTGTTGAGTGGGTCGCGTGGCGTAAAGGAAGCCAGCCGTCAGGCCGTTCTGAAGGCAGTGGATGAGCTTAACTACCGGCCTAATGTGATTGCCCAGTCGCTGCTGAGCCAGTCGACGGGCTGTATCGGGGTGATTTGCGCCCAGGAAAACATTAACCAGACCACCGGTTATCTCTACGCGCTGGAAAAACAGCTCAGCCAGCATCAAAAACACCTGCTGCTGCGTTTCGCGCACAGCAAAGCGGAAGTGATGCACGCACTTGAGGAACTCTCCTGCGGGCTTTGCGATGACATCCTGGTGATTGGCGCGCGTTTCCCGCTGGACGTCGACATGGACAACGTCATTCTGGTGGACTGCATGGAGTCTGATAATTCCAACAGCATCCAGTTCGATCACGCCTTTGCCGCCGAAACCGCCTGTAACTACCTGACCAGCCAGGGGCGACGCCAGATTGCCCTGATCCATCCGCACGGCAGCGGTTTTGCTGACCAGGTGCTGCTCGGCTACAAGCACGCGCTGGAGAAAAATTTCCTGCCCTTTAATCGCAACCTTGTGTTCATGGACGCGACCTCGTCGTCCGTTGCGCTACAGGAGCTGCTGAATAACGCCAGCACGCTGAACTTCAACGCGCTGCTGGTGGCGGACGAGCAGGAAGCCCAGCGGGTGATCCCGCAGCTGCAGGCGTTTAATAAATCCGTGCCGGACGACATTATGGTCTTTAGCCTGGCCGGATCGCTGCACCTGCCGGGTATTCCGGTGATCCCGGCGATTGAATATTCTATGGATGCGATGGCGGCGCGTATCGTGAGCTGGCTGACGGAGAAAACGCAGATGCTGGGCTCGTATGTGCTGCGCGGGGATTTGATCATTCCAGACGTGCGTAAGCGTTAAACATGTTGTGTAGGCCGGGTAAGGCGCAGCCGCCACCCGGCGAGAAGCACGTTTCAAGCCCTCAGTAATCTTCCATACAATCCACCTGACCAATCGCCGCCCAGTAGGCGTCCAGGTTGTCACGCTTCACGGCGGTAACGGCATTTTTGATCAGCAGCTGATTGGCCTCTGACGACAAAATCATCGCCTGCCAGGCCTTATCGCTCTGCTTTTTCTGTGGCGTACAGGTTTTCTTAATATCTTTCAGGACCTGTTGCTTAATCTGCGCCTCTTTCGCCGGATCCTCCTTTTCCTGAGCATGGACAAACGCGGCGAACAGCAGACAAACCAGCAGGCAGACAAGGTGTGCAGCTTTCATCAACAACCCCCTTTTGACGTCACAGGCTTCCCATGAAATATATCGTTACATTCAGTGTAGCGACGCCAGCCGAAAGTATGAATTTTCTCCACGTTGCGTGTGTGAGATAGTGAAACGGCACAGATAACAAGGAGAAAAAATATGCACCTGAGCATTACTCATGCGGTTACGGCGCAGGAAAAAGAAGAGTTACTCACGGGCCTGAGAGCCTACAATGCGCAGTTTCTGGATCTCTCCACATTCAGCGGGGATATTGGCGTTTACGTGCGGGACGACATCGGCACCATGCTCGGCGGGCTCATTGGGGTGCGTAAAGGCGACTGGCTGAATATCGACTTTCTCTGGGTGAGCGATGCCGTGCGCGGATCCGGCGTGGGCAGCCAGCTCATCAAAACGGCGGAAGATGAAGCCAGACGCAAAGGCTGCAAGCACGCGCTGGTGGATACCGTCAGCTTCCAGGCGCGTCCGTTCTATGAAAAACAGGGGTACCAGCTGCAGATGTCTTTGCAGGATTATCCGTACCCGGGCATGCAGCGACATTACCTGGCGAAAGCCCTTTAAGCTCTGAATCCGCAGGCCGGGTAAGCGCAGCGCCACCCGGCCATACCCGCATATAACTTATCCTTCTTATTGATTCTTTTTCGGTTTTTATTTCACCGCCTCGTTGTCGATATAGTCACTACAACATTCAGCAAAAGGAACTGTCTTGTGAAACGTCGATTGGGTGCTCTGGTACTGGCTGGCCTGCTGCTGGCCGGGTGCGATCAAAGTGGCAGCGATGCCAAACACATTAAAGTCGGCGTCATCAACGGCGCCGAGCAGGACGTGGCGGAAGTCGCCAAAAAGGTGGCGAAAGAGAAATATGGCCTGGACGTGGAGCTGGTGGGCTTCAGCGGCTCGCTGTTGCCTAACGATGCCACCAACCAGGGGGAACTGGATGCCAACGTCTTCCAGCATCGCCCGTTCCTTGCAGAGGATAACAAGGCGCATGGCTACAAGTTGGTGGCCGTGGCGAACACCTTTGTTTTCCCAATGGCTGGCTATTCCCGCAAAATCAAATCCGTGTCTGACCTGAAGGACGGCGCAACCATTGCCATTCCAAACGACCCGACCAACCTGGGACGTGCGCTGTTGCTGCTGCAAAAAGAGAAGCTCATCACCCTGAAGCCAGATACCGGGCTGCTGCCGACGGCGCTGGATATTACCGCCAACCCTAAACAGCTGAAAATCATGGAGCTCGAAGGGGCGCAGCTGCCGCGCGTGCTGGACGACCCGAAAGTGGATGTCGCCATCATCAGCACCACCTATATCCAGCAAACCGGGCTGTCGCCGGTGCATGACAGCGTCTTTATCGAAGACAAAAACTCGCCGTACGTGAACATCGTGGTGACGCGCGAAGACAACAAAGACGCCGAGAACGTGAAGGAATTTATCCGGTCGTATCAGTCGCCTGAAGTGGCGAAAGCGGCGGAGACGATCTTTAACGGCGGGGCGGTGCCGGGCTGGTAAGGAACCCGCATAAAGCACGGTGACGTAAATTGGCCCGATTTCATCGGTAATCGCTCTTTAACCCACAGCGTGACGCGCGACGGCTGGCTATCCTCCTTATCACACCAACCGGAGGATAGCCCATGAACATCACCCACATTCGCAACGCCACCCAGCTGATTACCTATGCCGGAAAACGTCTTTTAGTCGACCCGATGCTGGCCCCACAGGGCGCTTATCCGGGCTTCCCTGGCACGGCCCATGCCGAACGCCGCAACCCGACGGTCGAACTCCCCGTCGACGTCAACGCGCTGCTGGACGCCGATGCGGTGATCGTCACCCATACCCATGACGATCACTGGGATCGCGCCGCGGCGGAGCTGATCGCCAAAGATAAACCGATCTACGTGCAAAACGACCGTGATGCCGCGCTGCTGCGCAGCCAGGGGTTTAGCAACCTGACGGTCATGACTGACGCAACCACCTTTGGTGATATCCGGATAGCGAAAACCCACGGCGGTCAGCACGGTACCGATCGCGCATACGCCGTGCCCGAACTGGCGGAGCGGCTGGGCGAGGCCTGTGGCGTGGTGCTGCGTCATCCTGATGAGAAGACGCTCTATATTGCCGGGGATACCGTCTGGCGTGACGAGGTGGCGGCCGATCTGCAAAAGCACCAGCCGGACGTGGTGGTGCTGAATGCCGGCTATGCCCACGTCATTGGTTTTGGGCCCATTATTATGGGGCAGGAGGATGTGCTCAACGTCCATTTCCTGCTGCCGCAGGCTAAAATTGTGGCGATCCATATGGAAGCCATTAACCACTGTCTGTTAACCCGCAGCGCGCTGCGGGAGTACGTTGAAGCCAACCAGGTGAGTGACGCAGTGAGCATTCCCCAGGATGGCGAAACCGTTATATTCTGAGTGTCTGAAAGGGAAAGGAGAGACAGATGTCGCTAATCAACGTCGCGATTGTCGCGGTAGACGGGTTCAGCCCGTTCCACTACTCCGTTCCCTGCATTCTGTTTGGCGACTCGGTCTCCGGAGAAAAGCGCTTTAACGTGGCGATCTGCGCCGAAACGCCAGGGTTCCTCACCTCAAAAGACGGATTTGCCCTCAACGCCACGCAGGATTTTACCGCCATTGGGCAGGCCGATATTGTTGTCGTTCCCTACTGGCAGCACGTTCTTGAACGCCCGCCCCAGACGCTGCTCGACAGCCTGGTACAGGCGAGGGACCGCGGCGCGGAAATCGTCGGGCTGTGTCTGGGGTCGTTTGTGCTGGCCTGGGCGGGGATCCTCGACGGCAAACGTGCGGCCACCCACTGGGAGTTCGAACGTCAGTTTCAGTCGCTCTTCCCGAACGTTCGGCTGGATATTAATGCCCTTTACGTGGATGACGGCAATATCATCACCTCCGCCGGGACTGCCGCAGCCCTCGACTGCTGCCTGTATATCATTCGCCAGCGCTTTGGCAGCGTGGTTGCTAACCAGATTGCCCGCCGGATGATTGTTCCGCCCCACCGCGAGGGCGGGCAGGCGCAGTTCATCGCCCAGCCGGTGCCTAAAGATACCCGCGACGGGCGCATTAACTGCCTGATCGACTACCTGCAGCAGCACATCACCGAACAACATAGTCTGGACTCGCTGGCTGAGGTGGTCTCGATGAGCCGCCGCACCCTGACTCGTCATTTTGTTAACGCTACAGGGATGAGCGTCGCCGACTGGTTGACCGCCGAACGCCTGCGGCGCAGCCAGATCCTGCTGGAAGCCGGAAATATGCCGATTGAACGCGTGGCTGAGCTGGTGGGATTTAATTCCGCCGTCACCTGGCGACAGCAGTTTAAGGCGCGTTTTGGGGTGAGTCCGGCGGAGTGGCGAAAGACGTTTCGGCTTCATGCCTAGTGTATTACGGCTAACTCAAGATTTAAGGGTGAGTTAAATCCTTTCTTATTTTCTCTTAATATCCTTCTCACTCTTCTGAAATAACTATTAATTTTAGGTGCCCTAATTCAAATTAGATATACTCGCTTTAAGAAAACTCTTATATTACAAAAATAATCATTGCGGACATTTTTGTGGCATGGATGAATAGCGCCGAAATAAAAATTAGAATAATTTCATTAGTAAATTATGCTGTTGCTATCTTATTGTTTTCGCTTTTTTCAGCGAGGGTGAGTGCTGCACCTTTATCGCCAGCCGATCGCGATTCCATTCAACAGCAACAGCAGCAGCTTTTATTACAGAACCAGCAACAGCGTGAGGAGCTGGAGCGGAGTATTCCTCGCCCCGCGCCCGCCAGACCGCTGCCGGTTACCGGCTCCGGGCCCTGTTTCACTATTCATACCATTACCCTTTCAGGTGCGACCTTAATCTCCCCGAAAAACCGGCAGACCCTTGTCGCGCCGTGGCAGGGCCGCTGTCTGGATATGGCGAAAATAACGGAACTTCTCGCCCATATTTCTGACTGGTATATCAGCCGGGGATATATCACCAGCCGCGCTTTTCTTACCGAGCAGGATCTCTCCGGCGGTCAGCTGAATATTGTTGTGCTGGAAGGCAGACTGGAAGCGATCCGTCTGGAAGGCGAAACGCCGCGTATGCTGAAAATGGCGTTTCCGGGACGGGTGGGCGGCATCCTTAATTTACGCGACATCGAACAGGGCATGGAGCAAATTAACCGTTTGCGTACCGAGCCGGTTCAGATTGAAATTCTTCCGGGAACGCAGGCCGGATATTCCATTGTTAATCTTACGGCAAAGCCAGAATTTCCCTTAAGTGCATCGGTAAGCCTGGATAATAGCGGGCAGAAGAGTACCGGCGAAGATCAGCTGAGCGGCGTGCTCACCGCGAATAATATGCTGGGGCTGGCGGATAAATGGTTTGTCAGCGGCGGGCGCAGCAGCGATTTTGCCAGCGCGTACGATGCGCAGAATTTTCAGGCGGGCGTCAGCGTGCCGTTTGGCTACGGATTACTGGACTACAGCTACGCCTGGAGTAACTACCGGACCACCATCAGTAACCAGGGATTCAACTGGCTCTCCACGGGCGATACCAGAACCCACCGCCTTAACGCGTCCTGGGTGGTCTTCCGCAACGGGGAGGTGAAAACCGGCATTGCGGCAGGCGTGGTTCAGCGATCCAGCCGCAACTGGCTCAACGACGCGCCGCTTCAGAGCAGCACGCGCAACCTCTCCAGCCTGATTCTGGGCATTACGCACACGCAAAAAATGCTGGGCGGCGTGGCGACCTTCAACCCGACCTGGAGCCACGGCATGCCGTGGTTCAATGCCGAAACCGACGAAGATAAGTCCGGGGATATGCCGCGCGCGGAATTCCGTAAATGGAGTCTGAACGCCAGCTTCCAGCGTCCAGTCGCCCGTAACGCCTGGTGGCTGACCAGCGCCTACGGCCAGTGGTCGCCCGACCGGCTGTACGGCTCCGAGCGCCTGACGCTCGGCGGCGAAAGCTCCGTGCGCGGTTTTAAAGAGCAGTACCTGTCCGGGGACAACGGCGGCTACTGGCGCAACGAGCTGGGATATTCCCTCTTCACCCTTCCGGTGATTGGCGCGGTGAGCGCAACGGTCGCCGTTGACGGCGGCTGGCTGGAAAAAGACCGTCAGGACCGCTTTGCCTCCGGCACGTTGTGGGGCGCTTCGGTGGGGCTGAACAGCGCAGGGCGCGGGTACAGCAGCCAGATTTCGGTCGGTACGCCCCTGCACTACCCCGACTGGCTCGGCCCGGATCATGTGAGCGTTAACTGGCGCATTGCCTTCATGCTTTAAGAGACTCTACGACTATGGATACCCGTCACCCACCCGTTCGTTTCTCGCAGCGTCTGATCAGCTGGATTGTCTGCGGCCTGATGGTCTGGCAGCCGATGGCACCTGCCGTCGCGGC
This sequence comes from Enterobacter sp. GER_MD16_1505_Eko_090, assembly GCF_003331015.1. Taxonomy (NCBI): domain Bacteria; kingdom Pseudomonadati; phylum Pseudomonadota; class Gammaproteobacteria; order Enterobacterales; family Enterobacteriaceae; genus Enterobacter; species Enterobacter sp. GER_MD16_1505_Eko_090. The sequence goes on along the minus strand of NZ_PUQF01000017.1, from coordinate 13,755 downwards.
GGCGCTTACGCCGACCGGGCAGACCACGGTCGATCGGGCGGGGAACGGGGTGCCGGTCGTCAACATCGCCACGCCCAACGGGGCGGGTATCTCGCATAACCAGTTCGGTGAGTATAACGTCGGCAAAGAGGGGCTTATCCTCAACAACGGCACGGACCGTTTAACCCAGACCCAGCTGGGCGGGCTTATCCAGAACAACCCCAACCTGCAGGCCGGGCGGGAAGCGAAAGGCATTATCAACGAAGTCACGGGCGCCAGCCGCTCGCAGCTGCAGGGCTATACGGAAGTCGCCGGTAAAGCAGCAAACGTCATGGTGGCCAACCCGTACGGCATTACCTGTAACGGGTGCGGATTTATCAACACCCCGAACGTCACCCTGACCACGGGGAAACCGCAGTTCGACGCCAGCGGTAACCTGCAGGCGCTGGAGGTGACGAAAGGCGCCATCACGGTTGAAGGCCAGGGGCTGGATGCCAGCAAGAGCGACGCGCTGTCGATTATTGCGCGCGCAACGGAAGTGAACGCCGCGATTCATGCGAAAGATTTGACCGCGACCGTGGGCGCCAACCGGGTTGCCGCCGACGGCAGCGTCACGCCGATTACCGGCGAGGGGGCCGCACCTGTGGTAGCCGTGGATACCGGCGCGCTCGGCGGGATGTACGCCAACCGTATCCGTCTTGTTTCCAGCGAAAAAGGCGTCGGGGTTAACCTCGGGGATCTTAACGCCCGACAGGGCGATATTACGCTGGATACCAACGGTAAGCTGATGGTGAATAACAGCCTTGCAAGCGGTAGCCTGACGGCGAAGGCGGATAGCGTTGTCCTCAGCGGCGAACATAAAAGTACGGGAGCAATGCTGATCAACAGCCGTTCAGACGTGGCGGTAACGAACGGCAAACTGCTTAGCGACGGGGATATTACGCTTGCCGGTAATGGAAAGCTGAGCGTCGCTAACGGTACGTTAACGGCGGGTAAAAACATCAGCCTGAACTCTGGTTCGCTTACCGCAGATACCACCAGTGAGGTTAATGCGGCTGGCACCATTCAGGCTAACGTCGCAGGGGCTGCAAACCATGCGGGTAAGATGGTGGCAGGCAGCGGTATCTCTCTTTCCGCAGGCCAGCTCGCTAACAGCGGGAAAATGACCGCGAACGGCGATCTAAACGTGAAGGCGGGAGGTTTTACCAATAGCGGTGCGGTACAGGCGCAGAAAAATACCCGGCTCGATCTGGGCACGCTTAACCATACTGGTCAACTGCTGGCCGGCGGCGTGCTGGAGATCTCAACGGGGGATGCCTGGATTGACGGCATGCTCAGCAGCGATAGCGATCTGAGCGTTAGCGGTACTGGCGCGCTGAATATCGGGCAAAACGGGCAATTGTTATCCACCGGCAGGCTCGGGCTGCAGTCTGACAGCGTCATAAACAACGGGCTGGTCAGTGGGAAACAGAATCTCGCGCTCACCAGCCGTCAATTCAGCGCTCTTCAGGGGAGCACGCTGACCAGCGGGGGCAGCCTGCAGCTCAATGCGGGTGATGCGCAGATCGCCGGGGAGGTTCTGGCCCAGGGCGATCTGTCCTTCAGCGGCGACCGACTTACGACGCTGGCGAGCGGACAGCTTCAGTCGCAGGGCGATATGCTGTTGCAGGCGCATAACGCCGCCGGGCTGGACGGTGTCCAGGCTGCAAAAGGCAACCTGACGCTCGCTGCCGGCAGCTTAACGCATCGCGGTACGAGCCGCGGCAGCAACGTTTCTCTGCAGGCTAACCAGATTGACACCAGCGGCACCCTGCAGGCGGATAATGCCATGGCGTTGAGCGCCGAAACCATTGTTCAGCAGGCCGGAGGGGCGCTGCTGGCGCAGAAAACGCTGCAGCTTAATACCAGCCAGTTGACCAACAGTGGTTCGCTGGATAGCGATGCCTTAACGCTTGCCATTACCGGGCATACGGATAACCACGCGAGCGGCAAAATGACGGCCCGTAACGGGCTCACGCTGACGGGAAATACCTTCACCAACGACGGCCAGCTGGCTGCCAGCGCGCTGGCGCTGACGCTAAATAACGCCTTTACCAACACGGCCTCCGGAAGCGTGCTCGCCGAAAATACACTCGACCTGACCGCTCCAGTGTTCAATAACGCCGGGAGAGTGGCCTCATCCGCTCTGAACCTGAACGCGAATACCCTCGACAATAGCGGCCTGCTGCAGGGCGGGCAAACGTTGCAGCTCGCTTCCACAAGGCTGGCTAACCAGAGCGGGGGAAAAATCATCAGCGGCAGCGGGCTGACGCTGAATATCCCACAACTGGTGAATGCCGGGCTGATTTCGGTGAAGCAGGGGCTAACCATTGAAAGCCTGATGCTGACGAACAGCGGCAATCTTGAAGCCCAGTCGATGGCGCTGAAAGCGGGTCAGAAATTAAGTAATCAGCAAGGCGGCGTACTGCTGGCGGAAGCGTCGCTGGCGCTTACGACCCCGGCGTTTGATAACGCGGGCAGCGTTCAGGGCAAAACGCTGACGATTGACGCCGGGGAGTGGAGCAACGGGGGTCAGGCTTCGGGGCTGGACGATCTGTCGGTCAATGTCCGCGATACGTTTACTAACCTCGCCGACGGGCGGCTTGTCAGCCAGCAGACTGGCCGCGTGAACGCCGGGAAGTTTGCTAATTTCGGCGGCGTCACGGCAGAAAATCTGCGCATTAGCGGCAACAGCCTGACTAACGACGGCTGGTTGCAAAGCGGCGGGGCGCTGGATCTGAATGTCGGCGCGCTGGCAAACGGGCTTTCCGGCACTGTTCAGGCAGGCAGCGGCCTGGCCGTTACCGTACAGCAGCTGGTTAATGCTGGCGCGATCTCCGCTCAGCAAGGCGCTGCCATTGATGCGTTAACGCTGGATAACAACGGGCGGATTGAAGCTCAGGATCTGCAGCTAAAGCTGCGCGAAAAGCTGAATAACCTGGCTGAGGGGATCCTCCTGGCCCAGCGCAGCCTGAAGCTCGCGACGCCGCAGCTCAGTAACGACGGACGTCTGATGTCGGAAAGCGCGACGCTGAACGCGAAGACGCTCGTCAATAAGGGTTTGCTGCAGGGGAGCGCGGCACTTGTCGCTGACGGTGAGCAGTTTAACAATGCCTCCGAAGGCGAAGTCGTCAGCGGCGGTACGCTGACGTTCAATGAGACCCTAGGGTTCAGCAACGCCGGTAAGGTGCAGGGCGAGACTATTGGACTGAATACCAGAAAGGCGGATAACAATGGCCAGATGCTGGGATTATCTGCGCTTAGCCTGAGCGGAACCGAAAGCCTCACCAATAGCGGTAATTTGCTCAGCAAAGGCAAACTGGGCCTTACGAGCGAGCAGTTGGATAACCAGGGGCAGATCGCGGCGCCCGAGCTGAACATCAACACCCGGCAGATGACCAATAGCGGTTTGCTACAGGGTGACCAGCTGTTTGGTTTTACCGCCTCCTCACTCCATAACCAGAAGCAGGGCAGCATTATCAGCGGCAGCGGGCTAAGACTTGCCATTCCCGACCTGATTAACGCCGGTTTGATTTCGGTCACCCAGGGGCTGGCTATCGAGGCCGCGACGCTGGACAACGCTGGGAACATCGAGGCGAAGGATTTACAGCTGACGCTGCGCCAGCAGCTGAATAACCAGGCGAAAGGTGTGCTGCTGGCAGATGATTCGCTTCACCTGTCGACACCTGAGTTCACCAACCGGGGGCAGCTGATTAGCCGCTCAGGCACGATAATCGCCAATACTCTGTCAAATGCGGGGTTATTGCAGGGAAATCAGGGGCTTTCCGTCAGCAGCCAGACGCTGGATAACCTTTCAGGTGGTCAACTCCTGAGCGGCGGTGCGCTCACCCTGAATACCGTGCAGGGAGGGAACGCCGGACGTCTGCAGGGGGACACGGTTCAGATCGGTGCGGGGCGGCTGGATAACAGCGGCCAGGTGCTTGCTATCAACGGTCTGTCGCTCACCGCCGGGGAATTGAATAATACTGCAGGCGCAGAAATGAGCGGCAGCGGAGGTAGTTTACATGTTGATCGGCTGGTCAACGCCGGGCTGATTTCGGTCAGTCAGGGGCTGGCTATCGACGCGCTGACGCTAACGAATGGCGGCAATATTGAAGCGGGCAATCTGGCGTTAACGTCGGTACAGACGCTGAATAACCAGACCAGTGGCGTACTGCTGGCAGACGATATCCTCTCGATTGACGCCGCCAGCGGTGATAACGCCGGGAAGCTTATCAGCAGTAACGCGCGTCTTGCGGTTAGCAGCTTAACAAATAGCGGGCTGATTCAGGGAAACCAGTCCCTCGGCCTGCAGGGCAGCCAGTTGAACAACATCGCCAGCGGCCAATTGCTGAGCGATGGTGATGTGGGACTTAATGTTGACCGTCTGGATAACGCTGGCCGGGTGCAGGGGAAAAGCCTGACGCTCGCAGGTGGACAGTCTGGCGGCGTTAACCGCGGACAAATGCTGGGCCGCGAGGCGCTGAATATTCTGTTCGCCGGGGCCTTCAACAACGATGGGCGCCTTATCAGCCAGAATTCCCTCAGCCTGAAAAGCGGGGCGCTTTCTAATACCGGGGTAATTGCTGCTGCAACCGTTAACATCGACAGCGCAGTGGGGCAGGCAAATAACAGCGGATTAATTCAGGCCGACGGCAAGCTCAGCTTCTCCGCCGCCTCATTGTCCAATCAAAAGAGCGGTTCGCTGGTAGCAGGCGATGATATAGCGCTGACGGTACCTGCGCTGATCAATGACGGGCTGATGTCGACGGGGAAAAACCTGCGCCTGGACGGGACTTCTCTTGATAACCGCGGTGGTCTGGAAGCACTGAATGTGCAACTGAATTTGTCCGGTCAGGTAAACAATCAGCCTGAGGGGCATCTGTTTGCAGACGACCTGCTGACGCTTAACGCCGGAAGCTGGCGTAACGACGGACAGCTTATCGGCAACAACGTCATTATTACGTCCGGCCATGGGCAAAATAGCGGCCTGCTGCAGGGGGATATTGGTCTTAAACTTGCCGTTACCGGCCTCGATAACGATCAAGCAGGCAAGATATTAAGCGGTGGGCTGCTCGATATTACCGGCCAGCAGCTGAACAACAATGGCCTGATGCAGGGGCAGAACGCTCTCCTGCACGGCGTGGATTTCACTAATGCGGGTTCGCTGACAGGTAAAGGCGATCTGACGCTGAATGTGGATAATACCGCGACCATCAGCGGGCAAATGCTGAGCCAGGGCAAGCTGCAGCTTGACGCCAGTCAGCTCGATAATAGCGGTATTCTGGCAGCAAACACGGTTAGCGTGAGCACCGGAGAGCTGAACAATACCGGGACGCTGCAAAGCAATGGTGCTTTGAATCTCGTTGCAGACGCGTTCAGCAACGTTGGTACGCTTCTGGCCAAACAGGCGCTAAATCTCACGAGCGCAATGCTGACTAACAGCGGTGTGATTCAGGCCGACACGCTGACCCTCGCGGTAAAAAACGCGCTGACCAACCGGGACACGGGCAAAGTGCTTGCCACCCAGGCGCTGGCTTTTGACGGCAATACGTTAACCAACAGCGGCACGCTGGCGGCAGATAATGCGCACCTGGCTCTAGGGATCCTGAACAATAGCGGCTTGGTGCAGGGTAACAGTGGGCTGGCGATCCAGGGTCAAGCGGCACAGACCTCGGGCCTGAGAAGTGTTGACGCCGCGCAGACGCCTGCTGCCAAAGTGATTAATAACCTGATCGTCGGACAGCTGTTAAGCGGCGGCGATTTGACGATTGCCGGGGATAAGGGCGATAACGCCGGTACGCTACAGGGCCGGACGCTGAACGTTAAGGCCGGAAGCTGGAATAACGAGGGGACGCTGCTTGGCCAGCAAGGCGCGAGCCTGAACGTCAGCAGCACGCTAACAAACAGCGGAACGTTACTCAGCGAGGCCGGGTTTGATATTCGCGCAGGCGCTGTAGATAACCGCGGGCAGTTGGCGGCGGGTACGCTTAACCTGCAATCGGACAGCATCAGCAACAGCGGTTTATTGCAGGGTAGCGCTGCGTTGACGTTCGATACCCGGGCCCTGGATAACCTTACCGGTGGACAAATTCTGTCCGGCGGCTCGCTTAATCTCGATCTGCCGCAGTTTACCAACGGCGGGCTCGTTCAGGCGAGTCAGGATATGACGCTGACGACCGGCAGCTTTGGCAACCTGGGCACATTGTCTGCCGGAGCGTTAAATCTTAACGTCGCGCAACAGCTGAATAACCAGAGCGGGGGCAAGCTGCTGGCGACCCGTCAACTTAGCAGCCAGAGCGCCAGCCTGACGAATAACGGTGTGCTTGCCGCAATGAGTGTCGAGCTTACCAGCGGCCAGATCGACAACAACGGCATCCTGCAGGGAGACAGCGCGCTGGCGCTGCACACGCCGCGGCTCAACAATCTGACGAACGGGCAAATTGTTAGCGGCAGCTCGCTGAATCTCTCCATCCCGCAGATGGTCAACCTGGGGCTGATGTCTGTAAAAGAGGCGCTGGTCCTTTCTGGAGCCACCCTGGATAACCAGGGAACGCTACAAGGGAGCCGTGTGGGGCTAAGCTTCACCGGCGACGTCGTGAACCGCGGCAATGCACGCCTGGTGGCACAAAAAGATCTGACCCTGAGCGCCGCCAGCCTTAACAACCAGGGCACGTTAGCGGGAGATTCGGTGAATATCATCACCAATCTGCTGACCAACGTCGGCTTGCTGCAGGGTAACAGCGCGCTGGCGCTGAACTCCCTGACGCCATCAACTCTGGTACTTAACAATAAGACCGGCGGGCAAATTATCACCGGCGGGGCGCTGACGCTTTCCCTGCCGCAGCTGACCAACCAGGGGCTGCTGCTTTCGCAGCAGGGGCTCACGCTTAATCTCGATAATCTCGACAACCAGGGCATCGTGCAGGCGCGCGATCTGGGCCTGAATATCGGCAACCAGCTGACGAACCAACAAAGTGGACGGCTGCTCGCTCAGCAGGGGCTGAACCTGACGGCCGCAAGGCTGGATAACGCAGGTCAGCTGGCGGCGAGTAATGCCACGCTGGCGGTCAATATCCTGAATAACCGCGGCGTGCTTCAGGGCGACGGCGGGCTGTCGATTACCGCCCCGACGCTGAACAACCTGACCGGCGGGAAACTGCTTTCCGGCGGACAGCTGACGCTTAAGGCCGGTCAGCTCGCGAATGGCGGGATAATGCAGGGGCAACGGCTCGGCGTGAACGCGAGTGGCTGGAACAACAGCGGCAGCGTACTCGGTACCGACGGACTGACCGCTCAGATTGATAACCAGTTGACCAACACGGGTCGCCTGCTTGGCCAGGGGAGTACGCGCGTTGCTGCGGGGGCGCTGAATAACCAGGGTTCTCTGCTGGTTGACGGTGACCTGATACTGGACGGCGGCAGCCTGTCAAACGGGGGCAGCCTTCAGGGCAGTACCCTGACGGTAAATAGTGGTACGGTCGATAACGCCGGTTCCGTGATTGGTCTGAACGCCCTGACGCTTCAACCTCTTCAGGGGCTGACCAACCGGGCCGGTGCATCAATGAAAACGCAGGGAACGCTGCTGGCGGGTGGGCAGAGCATCACGAATGATGGTCTGTGGCAGTCGCAGTACCTGAAGGTTAACGCCCGGCAGTTACAGAACAACGGCACGCTGCAAAGCGCGGGAAATACGGATCTCGCGCTGACCTCCTCCCTGGTCAATACGGGCTCAATGGTGGCGAACGGGACGGCCACGCTCGGGGCGCCAACGCTGAAGAATCAGGGGCAAATGCTGGCGAAGAAGATGTCGCTGTCGGGCGGTTCGCTCAGTAACAGCGGCAGCATCAGCGGTGCCGATGGCCTTGGCGTCACGCTCAGCGGCGATCTTGACCAGCAGGCGGGTGCGAAGCTGTTAAGCAACGGCCTGCTCAGCATGGGCGCCAATATCCTGACCAACCTCGGTCATATCCAGGGGAGCACCCTGGCGCTGAATGCCGGTAGCCTGAATAACCAGGGCCGCATGGAGGCGAATACCGCGCTCAACGCCACGCTGCGCGGTAACGTCGATAACGGACGCAATGCCGTGATGCTGAGCCAGGGCGCTTTCCAGCTGGGCGCACAGACGCTGAATAATGACGGTACGCTACAGGGGAACGGTAATACGCAGCTTGACCTGCGCGATCGCGGCAGTAATCAGGGGCAGTTACTCAGTGGTGCAACGCTAACGCTGAATACGCCGGGGCTGACCAACAGCGGCTGGGTGCAGGGCTTTGCGCTGTGGCTCAACGCCGGTTCGCTGAACAACAGCGGTACGGTGCTGGCACAGCAGCAGGGAACGCTCGGTGGTAATTATATTGTAAACAACGGCATGTTGCAGGGCGCGAACCTGACGGTTAATCCGGGCCAGCTCGATAATAACGGTACGGTATACGCCACCCAGAATCTTGGGATTGCCGCCTCGCAGGTCAATAACGCTGCTGCTGCCCGGATGCTTAGCCAGGGTAACCTGGCGATTAACGCCACTAATACCGGCCTTCAGGGGCAGGTTGTGGCGCTGGGGGACCTCACCCTCGCGAGCAAGGCTTCCTATAATCAGCTGACTACGCTGGCCGCGGGGAATACGCTGTCCGTCACCAGCCAGGGCGATATCACGACCAATGGCCTGATGCAGGGCAAGGGGATACAGCTTTCCGCTGCGGGTACGCTGAATAATAACGGCCAGCTGCGGGCGGGCTATGGCGAAAGCCAGCTTAGCGCAGGGCAGCTAAACCTGAATGGTACAGGCAGCGTCGAGGCGGGCGGTACGCTGCGCCTGAGCAGCCTGAACGGTATTAATAACGCAGGGTTTGTCGGAACTGCAGGCGATCTGATCGCCAGCGCCGGAAGCACGCTGCTGAATAGCGCTCTGCTGTACGCGGGCAATAATATGAGCCTGCTGGCGAACAGCATCCGTAACGCGCGCGGCGATATTCTGGCCGGCAACAGCCTGTGGATGCAGCGCGACAGCGCAGGTAACGCTAGCGCGGAGGTCGTGAATACTTCAGGCAGTATTGAAACCCAGCGTGGCGACATTTCAATCCTGACCGGGCATTTAGTAAACGAGCGGGATGGGCTCAATGCAGCCCAGAGCGAAACGAATATCGCACCGTCCTGGGTTAAGGGTGGAACGGCGGATATTCCTGTGGACTGGATTTCCTCTTCCGGTACCGGCAAGTACGGTATTTATGTGACGGAAGGACAGAGTTATCACGGCCACGGTGACGACTGGAGCGAAATGCTTGGCAACTATGCGCCTTATGAAGACGCGGATGTTCAAAAAGTTGCCGTTAAAACCGTTTCGGTATCCGTGAGCGCGAAGGGGCAGCAGTCCCGCATTGCGTCCGGCCGAGACATCATCGCCCGGTCTGATAACGTTGAAAATATGGCGTCGTCGATTCTGGCGAACAGAAATATTCAGCTTTCAGGAAGTACCTTAAATAACCAGTCATGGCTAAACGGCACGTCGACGGTTTATAACGTTTATCGCTATGGGGTAGGCGATAAATATGCCCGCAGACCTGATGAGACCACGCGAAGCTATGACAAGCTGGTATCGAAGTCGATTAGCTATGTTCTTGACAGTGTGACCACTGAAGGGGCCAGCGGAGACGTTTATCGCGCCGTTATCCAGGCCGGCGGCGCGGTAGTCGCCAGCTTCAGCAACAATATCAGCAATACCTCCACCACGGCGAACGCCCCGGGCTATAAGCCTGGCCTCAGTGCCCCCGGGCTGAACCTGTCTGGCGGCCCGACCGTTGCGTCTGGCGCTAAGGCCACCGGGCTCGGCGCGGCAAGCAGCCAAAGCGTTGCCGCACCGCAGGCGACCATTAACCTGCCCGGCGGTGGGAGTGGCATAGGCAATGCGGAAGCGCTCACCAGCCGCAATGCCGGTAATAATGGTCTGGCATCGATTGATAATCGTCCCCAGAGCATCGGCGATTTTGGCCAGGCTGGCGGCAAGCTGGCTGACGTTCACCTGCAGGCTGCAGGCTTAACCTCCCAGAACGGTGCGAACGGTACGCCGGTTGATTTGACCGGGACCGGTGCAGCCCTGGTGGTTCTCGGCAGCACGGGTGGCAAGCATACGACTATTGCCAGCGATGCCGTAGCACTGGCGGGGCAGAAGCAGTCGGGAACAAGCGGAACGTCCGCGCTGGCTTCCCGCGATAAGATCGGTGAAATCGCTGCGGTAACGGCTCAGATCATTTCGCTTTCCAGCGGCGGGAAAACGCCTCCGCCACCGGGTTATAACTACCGTCCTGTTTCGCTTACCGATATCTCGTCGGTTGCCCCAGCGCTGACCAGCAATGGTTCACCGATTAAGCTGAGCGACTATCCGCTACCGGCCAACAATAACGGCTATTTTGTGGCAAACCGCGATCCGAAAAGCCCGTATCTCATTGTTACCAACCCGAAACTGGCGGGTTTAGGGCAGCTGGATAGCAGCCTGTTTAATGATTTGTACAAGCTGGCCGGGACAACGCCGCCTTCGGCGCCGCAGGAAACCCGAACAACCTATACCGATACCACGCAGTTCCTGGGGTCGGATTATTTCCTGGCGCGTCTGAATCTGCGTCCGGAATATGATTACCGTTTCCTGGGCGATGCGGCCTTCGACACCCGCTACGTCAGCAATCAGATCCTGAACGAGACCGGTAGCCGCTACGTTAACGGCGTGGGCTCCGACCTTGAGCAGATGCAGTATCTGATCGATCGCGCCGCTCAGGCCCGTGACAAGCTGGGGTTACAGCTCGGCGTCAGCCTGTCGGAAGAGCAGGTTGCCTCGCTGGATTCCAGTATCCTGTGGTGGGAAAACACGGTGATTGAGGGGCAAAATGTCCTCGTGCCAAGGCTGTACCTGTCGGCGAAGGACGTGGCGTTTAACAAAGGGAGCATTATCGCCGGGAACCAGGTGATCCTTAATGCCGGCAGCATCACGAATGACGGCAGTACGCTGCAGGGTAAAAGCCTGCTGGCTGCCAGCAGCCAGAGCACAATCAACAACATCAATGGTGGCCTGATCGGTTCCAGCGGAAGCCTGCAGCTTAGCGCCCTGGGCAATATCAATAACGTGGGTTCCACCATCAGCGGGCAGACGGTTAGCCTTGAAAGCGTGGGGGGTAGCATTATTAACCAGACGCTGACCAACCAGTGGAATATCTCGGGCGCTACGAACGGATGGAACAGCCAGGCCGTCTCGCTGACGCAAACCGACCTGGGCGCACTTGCTTCCATCAAAGCGACGGACAGCCTGACCCTGAGCGCCGGGAAAGATATTAACAATATCGGCGCTAACCTCAGTGCTGGCGGCGATATGTTGCTAAAAGCGCTGGATGATATCTCTGTTACAGGGAATCAACTGGTGACGCGCGACCGTTATGGCCGCAATCTCAATGAGACCGTCACCAACCAGGGCAGTACGGTCACCAGCGGAGGCAACCTTGGCCTGCAGGCAGGTCACGATCTGAACGTTACGGGCAGTAATCTGACGGCCGGAGGCAGCGCTGCGCTTTGGGCGGGTAACGATCTGGTGCTGGATGTGGCGCAGAATAGCCGCCACAGCCAGACCGCGAAAACGGACTCCCTGAAGACGGATAATACGCGTACGGTCATTAGCGCTGGCGACGATCTGACGTTGGCCGCAGGCCGCGATCTGCACAGTAACGCCGCGGCGCTTGCCGCACAGGATCGCGTGGGGCTGCAGGCCGGACGGGATATCGATCTGCTGGCGGCAGAGTCCACAACCAGCGATAAATATAGCGCGAAGAAAAAAGTCGAGATCAACCAGTCCGTGCGCCAGCAGGGAACGGAGATCGCCAGCGGCAGCAGCACCACAATCATTGCGAACCGTGATGTTAATACCCAGGCGGCGCAGGTCACAGCACACGGGGATATTGGCGTGGGCGCAGGGCGGGACATAAATCTCGCCACCGCTACCGACAGCGATTACCACTACAAAGAGCAGACCAAAACCAGGAAAGGTTTCCTGAGCAAGAAAACCACCCACACCATCGAGGAGAACAGCGCGACGCGTGAATCCGGCTCATTGCTGAGCGGCGATAACGTGCAGGTGGTGGCGGGTAATAACCTGCGGGTGTCAGGCTCCGCCGTGGCGGGCGATGGCGACGTGCAGCTTAAGGCGGGCAACAACGTTGATATCGTTGCAGCCACTAACACCGACACCTCCTGGCGCTTTAAGGAAGAGAAAAAATCCGGCCTGATGGGCTCGGGTGGGATTGGTTTCACCATCGGCAGCAGCAAAAGTACCCAGGATCTCCGTGAGAAGGGCACCACCCAGAGCCAGAGCTTCAGTACGGTGGGCTCGACGGGGGGGAGCGTTGATATTGCCGCCGGTAATCAGCTGCATGTCGGCGGCGCGGATCTGGTGGCTGGCAAAAATATGGCGCTCACCGGAGACAGCGTGACGATCGAGCCGGGCCACGACAGGCTCACCAGCGATCAAACCTTCAAGCAGAAAAGCAGTGGCCTGACGATTGCCCTCTCCGGCGCAGTGGGTGACGCGGTGAACACTGCGGCCAGCACGGCAATGGCGGTGAAAGACCAGAGCGATGGCCGTCTCGCCGCACTTCAGGCGACCAAAGCGGCACTGTCGGGTGTTCAGGCCGTGCAGGCCAACCGTCTCGCTGAAGCGGCTAACGGCAGCGATCCCACCAACAATGGCGCGTTCGGCGTGATGGCCTCCATTGGCGGACAGTCCTCTAAATCCACCTCACACTCGGAGCAGGACAAAACGACCGGCAGCACGCTGAATGCCGGGGGTAACCTCGCCATCACGGCGACAGGTCAGGGCAACGCTGCCAACAGCGGTGATATTACCGTGGCGGGCAGCCAGCTGAAGGCTGGCAAGGATCTGACGCTCAATGCGGCTCAGGATATCAACCTGACGAGTGCAGCCGACACCAACAAACTGACGGGCAGTAACTCCAGCAAGGGTGGCTCAATCGGGATCGGTATTACCGCCGGTCCGAATGGCGCGGGCATCACCGTCTCTGCCAGCGTAAACGCCGCCAGAGGCAGCGAAAAAGGCAATGGAACCTCCTGGAACGAAACGACGCTGGATGCCGGACAGAACGTCAACCTGACCAGCGGCCGCGATACGGTACTTAAAGGCGCGCAGGTCAACGGCGATAAGGTCACGGCGGATGTCGGGCGCGACCTGACCCTCAGCAGCCTGCAGGATAGCGACAAATACAACAGCAAACAGCAGAGTATGAATGCGGGTGCAAGCTACACCTGGGGAGCGGGCAGCGGTAGCGGCAGCTTTAGCATCAGCCGCGACAAGATGAAGAGCAACTACGACTCGGTCCAGGAGCAGACCGGGATCTTCGCTGGCAAAGGCGGCTTTGATATTAACGTTGGCAACCATACGCAGCTGGACGGTGCGGTGATTGCCAGCCGTGCTGATGCAGACAAAAACCGCCTTGAGACCGGTACGCTGGGCTTTACGGACATCAACAATAAGGCGGAGTATAAGGTTGAACATCAGGGTGTCGGCTTCAGCAGCGGCGCCGGGGTTGCGGGTAATCTGGTTAGCAACATGGCCAGCACAATGCTGGCAGGAATGGGCGGTGGCGGCCATGCTGAAGGGACCACGCAATCAGCGGTAGCCGACGGTGCTATCATTGTTCGCGACCAGGCTAACCAGAAGCAGGACGTCAGCACGCTCAGCCGTGA